>CALBPG010000074.1 GCA_937899065.1 uncultured Allomuricauda sp.
TTAATCATATTTTTTTCCAGCGTTATGGATACGTCATTCCCGGCTACGGAACAGTTGCCGAAGAAACGCCGTTAAAGACTAGCGAGTTTACCCATCATGACTTTATTATTGATGCTGAGGATATGGCACAAATGTCCTATTTGTCAACGGCTCTAGGATTAAAAGCAGAAGACCCACCGGCCTTGGATGGGGATTGGTTGAAGGGACCAAGACGCGTTTTTCAAATGGAACCCGGATTTAGTCATTGGTATCAAGGCTTTGTTTCCCCAAATAACATTTGTGGTAAGATGAAGTTTTTCATTCCCAATGGTGTCAGAACCAATCGGTCCGACAAACAACGCATAGGGGAGAAAGGTATAACCCTGCATTCCTTCTACACGCCTAAATTGGAAATGGTACATGAATTGGTTACAGCGCATGGTTTCGCCCCAACCCAAATACTCAACAACGAGTTAAATGAACCCTCATTTGTGTTCACCGATACAGCGGGAGTAAGTTGGCAAATCATAGGTCGAACGGCGCCCACGAATAATACATCCATAACGGAGTTGGTGTTTGAAAAGACCCCAGGTTGACTCTAGGAATTTAGGATGTATTTTCCTATAAATAGTTAATTATATTAACCATTTCCGTATCTTTGAATCTAACTAAATGCTAGGTAGTAAACCGTTAAAATAAGTTCATTGTCCCAGAGATATAAAGCACTTGCACTACAAACTGAATGTAGGGCTGTCAATTCCTGTACGGATTCAAATTCATCCCGTGAACTCATGAAAAGTTCATTGCACAGGATGTTGGCGCAAGTGAGTGCTTCCAAAAAGTTTATAGGACGAGATTTATCTCTGGTAGTGCTCCCCGAATACTTTCTGACCAGTTTTCCTTTGGGGGAAAGTTTATCTGAATGGAAAGAAAAAGCTTGTATCTCAACGCAAGACGAACTCTTCGAAATCATGAAGGCTTTTTGTGTGAAGGAGTCTATCTTTCTTTCAGGAAACTACTATGAAACGGATGAGAATTTTCCAGAACTCTATTTTCAAAGCAGTTTCATTATTGATGATGCTGGGGAGTTGATTCTCAATTACAGAAGACTGAATTCCATGTTTGCGCCAACACCGCATGATGTGATGGAACAATATGAGAAGGTTTATGGTTATGAAGCACTCTTCCCAGTTGTAGATACTAAATTAGGTCGATTAGCTTGTATTGCTTCCGAAGAAATTCTTTATCCTGAAATTGCGCGATGTTTGATGATGCGTGGGGCCGAGGTGTTTCTGCATTCTTCTTCAGAAGTGGGCAGTCCATTGTTGACGCACAAAGAGGTCGCTAAACGTGCAAGGGCTATTGAGAACATGTGTTATGTGGTTTCTGCCAATTCTGCGGGGATTTCCGGAATTGATATCCCAATGTCCAGTACGGATGGGTTATCAAAAATCGTTCACTTTGAAGGGCACGTGCTTTGTGAGGCAGGTCCGGGGGAGAACATGGTCGCCTACACGACTATAGATATTCCAGCATTGCGAGACCATCGTAGCAAGGTCTCCATGCAAAATTATAATGCCAGACAACGGTTTGAATTGTATGCACCTTCATACAGTTCATTTTCGCACTATCCAGCCAATAGTTTTGTCGACAAGACCCCAAACAAAGGGTTATTTATAAAAACACAGCAAGACGTGATACAGAAACTGCAAGGTTGAGTTTCTAGCAGCGACTTGATGATTATTAGAAATTGAAGTTATGATAGAAAAGAGTATTGAAGAATCGATAGTATTGAGCATTTTCGATTTGTCAAATCAGCTCAAAAAAATAGGAGATGAGGTATATCAAAAGGTTGGTCTAACCACGCAACAATGGTTGATTCTGTTGCACTTGGCCAATAATCCCAATTTGCCCTTCTTTAAAAGGGAAGAACATAAAAAAGCCTTGATGGCCAGTGAATTGGCAGATTCCTTAAACGTATCAAGAGCCAACATCACGAATCTCATCAATGTTTTATTGGAAAAAGGTTTGGTGCAGCAATTTGAGGATAGTCAAGATCGTAGAAAAAAACGTCTTTCACTTACGAAGCAGGGGGTTGCCTTGGTCGAAAAAACCCAGCCGTCCCGTTTTGCGGTAATTGAGTATCTCATGGAAGGATTTACAAAGGATGAAAAAGAGACATTCCTACGGTTTTTGGAGCAAAGCATGAACCGTATTATCAACGATGAAGAGCGTATTAAATCGTTCCACAAAATGCTTGTGGGCGTTTAAAATTTAACTAAATCAACCAACAAAGAAAGCTTCCTGTAATGGGAAGCTTTTTTTTGATTGTTCTCTTCTTTTAGAGTGGAATATTTCCGTGTTTTTTCTTCGGAGTTTCTACCACTTTGTTTTCTAGAATGGAAAAGGCTTTGATAAGTTTTCTTCGGGTGTTTTTGGGTTCAATCACCTCATCAATAAAACCTCTTTGCGCTGCACTGTATGGATTCGCGAACAAATCAGCATATTCAGCTTCTTTCTCTTTAAGTTTGGCTTCGGGATTATCAGCACTTTGGATTTCTTTTCTAAAAATGATTTCACTGGCCCCTTTGGCGCCCATTACGGCAATTTCAGCGGTAGGCCATGCAAAATTAAAATCGGCTCCAATGTGCTTGGAATTCATCACATCATAGGCCCCTCCATAAGCTTTTCGAGTAATTACCGTGACTTTTGGAACGGTTGCTTCACTTAAGGCATACAATAATTTAGCACCATTGGTAATGATACCATTCCATTCCTGGTCGGTTCCTGGTAAGAATCCTGGAACGTCTACCAATACTAAAAGCGGAATATTGAAGCAATCACAAAAGCGAGTAAATCTTGCTCCTTTTTTAGAACTTTCCACGTCAAGTACCCCTGCCAAAACCATAGGTTGATTGGCCACAATACCCACACTTTTTCCAGCAATTCGACCGAAACCTACGACAAGGTTTTCAGCGTAGTCTTTATGCACTTCATAAAAGGAATCGGTATCCAGAATACCATCCACCACTTTTTTGATGTCATAGGGTTGATTAGCGTTTTCAGGAACTACGGTCTCCAAATCCAAACGCTCTTCCGTGCCCAAGTCAAAAGGCATGCTCGGGGTTATATCTTCACAATTTTGCGGTAAGTAACTCAATAGTCGCTTGATTTGGTTGATGCAATCCACATCGTTCATTGCTGTGAAATGCGTAACACCACTTTTTGTGGCGTGCGTCATAGCACCTCCTAACTCTTCTGCGGTAACTTCTTCGTTGGTTACGGTTTTCACCACGTTGGGACCGGTCACGAACATATAACTACTATTTTCAACCATAATGGTGAAGTCCGTCATTGCCGGCGAATAAACGGCACCTCCGGCACAAGGCCCCATAATAGCCGAAATTTGGGGAACCACGCCTGAGGATTGTACGTTTCTATGGAAAATATCGGCATAGCCACCTAAAGACCGCACCCCTTCTTGAATTCGTGCGCCACCGCTATCATTTAGGCCAATGACGGGAACACCAATCTTGAGCGCCAAATCCATAATTTTACAGATTTTTTCGGCATGGGTTTCAGAGAGTGCACCTCCAAAAACGGTAAAGTCTTGTGCAAATACACATACTTTTCTACCGTTCACAGTACCAAAACCAGTAACCACTCCATCACCATAGAACATTTGATTTTCCATACCAAAATCTTTGGTTCTATGGGTTACCAGAATGCCCTGTTCTTCAAAGGAACCTTCATCCATCAAAAAATGAACACGTTCCCTAGCGGTCAATTTCCCTTTGGCGTGCTGTTTTTCAATACGTTCTGGACCACCCCCGAGTTTCGCTTGTTCCAGTTTTTCAAAAAGTACTTCTTTTTCTTTGCCCATGGTACTCGTTTTAACTTCTGTTGGTTTTCCAGTTAGATTCTAGCGTATTGGCCACCACTACTTTCTTTTGACTTTCCAAATAATGATGCAGTGCGATTCGAGCGGCAATCTGCTTTTCCGCTTTCAAGCCTTCATCATAGATTTCCTTTGACCAGTATTTCTTTACGAAGTGGGTATCAAAATCACCGGAGATAAAAGCGGGGTGCTGGCAGACATACTTCCCAAAGGAAAGCGTTGTTTCGATACCTTCAATGTGATAATTATCTATGGCGGAAATCATTTTCTGAATAGCTTCATCTCGTGAAGCGCCGTAGGTGATGAGTTTGGCAATCATAGGGTCGTAATAAATGGGAACCTCCATACCTTCTTCAAAACCATCATCCAAGCGAATGCCTTCTCCTTCCGGTCGTTTGTAGGTGCTCAATGTCCCAATACTCGGAAGAAAATCCTCCATAGGGTCTTCCGCATAGACCCGAATTTCCAAAGCATGCCCCTGAATTTTTAAATCCTCTTGAGTGAAAGAAAGCTTTTCGCCGCGGGCGACTTTTATCTGTTGTTCCACCAAATCGATTCCTGTAATCAATTCGGACACAGGATGCTCGACCTGCAAACGGGTGTTCATTTCCAAAAAGTAGAAGTTCTTGTTCTCATCCAATAGAAACTCTACTGTGCCTGCTCCAACGTAGTCACAGGCCTCTGCCACACGAACGGCTGCTTCCCCCATGTTTTTACGAATCTCGGGAGTGAGTACTGCACTTGGGGCTTCCTCTACCACTTTCTGATGTCTTCGTTGCACGCTGCATTCCCGTTCAAAAAGGTAAACTACGTTACCATGGGTATCCGCCAAGACTTGTATTTCGATATGGCGTGGAGAGCCCACATATTTTTCAATAAAAACCGATCCGTCACCAAAAGCGGATTGTGCTTCACTAATAGCTCGTTCCATCTGTTCTTTTAGGCTAGCAGATTGGTCTACAATACGCATCCCTTTTCCGCCCCCACCAGCAGCGGCTTTAATTAATATTGGGTAGCCAATTTCGTCTGCAATTTTTTGTGCCAAGGTTACGTCAGAAATCGCTTTATCGACTCCCGGTACCATGGGGATGTCATATGCTTTTACAGCTTCTTTCGCGGCCAGTTTATTTCCCATTACCTCAATCGCATGAGGTCTGGGTCCTATAAAAGTGATGTCACTTCTGGTAACCTTTTGGGCAAATTCCCCGTTTTCACTCAAAAAGCCATAGCCAGGGTGAATCCCTTCGGCTCCGGTATCTTTTGCAGCCTGAATGATTTTATCCATTACCAAATACGATTCGGATGATGGCGCTGGGCCAATATGAACAGCCTCATCTGCAAATTTTACATGAGGCGCATGTCGGTCGACATCGGAGTATACCGCAACCGTTTGGATACCCATTTTACGGGCCGTTCGCATAATCCTGAGCGCGATTTCGCCTCTATTGGCAACTAATATTTTTCTCATAGTTGGGATTTTTGGAAAATACTATTCCATTTCAATGATAACCTGTCCTTTGTCTACGGCATCCCCTTCTTTTACATGAATGCTTTTTACCACACCTTCTCCAGCGGCATGATTGAGATTTTCCATTTTCATGGCGGAAAGCTCTATCAGCTTGTCATCTTTGGCATTGGTTTGTCCGGGAGATACTTTTATACTCACAATAAGCCCAGGCATAGGCGCTTGGACATCGTTTATTTTTTGTGCACTGGCTTCCAATAGTCCCATGGCTTTTACCATTTGGTCATTGGCATCAGCGATGGTAACCTCGTACAGATTTCCATTTACGTTTACTGAAAGCTGTTTTCCTTTGGCATCGAGAACCTTTGCACGATACGCTTTTTGGTCGGCAATCACATGGTAGGAATTGTTTCCTTGGGATATTGCGTCTAGTTGGTCTAAAGTATCTGTGTTGACTTCAATAGGCGTATCGGATACGGTCACTAAATAATGGCCCATGGGCATTGCGTTTTAAATTGGAGAAGTCGTAGGGAAAACTTCTTCGATAACATTATAAACAAAAATAAGAAATTAGTTAACTATATTAACTAATTTTGAAATGATCTTTGGGAATCGACACAAAGCGATATGGACGTGGTTTCCCAAAGAACTA
Organism: uncultured Allomuricauda sp.; assembly: GCA_937899065.1. Lineage (GTDB taxonomy): Bacteria > Bacteroidota > Bacteroidia > Flavobacteriales > Flavobacteriaceae > Flagellimonas. The sequence goes on from CALBPG010000074.1 coordinate 5,995, forward strand.
TCTTGCTACAAGGTAATGCTTAATTATCGTGAGGCTGTCATAAAATTTGTGAACATGAGCACCAAGATTGCAACCAAATCCCTAGAAGCGTATTTCGCTGAATTTCGTCAAAATATTGTGGGTCAAGATTATGATTTTGAATCCGTCTATGGCAACCAGAAGTTGGTTTATGCCGATTGGATTGCCAGTGGAAGATTGTATGAACCCATTGAAGAAACGATCCGCGAAAAAATAGGGCCCATGGTGGCCAATACACATTCCTTTTCTAGTGAAACTGGAAAAGCTTCTACCTATGCGTATCACAAAGCGCGTCAAATCATAAAAGATCATGTGAATGCCAATGCAGACGATGTGCTCGTAGCCTCAGGTACCGGAATGACCGGACTGTTGGCACGCCTTCAACGCATGATGGGCTTACGCTGGCCCAACTCCCACGAACGTAAGCAGAGCTTAGCTCTAGAAGAAAGGCCGGTAGTATTTATTTCACATAAAGAGCATCACTCCAATCATGTTTCTTGGATGGAGACCATTGCTGACGTTGTGATTGTAGAAGCAAATGAGATGGGCATGGTTTGTCCCAAGAAGCTCAAGGAAACCCTTCAAGCATATATAAATCGACCTATTAAAATAGGAGCCTTTACGGCCTGTTCCAACGTTACTGGAATTATAACGCCGTATCACCAATTGGCAAAAGTGATGCATGCCTATGACGGACTTTGTATCATGGATTTTGCTGCTTCAGCACCTTATGTAGATATCGATATGCACCCTGAAGCAGTAGATGAGCATTTGGACGCTGTACTCTTTTCACCACACAAATTTTTAGGTGGACCTGGAAGTTGTGGGGTATTGGTCTTCAATAAGGCGCTCTACAAAACCGAGGTGCCCGATGTACCCGGAGGTGGCAATGTAAAGTGGACTACGCCTTGGGGGGATTATGGATATCATGAAGATATTGAAACGCGAGAGGATGGCGGAACCCCAGGGTTTTTGCAGGTAATGCGTGCAGCTATGGCCATTCATCTCAAAGAAAAGATGGGAACCAAACAAATCGCCGAACGTGAAAAGGAACTCTTGGATTTGTGTTGCGCCCAACTCAAAAAGATTGAAGGGCTCTTTATCCTAGGTGAAGGCGATGCAGACAGAATTGGATGCGTCTCATTCGGAATAGAAGGCATTCATTACAATCTGATTGTTCGCCTACTGAATGATAGATTTGGCATTCAAGTGCGTGGCGGATGGTCTTGTGCCAGTACCTATGGGCATTATCTTTTCAACTTGGAAAAGGAGAAATCGAAAACCATCATTGAAAACATTGAGCAAAAAGACCTCACCTTAAAGCCAGGTTGGGTGCGTTTATCCTTGCATCCAGTGTTGACCAACGCAGAGGTGATTTTTATTTGCAATGCCGTTGACCAAATTGCCACTCGCATCAAGGAATGGGAGAAAGATTACCGCTATAATCCAAAAAGTAATGAGTTTGAACATCTTTTAAAAAGCGACGAGGCTTTGGTTGATGCGGTTCATGATTGGTTGAGTCTGGATAGTCTGCACTGAACTATTAATAATTTTTAATCATTCTAAATAACTTAATGTCGTACCTTTGTGGTTTGGTTTAGATTACGATTGATTGAAGCATGATACAGACAGATATTCTGATAATTGGCGCTGGACCCACTGGACTTTTCACTGTATTTGAAGCAGGGCTTTTGAAACTAAAATGTCACTTGATTGACGCTTTGCCACAGCCAGGAGGGCAGTGCTCGGAGATTTACCCCAAAAAACCTATCTACGACATTCCAGCCTACCCCGAAATCTTGGCAGGCGATCTTGTAGATCGCTTAATGGAACAAATCAAACCATTTGAACCAGGATTTACCCTAGGGGAACGTGCTGAAGATTTAATACGAAATGAGGACGGAAGTTTTATCGTCACCACTAATAAAGGTACGGAGCACCATGCCAAAGTAGTCGTTATAGCGGGAGGCTTGGGTTCTTTTGAACCTCGAAAACCCTTAATTCCTAATTTATCGGACTTTGAAAATCGTGGAGTTGCTTACATGATTAAGGACCCTGAAATCTACAGGGATAAAAAAGTAGTCATTGCTGGGGGTGGTGATAGTGCTTTGGACTGGGCTATTTTTCTCGCTGATGTAGCTAGTGACGTTTCATTAGTGCATCGACGGAATGAATTTAGGGGCGCTTTGGATTCTGTAGAAAAAGCCTCCGAATTTGCAAAGCTTGGAAAAATACAATTGTTTACCGAAGCCGAAGTCAAAGCCTTGGAAGGCAAAGACGATTTGGAAGCGGTGGTGATTCATCCCAACCAGCCGGAATCTGAACCCATTTTGGTGGAGACGGATTATTTCATTCCCCTGTTTGGACTTTCCCCAAAATTGGGCCCTATTGCTTCATGGGGCTTAGAAATAGAAAAAAATGCCATCAAGGTCAATAATGCCAAAGATTACCAGACTAATATTCCTGGTGTATTTGCCATAGGCGACGTCAATACATACGAAGGAAAATTGAAGTTGATTTTATCTGGTTTTCATGAAGCGGCAGTGATGTGCCAATATGCGTATCAGATTATCAATCCTGGAAAGCGTTATGTGATGAAGTATACCACTGTGGGTGGTGTAGAAGGCTTTGACGGCAGTAAAAAAGAAGCCAAAAAAGAAGTGATTCGAAGTATCAACTAAGCTTTAGGTGACTTCACAGCGTCAATTCAAAGAGGCGTTTACCTTTGCATTATGTTAAAACAGTACTTGCCCATACTGCAGTGGTTGTCCACGTATCGTTCTTCGTATATAAAAGGAGATTTGGCGGCAGGTTTTACCGTTGGGGTAATGTTGGTGCCACAAGCGATGGCATATGCGCTGATTGCTGGTTTACCTCCCGTATATGGACTCTACGCCGCTTTGGTTCCAACGCTATTGTACGGGGTGTTTGGCTCTAGCCGTAAACTCGCAGTAGGTCCAGTGGCCTTGGATTCCTTAATCGTTGCCTCCGGTTTGGCATCTTTACAACTTGCGACTACCGCACAGTATATTGAAATGGCCATCTTTTTAGCCCTTTTTGTAGGAACCTTGCAATTGTTGATGGGTTTCGCAAAAATGGGTTTTTTAGCCAACTATTTATCCAGACCTGTTGTCAGTGGTTTTACTTCCGCGGCCGCCATTGTGATTTCGGTGAGCCAGTTAAAATATCTTATCGGAATTCCTATTGAAAGCGGAAGTGGAACGCTCAAAACCTTGAATCAACTATTTCAAAATTTGGGTCAGACCAATCTTTTTGATTTGGGCATTGGGCTTACCGCGATTCTCATCATTGTTTTGCTTAAAAAACGAAGCAGAAAGTTACCTGGCGCTGTTTTCGTAGTAACCTTTTCCATTTTAGGGGTTTATTTTTTTGAAGAATACCATTCTTCTCTATCTCTTGTAGGTAGTATCCCTGGGGGTCTTCCTTCTTTTCATTTGGCATTACCGGAGTTGAATCAATGGGGTTCGGTGTTTCCCTTGGCTTTGGCGCTGGCGTTTATCGCGTTTGCTGAAGCAATGACCATGGTAAAAGCATTGGAAGACAAAGCTCAAACCCGATATACCCAACCCAATCAAGAACTTCGAGCGTTGGGAATTTCCAATATTATTGGGTCACTTTTTCAAGCCTATCCCACAAACGCTAGTTTTTCTCGTTCAGCCATAATGGTAGACGAAGGCGCTCGGTCTGGTTTGGCTTCTATTATCAGTGCTTTGGTGGTAGGTGCTACTTTGCTCTTTTTTACAGACTTCTTTCAGTACTTGCCCAATGCCGTGCTCGGGGCTAGCATTTTGGTCGCCGTTTACGGATTGATAGATTTCAAATATCCTGTGGAGCTTTGGCAAAGGCAACGTGATGAATTTGGCGTATTGGCTTTAACGTTTCTCACCACCTTATTGATAGGAATTTCAGAAGGAATCATTTTTGGGGTATTATTTTCTTTGTTGCTTTTGGTATACCGAACCTCAAAACCCCATGTCGCCGTATTGGGAAAGATAAAGGGAACCAACTACTTCAAAAACGTATCGCGCTTTTCAGAAGATATTCAAGTGGATGATGATATGCTAATTGTGCGGTTTGACGGACAATTGTACTTCGCCAATATGGACTACTTCAAAAAAACACTCTATGACAATGTTTCTAAAAAAGGAAAGGCATTGAAAAGTGTCGTATTAAACGCAGAATCCATCAACTATATGGATAGTAGTGCAACTACCATGTTGCATCAAATCATTTCAGACTTGAAAGAAAAGGATATTGACATTTACATCGCAGGGGCAATTGGTCCGGTGCGAGATATTCTGCACACTAGCGGTTTGAATGAAGCCATAGGCGAGGATAACTTTTTTGTAAGGACAAACGAAGCGGTGGATTTTTGTTTGAACAAAGGTCCGCGTACGCAAATTCAAAAGAAGATTTCAGGACAATCCCGGAAGTTTTCTGCCAAGGGATAAGTACCTTTGTAAAGAGATGTTGAACATGAATTTTGGGACATGAATATTGAACAAATTTATACCGGATGTTTGGCGCAAGGCGCATATTATATTGAAAGTGAAGGAGAAGTAGCCATTATTGATCCTTTGCGCGAAACCGAACCATATTTGGCGCGTGCTGAAAAAGATAACGCGACGATAAAGTACATTTTTGAGACCCACTTTCATGCAGACTTTGTCAGTGGACACGTAACCCTTTCCAAACAAACCGGAGCTCCTATTATTTATGGCCCCAATGCCAATCCAAGTTTTGATGCCATTATCGCCGAGGACGGCCAGGAATTCAAAATCGGGAATATCACTATAGTGGTATTGCATACCCCGGGGCACACCATGGAAAGTACTACGTATTTGCTGAGAGATGAAAACGGTAAAGACCATGCTATCTTCAGTGGTGACACTTTGTTTTTGGGTGACGTTGGAAGACCTGATTTGGCACAAAAGGCGAATGATATTACACAAGAAGATTTAGCGGGTATTTTGTACGATAGTTTGCGCAATAAGGTAATGCCGCTTGAGGACGATGTAATTGTTTATCCGGCACACGGAGCTGGTTCTGCTTGTGGAAAGAACATGATGAAGGAAACAGTAGATACCTTGGGCAACCAGAAAAAAATGAACTATGCCCTTCGGGCAGATATGTCCCGCGAAGAATTTATCGCGGAAGTAACGGATGGATTGCTTCCACCACCCCAGTATTTTCCATTGAACGTGAAAATGAACAAGGAGGGCTACGATGATATTGATGCGGTTCTGGAAAGAGGTACTGTAGGCATGAATCCGGAAGAGTTTGAAGCGGCTGCTAATTCACTTGGTGCTTTGGTCTTGGATGTTCGACATCAGGAGGATTTCGCCCAAGGGCATGTACCGCGCTCTATTTTTATCGGCTTGAACGGTAGTTTTGCTCCATGGGTGGGTGCGTTGATTGCCGATGTAAAACAACCCCTGTTGCTAGTAACTCCTGAAGGAAAAGAAGAAGAAGCCATTACGCGTCTATCTCGTGTTGGGTTCGATGGCACTATTGGTTATTTGAAAGGTGGTACGAGCGCTTGGAAAGCTTCGGGAAGAGAGTTGGATACGGTAAAAAGCATTACTGCTGAAACCTTTAAGACCATTTTGGGACAAGATGCTGAAACTAAGGTATACGATGTACGTAAGGAAAGTGAATACAGCGCTGAACACATTGATGGCGCAACCCTTACTCCTTTAGATTATTTAAATGATTACCTCGGGGAATATGGAGAAGAAGGAACCTCTTACGTCCATTGTGCAGGAGGGTATCGGAGTATGATTGCTGCCTCTATTCTTAAAAGTCGCGGAATCCATAATTTGGTAGATATTGCTGGCGGTTTTGCGGCCATTAAGGCATCTGGCATTCCTGTCACGGACTTTGTTTGTTCGTCTACAAAATAAGCGTTCGTCCCAGATTCTGTAAGGTATACCGATTTGTGCACAATATCCGGTAGACAAAAACCGTTTCTGTCCTGATGACAGGGGCAATTTTCTCACCTCGGTTATCCTTTAGGGGATAAACAGTTTGCCTCTTAAGAACCAACCAACGTTTTATGTCAATGACCGTCTGTATAATTGATGATGATTTGGTATCGCAATTCGCTACGCGATACTGCATCCAGCAATTCAATAAAGACTTTGATATCGTAACCTGCACTAGCGGGGAAGAAGGCTTGTACTTTTGCGCCAACCTTTTGGAAAACGAACATCGCTTACCTGACGTCATCCTTTTGGATTTGATTATGGACGAAATGGATGGTTGGACGTTTTTGGAAAATTACAGGGAAGCTTTCCAAAGTTACCAATCTACTCAAATTTTTATCCTTTCTGCTTTTGTAAATACGAAAGACCGCAGCCGCGCGAAAGAAAACAATATGATTTCGGGCTATTTTGACAAGCCGCTATCCAAAAGTTTGATGCAGCAAATTTTCCATACTTCAGAAGAAAAACACTAGGAGCCTCCATAAAATGAAGGGCTCTTGCGGAAGTAAAGGAAGTATTAAATTGAATTTATTCAGTATTTTAAGGAATAAAACCAAGAAAAAACTTTCTTTTTAAACCTTACTTTCCCCATGTTTCGTTCCATTTTTCCCAAGTCATTTTCGCTTTTTGTGAAACCAATCTGTGCGTTTTTGCTAATTGTTGTCGTTTTCGCCTGTAGTTCTGATAACAATGGTGAAAACAATCCGCCTCAAAGTATGCCAGAAGTAGATATTGTTCCTCCTGCTGTCACGTTTACTGGATTAGAAGCAAATTTGGAAGTGTTGACAACCATAAATGTGTCTATTCAAGATGCTTCGGACGATGTCAATACAACAATCTCAGTAAACAACGATGAGATTTTCAGTAGCACAGCCAAATCCTTTTCATTCGAACTCAACCCATTTGATTACCCAACAGGTGAAAATACCTTATCCGTACTTTCCGTAGATGGCGATGACAATAGAAGGGAATTCAATCAAACCTTTGAAGTGGAAAAACTATTGGCGCGAATTGCGGCACCTGTAATCGCAGATGCACAAGAGGTGTATTTTTCTGCAAATATTATGAACGGGGAACTTGTCGCATTCGCCAAAGCAACCCAACGCGCTGAAAATATATCGCTTTACGCTGAAGATGGCTTTTTGCCTCAGGAAATTGTGATTACATCATACATTCTAGAGCCAGCAGCGGAATTGAAAGTAAGGCTGTTTTCGCTTGCGAACATTCAACCTGGAACGGATTTGACTCCATTTCAGGAAATAAATGGGGTAGAAACCGAAAACAATGCCAGCCAATCACCCTTAACGGAGTCGTTTGATTTGGAAGTCACGGGGATACCTACGGAGGATATTGCCAATTCATTTCATGCCATTGGTGATGATTACTTTAATTCTACAATCAATGCCACAGACCAAGGTGGAACTTTCGATACTGCGCTTAACATTGGCAATTTACCTAATACAGATGATGTTGTGGTATACACTTCGAACTTAAGGGAAGTGGAAGATTTGGTTGATGTGAACGATTATCGATACCTACCATTGGGAAGTGATGAGCTAGTCAATGCTATGGTTCCTTACACTAGTTTTAAGCAGGCGAGGAGCGTTGAACAAACAACAATTCCAGCCAATACCACCTCTTACTTCCATACCCTGTATGGTTTTTTGGACCAACAGGCTTTTGAGAATCGGGAGTACAGCTTTCTGTTCGATTCTTCACCGAGCAATACTGGCAACACCTTTTCTTTCTTCGAAACCCCGGTCATAGAAGAGTATGATATTGTGCGCAACGAAATCAACATGACATTTGATAATGGCAATTCGCTGCTTGCATCAACTATTGGTATTCAAAATAATATTGAAGTGCCCAATTGGGACGCTTCGCTGAATGGCGATACGGTAACGATGTCAGGGGAATTTGATACATACACGCTTCGGCTGTTCGCCAACCCCGTCAATTCGTATACTTGGGAATATACTGCACCACGGCAAGAGAATTTGGTTTTACCCTTTGACACTTTTGAATTCCCACAGGAATTCATGGATTACGCTACTGCCCAAAGCTTAGACTTAAATGCGATTAACACCAGTACCACTAAAGAGATTCTACTCTTTGATGCCTCTGGTGATGTGCCGTATGAGCAGTTGTTGTTTGCGAATTTTATCTATACCGACCGACTCGGCAATGTTTTGGAATACACCCTTGATTTAGACTAACGGAAAATAGTACTTTAGCGCTTCTTGGCACAGTTTGAATATAATCAGAAACAAGCCTGCAGCTGAGTATATTGGCCTCATAGTTCAAGGGATAGAATAGAAGTTTCCTAAACTTTAGATCCAGGTTCGAGTCCTGGTGAGGCCACTAGGCAGGCTTGCTTTGCTTCATAATAATTTAAAGGCGCCCAAGGATTTCAGGCCCAATGTCGAAGGTTTTTCCAATAAGTCCCATCACTATTTTTCTGCCGTTATCCCCATTGGTGAGGGCAACCAATCCCCGTTTTGATTCTGGTAAAAGCAAGATGATGGCATTTACCCCTTTATCACTTCCAGCTCCCAATAAGGCATATTCGTTATTCGAAAGGTTTTCAAAAACAACCCAACCTAATCCTATCCCCACACCCTCTTTTACTGGTGATTTTGGAGTAATCATTTGCTGATATAATTCAAGGGAGATACCGTCTAGTTTCATGATTCCCTTGCCGAACAGAGCCAAATCTTTCGCAGTAATCAATAAATTGTCTGCGGCACTAGCCTTTTTTCGTTCTTCAATATCAAACGCGTAGGGTTCTCCTTCGGCGTTGTGGGCAATGGTGACTTGGTTAATATCAATTTTGGAATCCCAAATCACATGGGCGTTTTGCATCCCAAAGGGTTCAAAAACCCATTGGTCAACCAAAGCTTGAAAGGTAGTCTCAAACTTGTTTTCCAGGGCCTTTTTTAAGTATTCGAATCCTTCACCGGAGTATTGCACTTTTGTCCCAGGCTCAAAATCAAAAGCAAGCTTTTTATCAGGGTTCATCCAACGCCAATTCTTGAATCCGGTTTTGTGCCCCAAGATGTGACGAGCTGTTAATAATTTGGCGTATGGATCATCTTTAAGGTCTGGGTCAACCCAATAAGGGTACAAAGGTTCGTCCAAATCGAACAATCCTTTATTCACAAGCTTTAAGGTCAACCATGAGGTTATGTTTTTGGCAATGGAAGCAGTATCGAAAAAAGCATCATCTGTGGCTACGGTATTGGCTTTGGTTTCTCCTAGTACAAAAGCATTGGTAATGGTTCCATTTTCTATGGTGCCAATGCCCAAGGCAGGTACATTGCTTTCGACAATCATAGCGTTCAACTCATCCTTTGAAGGCAAGGAAATCTTGTTTTGGCCCATACCGAAAGTAAAGGTGGAAAGTGTAAGAGAAATTAAAATTCGTTTCATCGTTTTTGGTTTTTTCGGATGACGATGAACTGTAAAAATTGTTATGGACTTAACTTTTATGGAGCAGAACTATGGGCGATAGGAGTATCAGTAAAATCTTGGGGACTACTCAAAAGAGTCTATGTATTCCAAACCTGAGGCATTGCGCAAGGACAAAGATTTGACTTTGCCCAAGCCTTCAAAATTAAAGGCAATGCCCACTAAGGGTCTTTCCATAGGAGGTTTTTGATAGGTGAAAGCGGTTTCACCGTTAACGGTGATGCGCATTCCTTTAGGATGAGATATTATTTGAAGTTGAGCCAAAACGTTTTTTACGTCAAAGTCAATCCCAAATTTGGACAGGTCGTTGGTTTTGCCATCGATCCGTTCATCAAAAGCCAACAAAGAGAGTTCGGAAGAACATCCTTTTAGGGAGAGAGGAACAACCAAGGCCCCACCTTCATACAAGAGAGCAATCCTAACATTACGGCAAATGTTAAAGCCATCCTTGGAAATATTGGTCAGTTGCGTTTCCAACTCAAAATCGTTGGTATAAAATTCTGGAAAGCTCCCAACTTTGTAAAATCCGATCCAATACCGTTCTTTTTCGGAACCCAGTTTATACTTTTCAATGGCCCGTTGGGAAAGCTGTAATCTTCCTTCCTCCTTGTATTCTGAAGGTTCCAAGTAAACCGGAGAAGGTGTGTCTTCGATAACGCCCAACCATGCGTTGTTTTTGATGACCACATCGGTTTCTGCATAAATTGAATCATTGATAACCAATTTGGCTTCAAAAAAACCGGGTTTGTAATAAATACTGGTCGCTACGGTATCCAATCGATTGACCGTAAAACGTTTCCTTCTGTCCCAATCTTGTTGTATTTCTACTTTCGCACCTTCAGGGATTTGGGTCACATCGTAGGTAAACACTACCGAATTGGGCAACCCTGTACTCACTACCTGCCCTTGAAAGACTGGATTATCGTCTAGTACCACGGGTTCTGAATCTTTAGAGATTTGAAAGCCGAATGCCACAGCAGCAATAAGTACAATTACAACTCCAAACCAAAGTACATTTTTGGAAACCGAAGCGGTAGGTTGTTTAGTTGCTACAGGATTTTGTTGTTTTTCAAAATCCCGCCAATCAGCAGCACCAACGAATTTCGCCAACGCATTCAAAGTGGATTGGTTTGGGGTAGAACTATGGTTGACTTTTTCCCATATCCGTTTAAGGGTTGAAACACTTAAAAGGACTCCTGTTTCTTGATGGATGGCCTCGGATAAACGATTGAAATCATTTGTAGTCCAGTGCGTAGAAGAGCCTTGCGAGAACTTGGTCTCAATGCTCTGTTTGCAAGCTTCAAGATGTGCGGTGTCGAATCGCATAACGGGTAATTTTTTAAAAATGAACAGAGATGAATAACAATAAACAGTAATTCTTCACCCCTAAACCTGCACTCCCGCTAAATTAGGACAATTAAAATTCCAATCATGATAAAAAGAAATCAAGGGTCCTTTTTGAGAAAGGCTTTAGTAGGTTTTGGTTTTGTGCTGTTAACGCATTTTAGTGCGGCACAAACCTATTATGTAGATCCTAATGCAGGACATGATTCGAACAGCGGGACCAAAGGCGCTGCACTGAAAACACTTAAAGCGGCCTTGAACCATTGCAATCAAATCACAGGAACTGGAAACATTACCATTGTGCTATCGCCAGGCATGTATGTTTTAGACGATAAGATGGTCATCAATCCGGTACGGATGTTCTCCGATTCTACTCGTTTTACCATAAAAGCATTGCACAATCCTGATGACGCGGAATGGACTCCAGAACACATGCCCGTCGTTCAATCGGTTTCGGCGAATAACTCGAAAACACAGTTTGATCATGCTACTGGATTTTTGGTCGCATCACCACATGTTACTTTTGAAGGATTGAAGTTTTTGGGCAATCCAAATCCCAATGTCAGGTACTACTATCCGATTAGCAAGGAGAATCCCGATTTGGAAGATTTGGAAGTGACGCAATGTATTTTTATTGGCGATAAGGAGGCTGCTCAAATTCAAGGTGGCGTTTGGGCGCACGGACCCAAAAACAAAGTATCGCATTGTGTTTTTCTGGAATGTAGAAATGCGGTGTTGTTTTTTAATAACGTGGAGCATTTTACAATAACCCATACCATTATCCAAAAATCCTATGAAAGTGCTTTTTGGTTTGGCGCCAAGGATGTTACGTTTACCTTTCACAGCAACGTCCTAAGTTATAATGAGAATGTTATGGTTTTTCCTAAAGGCCTGGCCTTAACCTCGCCCTTTTCGAATAGTTGCTTTTATGAAAATCGAGGAGAGGTAGGGTATTGGTCTCGTGAGGATGGTCGAGTGATTCAAGTTTACGACGCCAAAGTGAAATTGGAAAATATAAAACGAAACGTTTCTGTCAGGTTGATAGAAAACAAAGATGTGTCTCCATCCCCCAATCATCTTACGCTAGCTAACCCAATCACAGAACTGGGTTTTGCAGCGGGAATTTTCAAAAGCACAAGAGAACAAGAATGATTTTGGGTATCAATTTAGCTGAATGGAGCATTGAAAAGCGTAGTCAAAAATTATTTTCGAAACATGCTTAAACTATATTTTCCAATTGTATTGATACTATGGCTTGGCGCCGTTGGATATGGGCAGACTCCTCATTTGAATGCTGATTCTTTAAAAGCCGATTTTAAGCTGTTCCGTGATGTGCTGCAACGATATCACCCGGGTATGTATCGCTATAAGCATCCATATAAGGTGAATGCGGATTTCGACAAATCAGAAAAAGACTTCATTGCCAGCCGGGATTTAAAAGAGGCCTATTTGAGTCTTCATAGAGCCACAAGTAAAATTCAGTGTGGGCATACCTATCCCAATTTTTGGAATCAAGAAAGGTCTATTCGGGAAGCGCTGTTTGAACAAGAAGACAAACTGCCGTTCACCTTAGCGCTTGTTCAAGACAAAATGTATGTCCATAAAGATGTTTCGGGGAATAGACTAAAGTCCTGTACCGAAATTTTGACCATCAACGGGGTGCCTGTAGCGGATATCGTCGAGAATCTGAAACACCACCGACGCTTGGATGGCAATAACATGGCTAAATTCTATAATGACTTTTCCATCACAGGCGAGGGAAAGTACGAAGCATTTGACGTTATTTTTCCCATGTTGTATCCCCCGGTCAATGGAAAGTATCAACTTACGGTTAGTTATTTGGAAAGGGATACTATACCCATCGAAGTAACAGCTGTTTCTCGGGAGAAAAGAAAAACCCTTCTCAATTTGGTTGGAGATGATAAAGCCAAACTTTGGAAAAAGTACTTTGCCGAAGATTCCATTGCGACCCTCAAATTAGGAACCTTTGCCGTGTGGAACATGAAGTTGGATTGGAAGGCCTATCTAGAGAATTTCTTCAAGGAAACACAGGAGAAAAATTCCAAATACCTTCTCTTGGATTTGCGTGGTAATGAAGGCGGATTGATGGAGGTCTATTGGGAGTTGTTCAAATACCTAACGGCAGAACCTTTGCGATTGAAACGCGATTCGCTTGGTACCGTGTATGAAATGGTAAGGAACGAATTCAAACCGTACCTGGAAACCTATGACCCAACTTTCTTTGATTTAACGGGTAAGGTGACCAAAAAGGACTATGATTTTTATGAGTTCAATGACGTGGGTTTGAAGTATTTGGAAGTTAAACCTTCCCAATATGCATTTGATGGGGAAATATTCATTTTGATTGATTCGGCCAACAGTTCGGCTACCTATTATCTCGCCAAATTTTTAAAACAGAACCAGTTGGCCAAACTTATCGGGGCTCCAACGGGAGGGAATATGATGGGAACCAATGGCGGACAATTCTTCTTACTCAAGCTACCCTATACCAAGTTAGAAGTGGATGTACCCTTGATTGCATATCATCCGCACGAAGACGCTGAAGATGGTGGCTTGGAACCAGATATCCTAGTTGAGCGAAACTTCCACTACTACTTTAGCCAATGGGTTATGGAAAATGACCCTGACCGCACCGCTCTTTTGGAAGCCATCTACCAAGACTAAACCGGAGCATTCATGAAAAAACTACTCTTTTTGGTTCTATTTTACCTTTCTGTAATTTGTCTTCATTCACAATCGAACAGATTAGCCTTTGCCAAACCTTTGGATGCGTTTCACTTGGATGGGGAATTGAACGATTGGCCTCAGGATTTTAAGCGGTACACCATTCACCATCCCGTTTGGCGGAGTGCAGAAACCGACACCCAAGATTTTGAAGCCTATTTCATGGTAGGGTACCAGCTGACTGGAAACAAGCTGTGTCTGGCTATAGTGACCCAAGATGAGCACCCTGTTCAAATAGAAGGCGATATGGAGCTGGGGGATTTGTACGCCCTCTTCTTGGATGAAGCGCATCATGAAAAGGGCTCGCAGACCATCCGTTATAAGATGTCCCGGTTTGACCGAAGTATGACAGGAGAAAGGGAATTATGGGATAAAACGGCAAGTACCTATCTCAATTGGGATCATGTTGCCTATAAAATCAATCAAGAAAAGGGCAGGATCATATATGAAATCGCCATCAAACTTCGTAAACCAATTGCTATAGGTAGGATTATCGGGATGGGACATTTGGTTCAAGATGTTGACCCGGAAAAAGAAACCGTTTACGCATGGGTACCCTCAGGGAACAAAGACTTCAATGCACAGCCGCGAAGATTGGGAATGGTACAGTTTGTAGATGCCAAAACCCAATTTGGCATAGTTTCAGGGAAGGTAGCCTGGGGAATATCTAATGAGCCAACAGCACCTGAGGGTATCCGTTTGGTTGAGAAAGACAACCCCAAAAATTGGATGTACTTTCCCGTACGAGAAAAAGGTGGGTTTGAAGTGACCCTGCCTGTTGGGGCGTACTACGCGAAACCTGGAAAGACCGCCTTCTTTCAAAGAGAAACCTTTCTCAAAGCAGATACTACGCATGTAAAAGCGTTTACGATTAAAGCCGGGGAAACCTCTGATTTGGGGACTTATCAGTTGCGGGCAGCGAAGGCACCAAACTTTCCGCTAAGAGGACAAGCCCTTTCGAATTTTTCGGAGCAAAGCAAAAGCCTTATAGACTCCGTTATTCAATCATATATGGAATATTATCAAATCGAGGGAGTTGCATTCGCAGGTTTGAAAAAGGGTGAAATCATATATGAAAAGCAATATGGCGTTGCGAATAGTTTTACCCAAGAACCCATAACGGACAAAACCTTGTTTGAAGTAGCTTCCATTACCAAACCGACCTTTGCCTATGCCGTACTTCGATTGGTGGACAAGGAGATTATCGACCTAGACACTCCTTTGTACACCTACCTTCCATGGGATGAGATTGAAACGATGCCCTATGCCAAACTTTTGACCGCGCGTTTGGTACTTTCTCATCAAACCGGATTACCGAATTGGGGCGAGATGCGATTTTTGCACAAACCAGGTGAAGGGTATACCTATTCAGGAAGCGCCTACCAATATCTCGGAAGGGTTTTGGAAAAGATAACGGGTAAAGACATTCATACGATTTTGCAAGAGGAAGTTGTACAACCTCTGATCTTAAAGCATTTTTACTACCAAGCACATCCCTATGTGCGAAAGCATAAAGCGCATGGACACTTTAATGGTTTTCCTGGTGGAATCGATATGCCCAAAAAACCTTGGGTAGCAGGGTGTTTGATAACCAATGCTCGTGGTTTGTCTGAATTCGTTTTCGCCTTGAAAGATAGAAAAGGACTAACACCGAAAACGTATACCGAAATGTTCCGCAAAGCGGTTGAGATTCCTCTGGATGAACAGGAGAACAACTGGGGTTTTCAAGAATACATGGGGTTGGGTTTGTTCTTTGAAAAAGGAACAGACGGACTGGTTTTCCGCCACAGTGGGAATAACGGAGACTTCAAATCCGTTTTTCGATATAATGACGATACTGAAATAGGGTATATTTTATTGGCCAATGGCAATACAGGACAATTTCTTTTGGATGCCATTGAGAAAGTGCTTTATACCCCTTCCACCAAAAACAAATAGCCAAACACTTACCCGGTTTTCGTTTTGCTTCGCCGTATAAATAGGAAGGCCAAAACCGTACCGGCAATTACAATCAATCCAAACCATAGATAATTCCAACTATTTGGAAAGTCAATAGGGGTGGCTTGCCCATGATGTATGAATCCGGCCCAATAAAAAGGGTGTTGTAGTTTGGGATTGGAAGTGGTATTCAGATATGTTCTTTTTGCCGCTTGAAGGGCCTCCGCAGTATTTTGGCCAGCACGGAGTTGTTCGTAAAAGCTGACCATGATGCTTTTGCTGTTTTCGTCCGGAACAGACCAGATGGTCGAAATCGTGTTAGGGACGCCGGCATATAAAAAAGCATTGTTCAGGGAAATTACACCCTTTCCAGTTTCAAATTTTCCAAGCCCCGTATCGCAGGCACTCAGCACCACCAAGTCTGCTTTCAACTTTAGTGCGTAGAGCTCAGACAAGTACAAAGGGCCATCATCAAACATCAAGCTACTGAACTCAGGAACCTCATTATTGAGGAAAGCGTGCATGGCCAAATGGATAACCTTTTTTTCTGAAATATTTTCCAGAAAGTTTGACTTGGAAGCATCCTTGCCCGAAAAAGAAATACCCCTAGTCAATTGGGTAACTTCCATCCCTTCTTGCAAAGCACCTTTTAAAGTTTGGAAATCATTTCGTAAAGCCAACTGCTGTTCGGTAGCATTGACTTCCCTGTAGGATGGTGTAAAGACAACAGCCATCGCCCCATTGGAAGTTTGATAACTTCTCTGAAAACTTAAAAAAGGAATACTTGAAGCGTAATTTATTGAGGTTTGCTCAACCAAATAAGTGCCGTTATGCACTAAAGTCTCGAAGGGCAAATAGTTTAAAACCTTATCCGGAATGATAGTCAAGGATTTGTAGCTATTAGTATTTGAAATACCCAAAGTAGTATATAACTGTTCGCCTTTTTCTTGCAGTTGGTTTAGATTGGAGGTTGGGTCACTAAGCAGTTTGAGGTATGTGGTGACATCTCTTTGAATAGCACCATAATTTCCTAAATCAATGGTCTGCATTCCGCTTTCGGAAAAGAGAAATAGATACAGTCGTTGCCCGAGTTGTGCATATTGACCGATGGTTTGATTGGAAGTGATTTTGCTTTTAAAATCCTCAAGGTCGAAAGCATATTTTTCAAAATAGCGGAAGGAATTGTAGCGGTTTTCGATGATATTCTGAACATTTGCGAGACGTTCCTTATTGGTGGTCAAAGCATCTGAAATACCTTCTGACTGGCCAAGACTGTCTGAAAGTTGAAGGTTGAGTACGGTGGTGTTTAACTTGTTTTCCAACCGCAATAGAGAATCTGGAATTGTGAAAGCCTCACTGTTCCGATTCCGAAGAAAGTTATGCCATAAAAACTTGGACTTAAAGTTCACCAAGCTTTCCAAGGCCATCTGGTTGTCTACGGGCTCGTTGGATGCCAAAATACCAGAAATGATACGATCAAAAATGATTTCAAGCTTTTCGGTATACAATTGCTTTCGATAGCTGTTCGTAAACTGGCGCAGCGCAATTTTGAAAGCATGGTTTGCAGCAATTGATATATGGGTGTTGCCCTTCTCCTCCGAATTGGCCAAAGCCTGTGCAAGTTTGGCCAATTTAATGGCATCGTTGAGTCGCGTAGAAGGGATATACTCCTCTACAATTTTTGAATCGGTCAATCCATTTTGTATTGGACTATTTGAAAAACGAGCTATGGCTGCATTGGCATCTTCCAATAACTTTTCGGGTTGGTTTTTAGCGGCCCAAATTCCTGCTCTCGATACATAAAGAAACCCCTGGAGCTGTCTAGGCAATTGGGATTCCAGCATAGCGAAGGTGCTTAGGGCCTCATCATAATCACCAATGCCTTTTTTAGCTTTGGCCGAGTTGAGCAAAAAATAATTGCGATAGACGGTAAAGGCATTCTCTGGCATCAAGGCCACGGCTGATTCTAGATGAACTAAAGCTTTTTCAGGTTGGTCAATATCCAGATAATAAAGGCCGGCTTCATTATAGCAGTTCGCGTGATAGTACTGTGCCCGTTTGGAGAGTTCTTTTCCTGCGACGTAGGTATCTGCCTTTGTTAAGGTAGCCAGGAGTTGCGCTTCATCACCAGTATGGGAATATAATTTGGCTTCGGTTGAGATTAAATCCAGCGGATACGCATATTCATTCTGGGTCTGTTTTTCAGCCTTCCTAAAGTAAGCAGCGTTTTTTTCGTAAACGTGCTCCACCCGACCCAAGTAGTACTGCGCTCTCGGATAAAAACCATAACGAATAAGGTTTTTTGCGAAACCAATTTGGAGGCTCGAGAGCATGTTTTCATCATAGGATTCGGTCAACCCATCGTAAATTGAAAATACTTCTTCGTAGTCATCCAACACATCTTCACCTGCACCCAAATCACTTAAAATGGCAATTTTCGTCAGCAAAAGTTGGGCATAGGACTCATCCGGTGTGGAATAGTACGTATTCCAAGTATCTATGGCCTTGTCCATGTAAAGTAAGGCGCTGGTTGGATTTCGTGCGAAATCTTTTAGGTCGGAAGCATATTCGAAATAGCTATTGATTAAACTAGTGGTGTCAAGCGGATTCTGGTTCTCAAAAACTTCAATTTTCTTTTCGAGATAGGTTTTGCGTTTAGAAGCATCTTTGGTAAGCCTTAAAAAAGTCGTGCGATACTTGGCTAACAATTTGCCCTTATTCACTTGGTTCTGTTCTTCCTTTATAGAATGGAATAAAACATCTGCTGCTTTCTCGGGTTCTACTTTCTTTAAGGAATCTACCTGTTGTAAAACGGCTTGTGGTAATTCTTGGGAAGTCCCTTGATACTGAAAAATCCCTAAGCACATCAAAATAGATGTGAAAAGGGTAACGTTGGTTTTGAACATTCGTTCGTGAGGTTGATGGGTCGATTAATCGCTACAATGTAATAAATATAACATGTGGTTACATGCTTAATCCGGTAATTGTATATGATATTCCGATGCCATGATTGAGGTCAACCGAAAACCAACGCGATGACCGTTTCTTGTTTGATAATGCTCTTTAACAACCAAGGTGTTCTCGGGAAGCACTAAACCATAATCTTGACGAAGAGGCATGCCCAGTTCCGGAAACACTTGCTGAAGTAGGTAAAGGGACTTGGTTGGAAGATTGCTTTTTGCGAGAAACAGTTCAACCGTATCTTGGGTTTTGGGGAAGGTTCGGTAATAGCTTTGCCCTTCTATTGTTTTGGGGTAGTACTTGTTCGCCCCAAAGGCTTCATTGGTATTTTGTTTTTGAAAATACGTATTGAAATCCTCGAGATTTTCGTCTATGCGATAAGACAACCCTTCCACTTCAGAAAGCTTTTTGGAAATGATTTTCTTCTCTCCAAATTCATCTGTGAATCCCATGATGTAATGGCCATCTTGATGAACTATCACATAGTCGGCCATTTCATCTACATAATTGCTGATGTATTTTTCGACAAGCAGTGTACCACTTTCAGGGTCCACATAAAAACCAAATTCTCCGGTAGCCGAACCATCCTCCGAAGGAACCGTTTCGTTGTAATAGCTAAAGTGATAGGTTTCGGAAAAGTAGTATTGTCCTTTTTCGGGGTACCAATTTTGGTCACGATAAGAAAGTGTATCCTGTGGTATTGTATTAGAGGATGTTTCCGCAGGTTCTACAACCAAACTATCAGTAACCCTCAAAGGTACAGGAGCTGAACTTTTGGGGGGCTGTTTTTCTTTGCAACTAAAAAAACATGCAATAGCTATCAGAAGTAATGAGGTATTCCGCAAAATCAACATAAAGATTTCTATTAACCTATGATGGATTATAATTTATCTACCCTAAAACTTATGACCGCGTCACATGAAATCAAGTAACGGTAATATACCTTACCTAAAATCAAATCATCCATTTTAATCTTTTGTCGTTCCCATTGGCCAACACCCCGCATACCGGGCAAATTACCATCATAACGTTTTACATTAAACTGAAAATCAAATTCCGGGTAGCCCTTTGCTGCTTCTCCAACAAGTTTAAATTTTCGGATGCCTTCAATCTCTAGAGAAGAGGCGGTTGTTTTTCTTCGACTTCCGCTTTCAAAAGAATCAATCCAAGAGAAACCGGATTTGTTCGCTACTTGTGGGCCTTCTTTTGAAATATCCCAAGCTCTATTCTTTTTACCATTCAAGGGGCTGATTGGCACTTTTCCAGATTTGATAGTGGCATTTAAATAGACTCCCATTCCACCGTAGTACTTATTGCCCTTCTTAGGTGCTCCAAGTTGTAAAAAGCATACTTCGTAGGTACCTGTATAATCCTTGGCTTTTTTACTTGTGTCACAATAATAAATGGTATTATTAACCGTAATTGCCCAAACAATACCCTTGTGGACAGCGACATCTTTAAAGTCTTTTCGTGTACCTTCAAGCAAAACCCATTCATTTGAGCTAAATACCCACTTGTAAATGCCCTTGTTTCGACCTACCGCATAGATGATTCCCGTTTTATGGTCCAACGCGATTTTGTTGGGTTTTCCGTTAAGGGTATTCCATTTCCCACCGGAAAACTTGGAATACGAATTATCTCCAGCTCTGGCATAAAGCTCTTTAGGCCCTATTCCGATAACCTGATTTAAACCATTACTGATACGATTTTGACCTGAGAGTAGATTCCATTTGGCATTGTTCAATAACCTTAGTTTTTTATTGGTGTCAATAGCATAGATTCTACCATCTTTTGCAGCAATAACCTCATCTGTTTTTACGCCAGGAACCTTAATCCATTTGCCCTTTACTTCAATAAATACTTCTCCCGCCGTTGAGGTGATATAAACTACCCCATCTTTGGTCACGGATACCGACTTGGCATTATTTGGGCGAGTACTGAATGTTTTCCAACGTTTGGCATTACTGTCGTAATCCGTAAAAATGTTCTTGCCTGCGACCACAAAGACTTTTCCAGTCTTCGGATTTATGGCAATATCCGAGGCTCGACCACCAACTTTCACAAACTGTTGTGCGTAGGTATAAGCGCTGCCCAATAGGAACAGGATAAGAATGTAGTAAGACTTTCTATTTCGTAGTGGCATAGCTTGGTTTAAATTGGATTAGTTTCTATTATCGGTGAACCTTTCAAAAGCGGTATTGATGCTTAACTGAACCTGTTCTTCCCGCAGCACTTTTAATTGAGGAGATAAAGAGGATTGCACTTGTCCGCATGCTTCTGGGCTTGGTGAATTCTTTCGTACCACATCCATGCACTCCACGATATGTTTTCCTGAAAGTGTCGCGACGAGTTTGGTCTTATCAAAAGTTATGATGTGCAGTACTCCCTCAAAAACGTGGGTATGGCTGATATCAAGGGTATCCATGAAGAAGATACTGTAATTGTTATTCTCCTCAACTTCCTCGGGCGCTATATTTGTAGCATAAGCAGCATCTACTTCTTCCAATAAAGGATTGGTCAATGCCTCAATCTGTTTCATGGCCTCTTGTGGCGAAATTTGACCAGCCTGTAGTTGTGCGCTAATGGCACGGGTCTTTTCTTCGATGGATAACTTTTTGCTTTGCAAAGTGTTTTTTTCACTGGCGATACGTCCTTTGTCAAGCGTATTAAAATCCTTTTCAAACGCGGCACGTTCCATAAGCCCTTGTTTGAAGTCTGACACCGAAATGAAAACACTGTCCTCAGGTTGAATGGGAAACTTAAAAGCGTTTTGGAAAGACACGGAAAGCAAAAGTTCATATCCTTTAGGAGCATCTTCTGGGCTCGCAACAATTCCTTGACTTTCCAGGCGCCTTACCTCTTTGGCCCATGGTCCATTTGGACCCATATCGTGTTCGGCTATCTGGAAACTGAAGGATTCACCGGTATTTCCTATGGATGCCTCAAGCACTTGAGCGGGACCAAAGTTTTTTGCTTTGTAGGTCACCTTTTGCTGTGAAAAACCAATCGTTGCTATCCCAAAAAGACAAATGAACGATAGATGATAATGTGTGCTCAACTTCATATTTCTATTTTTTTTACTATCGTTTTGGTACCGTAAGATTGAAAATAACCGGTTTAATACCGCCCTTTGCGCCAATGGGCTCCGCATAGAGTTCAATACTATATTCGCCGGGAAACATAAGGCCAATAGTACCTTCTTTTAGCATTTGTATTTCCTCTTCCTCTGGGTCGACGGCCAATAGACCGACAAAATCGAAGGCCTCTGCAGGAATTCCCATGTCACCGGGAAAGTAAGCCAATGGGACTTTACGTACTACGTTTTTGACCAACTTGCCGTCCCTCTTGACAACGGTTTTGAAATTGAAAAAGACAATCTCTTCCTTGTAGACATTTTTGACGAGGTCTTTGCCTTTAAAATTGAACTTGAGCTGGTATTTTCCTGTTTTGAATTCTTTGAAAAGCTGTACTGCTGAATTCGATTCAAGTTTTAATTCTGTTTTGGTTTTTCCGTTTAGTGTTAACTGTCCTTCCACATATTGCGCTTGTAGTGAAAGGGAACTTATTAACACGAGTAATGCTATATACTTTTTCATGTTTGGTTTTTTACAATTTGTAATGTCTGGCGATATCGAACAGGATTTCTTTGGTTGCTTTTCCCGTACTCGTTTTGGATCCATTGTTAGGTGGGGCGATATTATAGATAAGGCCATCTTTTAAAATGAGGAGTTGGTAGGTAAGCCCCACATAAATGGCCCTACCGTCAAATTCTTCTACAGGGTGGTTCATTCCACCTTCCCTAGGATTGTATTGCCAGAAAGGATCTTCTTGTTGACTGGGATACACGGCTACTTGACCCTCCCAGAATTCATGTTCCTTGTCACCATAAAACATTTTTACCTTGCAGAGAGAGAATTCTCCTGGGATTCGCTCAACGCGTTCAATGGCTATTCGCTTTGCATCCGGATTGTGTTTCAGGACTAGTTCTTCCGGGAATTCTGAACAGAGTTTTTCATTGATGGCTCTTGCCTTGCTTTTTCGTTCTTCTAAGGCCGCAACTGATGCTTCAAAATCGGTATCGGTATCTTCTTCTTTCGCTTTTCTTTCACCCATACAGCTCATTTGAAAAACTGCGAGTAGGGCCAAAAGTGCTATTGAATTATTTTTAATCATGTCTCTTTTTTTATGGATTGGTATTTAATTGATATATCCAGCAGCCTTGGCCATGCTCAAAGCCATTTTTTTGTAATCTCTATTTTTAGCGACTTCTTCTTTGTTCAGCTTATTTCCGGGTGGATTTACGAATAAAGTATACCCCTTAAATTTTATGGTCAATGCTCGTTTACTTTCATTCCAAAGGGCTGCCATACCAGAAGTTTCTATCCACTCTGAGGATTTAGAAGTAGACTTTTGGATTGCCCATACTTCAGCCCAATCTTCACCATAACCGGTACTGGTGTTTGTAACGGTACCATCAGCGTTCTTGCCATTATCTGGTATCATGCTAATTGAACCTCTAAGCCATAAAAAATCATTTTCACCATCTTTAATATAAAAATTGCATACAGGGGGTGAGTTTGGCACTCTTCTATCTGACTTTGAGATGTCCTCAAATATCACTTTGTCTTCCGGAATGCTATACATCGAGGCAATCACGGCGGCCGACATGTTTTCACAAGCACTACTATTCATATCATAGCTAATACGATTACCCTTAAAGTTGGTATTAACAAAGGAGGAGTCACCTAGTTCTTCCACATCAACTTGTTTGCGGTCACCGATGCATGCGGTTAAAAAAGAGGCTGCCAAAAGGCATAAGACCGTGTTTTTGGTATTGATTTTCATATTCTTGGTTTAAAACATTTTTTTATATTCCTTAGGATTGATGGTTAGAGAGGCGTCTTGGTTGATATTGGTCACAACGCCAGTAGTTGTGCCTTCTTTTTGGATGGCAGTGAACTCCATTACAAACCCGAAAACTCCTGTTTGTTCCATGACTTCTGCGCTTCCGAAAGTCCAGTTGGGAACAGTTACATCAGGCGCTGCCCAAAAAGTAATTTGATTGCCATCCGCCTCGAGCGTGTATTCGTCACAGGTGTAGCCCAATATGGTTTTGGTATTTCCCGTTTTAGTGGGTTTGGTAAAGTCAAAATCATCCATTTGAGGTATTTGATTGCCCTTTTGGTCTGCTATGCTTTGGTTCATTTGCATTTTCATCATGGGACTATCGACAAATACGCGGACGTTTTCGCCATCCATGACAATCACAGAGCTCCCTTGAACATCTCCACCACTGTAGGCATCCAAATTGGCTTTCATTCCGAAATAGTTGCTGTTTTCGTTCATGAGGTAGGTAATGGGAAATACCTCCCCTTCGGTAGTTGTCATTTCCATATCGACTTCAATATGGAATTCATAGACTTCATTTGATGGTGGAACAGTTTCAGTATCTGTCGGAAAGGTTTGCATACCGTCCATCCTTTCACTTACCGTGGATTCCCCCTCTACTTCGGCTGATGCTTCCCTTTCTTTTTTGTTTCCCTTGTCACCCGTAAATAGGCTATCTATCGCTTTATCCGTAGTTTCGGCAGTCTTGTTTTCTACCTTGCGTTCTATGGTTCTAGCAGCCGCGTTTTCAGCTTTCTTTTTTAATCTTTTGAAAAATTGGGCGTGGGTTGTGTGCCCCAAGCACAACATCAAAAGGACTAGTAAGGGACGATAAAAGTGACTCATATAATTCTTGTTTGGTTGTGCTTTGGTTCCGAAAAACCATAAAAGGTTAACAACCCATCAATTTTTTTTTGAACTGGTTGTTAACCTTTGTAGATTTCAGCCTACCAATGGTCAAAAACGAAGCGTTACTACAGGAAAGATTGCGTGAGGGAGACAAAAAGGCTTTAGGGCAGTTGTATTCTGATTATAAAGCGGCCTTTCTTGCCTATTTTCGAGAGCGAGTTGCTGTGGGAATGGATATTGAAGATTTGTATCAGGATAGTGTGATTGCAGTGTATCAGAATTATGTGCTGAACCAATTACAACTAAAGAAAGGGTCTGTAAAAACGTATTTGTTCGCCGTTGGGAAGAACAAATTGGCAGCCAAATTCAATGCGTCCAAACCTTATGTAAAGGAAGACTTTTTACTTTCCCAACCCTATGTAGAGATGGATGAGGACCAAATGCCAATGGAACAACAACTGCTTTTGAAAGAATTCAAGCAATTGGGTGAAAAGTGCAGAGAAATGCTGCGATTGCATTATTATCGGGGATTGACGGATAAAGAAATTGTCGCGAAAACGGGATACAAAGATGAAAATACCATTAAAAGTTACCGTTCAAGATGTTTGAAGAAACTTAAAGAGGCCATTCATGGAAGCGGAAAGTGACATCATTTTATTTCGTAAAAAAGTGTTGGGTCAGTTGAGTAATGATGAGGCCCAAGCTTTCGAGCAGCGTTTCGAAACGGATATGGAATTTCAAAAATCCTATCTCGAATACAAAGAACTGTTCGAAGTCATTTCCGTATCCGAAAAACAAGAACTCAAGAACCATCTAAAAACCGTATCAGAGCCATCTGCCAAAAAGTACCAGTATTGGTTGCCGATTGCCGCAACCATATTACTTCTTGTCGGGGCGTTTTGGATGTATCGTTTCAATGCACAGCCACAAGGATTGTGCGAGACGTATTTCGATACCTATCCAAATGTGATTGCTCCCGCCACAAGAGGAAGTGAACCTCAAAATGTTTTGGAAAAAGCGTATCGCAACTATGATTCAGGCGCTTTTGAAAAAGCCGCTTTGGAGTTTGAAAAGTATCTTCAGTATCAAGCGAATTCAGATGTGTCCTTTTACCACGCGATGGCCTTGTTGAATGCTGGTCGACTCGGCGAGGCAAAAACTATCTTGGAATCCCTGCCAAAAGATGACCCAGACTTTGCGTTTGCGGACGAAACCCAATGGTATTTGGCCCTGATTTATATCAAACTTGAAAACACCACCCAAGCGAAAAGCTTACTGTTCCAATTGGAAACCGAAGGAAATGGTTTTAAAGCTGACGAAATCAAGTCCTTACTTTCGGAGCTTGACTAAGCCCTAAGCCGATTCCAAACAGGAAGTAACGGTTATCGCTTGGAATACATCAAACCCATCAAATTCTAAGGTACCTTCAAAGTTTTTGGGCAGCACATAGCACTCCCCAGAAAAATAATGGGTTTCCTTGCCTGTGGTATCGATAACCTTTAGCAAGCCATTCAAAATAAAACCGAATTCATCAGCATCAAGTTTTACCTTTTGACTGCCGCCTTTTTCTTGTGTAAGCACAGAGACTTGTAGTTCATCCCCTTTAAAAATGGTTTTACTGGAATTTAGTTCGGTAGGAGATTGGACGCTTTTCGAGAACGTGTAGGGTACTTTGGCGATGGTTTCGCTTATTTCCGGTGCTCTTGGTTTGGTGTAAATGGCAATCTCCATAAAATCTCCCGAGGTTTCAATGGTTTTCCAACGGCCTGTAAATCCTTTAGGAACCAAAAAGAAATCTCCTTTTTGAAAGGTTTGCTTTTCCCCATCCAAGGGGGTTACCTCTGCCTTTCCATTTAAAACATAGACAAACTCATCAATGGCACTACGCTCTTCCGATCTAAAAGCCGTATTGCTTGAGGTGACGTATTAGACCAAATCATCTCCTGAGTACTCCTGGTTGGTATGAAGTTGCCTTTCCAGAGGAGCCCATCCCGGTTTTACTCTTTGTAATCCCACACCAGATAGAATGGTTTTGTCAAGGGTAACGGGAGGAATGATATCCTGGGCTTTTAGCATGGAAAATGATAATAATAGTACGAAATACAATACTTTTCTCATCGGTCTGTTTTTGAGCAATTTTAGCCATGAACTGGCTCAAAACAGGGAGATTTTAAGGTAAAAAAGTTCAGTTTTCTATTTCTGGAGTAGTTTTCAGAAAAGCTTTGGGTGTATACCCCGTTTTCTGTCGGAATATGGAAAAGAATGACGATTTGGAACGGAAACCTGCTTCCAAACCAATGGCTTCAATGGTAATATCCTTTCGGGAATGCAATAGTTTTTTTGCCTCTTCGACCCTATAGGTATTGATGTAATGGGAAAAACTGACGTTGAAGTTGTCGTTAAGTACTTGCGAGATGCGTTGGGGCGCGACGTTCATGGCTTTGGCCAAAGCATTGATTTTGAAATCTGGATTTTTAAATATGGACGAATCAAAAAGGTATTGGTCCATTTTTTCCTTTAAAAGAGCGGCTTCTAAGCTGTTGATTTTTTTACCAGCGTACTTCTCCCTAAAACTTTTCTGAAAGAAACCATTCGCTTTATAGAGCAAAATGAGACTCCCATAAAAAATGATGGAGAAGAAAATGGGACCGAGCACATAGTTGGTAAAAAGGGAAATGGCAAATCCAAGGCATATGGCCACAAATGCACAAAGCACGATTCTTTTTTGTTTGAAAAGCTCCTCATGGTGCTTCTTTTCTGATAGAAGCCGAAGCCCTGAAAAACCAATATAAATAGTTAACAAGGCATGCATGGCGTACCGGATTTGGAAGTCCCAAACAGGAAAATGTTCATGATAAGGATATAGCCATCCGAATAAAAGCAGGGCGGAAAACACTAAAGAAAAATGAATGGCATCTCGTTTAGCGAATGAAGTTTTATCCGTTTTCATCAAGGTAAACAGAACAACCCCAGCGAGCACATTTGCGGTTAACCCCAATTGTATCAGCAAGGGATGAATGATTCCAAGAAAGAAGTAAAAACAGGAAACCCCAACCCGAAGTACGATTAAAAACAACAACCCGCCCAAGGACAGCAAATAGGGATTACGCTGTTTTAAGCCTTGGAACCCAAAATAGAGGCTTGCCAACAGAGCATTGAATACCCCTAGTGCACTGAAAAAGAACAAGAGCTCATTTTTCAAAACATCCAGGGTCACGAACATTTGCTATATGGTTTTGGATTACTCTGTAGAATGGTGCTCGGCTTGTTTGCCGTAAATCGTGGTATGCATACCCGCAATTTTCCACAGGCCATCTACCTTTTCCATAAGGCGTGTTTCGCGTTTTAAACCCCGAACAGAATCCACTTGCTCGTACGTGACCCAAGCTCCAGTGCCATAAACGCGGACCTCTATCTCTTTAATGGGTTTGGGTAGCGGGTCTGGTTCTGGGTGTTCTTCAAAATAGGTTTTTACAAAATCACTTATTTCTATCCAACCCAAGGTTTCGGTGATACTGCTATCCGGAAACTGCATGTAGGTTTTGGTCACAAAGGGTTCCTGAATCCATTTGTTTTGCCAACTTTCATAATCACGACTGAAAGCCGCCACGGTTTCGCTATTTATGGTAGCGAGTATGGCTGTTTTTTCTTGCTCTAGAGTAGGGCTTTTTACCTCTTCCGTTGATGCTTCTGAAGGCTGCTCTTTCTTGCAGGCAACGATGGCTAACAAGAGTACTAGGGTATAAATTGTTTTCAACAGTTAGGGATTTAATTCAAAGAAGGATTCAATACGGTCGCCTTTTTCATTTCCAGTATACTCATAAAAAATACGTTCCAGATAAGGTGCTTCCATTTCATTGTCATTTAATATGAAGAACAAAGCATCGCTGTCATTCGAAAACAGGGATACATCATAACCTTGCCCATCAAGCACTGTGGTAATCGCCTCGGGAACGGTGATACTTTCGTAGGGAATTGTTGTCATTTCGGTGGAATCTCCATACACATACCAGAAAAGCCTTGGCAACATAACATTCTCTTGAATAGAATTGAGGAAAGTAAAACTGTCATAATCTGCATCCGTACTTATCATATCATCCGTTCGGGTGATGGTCCAGCCTGGCAAGGTAAAGGTTCCCGTTCCTCTAACACTGGCTCTCACTTCAGTAGTAGCATCAACTTGCAAAGTAAGGCGTTGTTGTACAATGGGGAATAGGTCGATTTCCGGGAATTCAATAGGCGTAGCAGGAACGTCAGTGCTGTAGAACACTCTGTAGTATTCATCGTATTCGTTTGAAGTGTAGGCCGCTTCATCCGTAAAACCCCTTAAAAAGAAGGAGTACCCTATAATCCCTGAAGGAAGTTCCACACTGGAGCGGTCCCAATCTTGTGAAAATTCAGATAGGTTGGCCGTTTTATCAGAAAAGTCATCGGATTCCAACAATAGGTAACGGTAATCGTCTGGTGCATCATCAAAGGGATTTTTAAAGTAGATAAAAATGTCTTCGGCAGGAATGTCCAAACCATACCCACAGTTCAAGGTAAACATGTTGTTATCTCCTGAACCACCGAAATTTCGGTACGTATGCGATTGAAGGGTCAAGTTGAATCCGTCAAACCCACCAGCCATAGCATCATCAGTAACGGTAAAGCCAAATTCCCCAAAGTTGTTTGGTGGGGTGTTGAATTGCGCACTGGCTCCCGCAAAACTCGGAACTATAGTTCCTGCGGGCACATCGGTATAGGAGAAAATCTGAGGTCTACTGGTTGAAATCTCGAATACCGTAGCGATGATATTCTGGCGTGCGAATCCATCTTCAGCGTAGAAGATGCCATCCGTAGCACTTGTGAGTTCTCTATGGGTTATGGTTTCACCGGTCAAAGTATTCAAGGCAATGAAAATCCGCTTTTCAGCCGTGGAAAGTTGTCCGCGAAAATCAGATGTTGAAAAGAGTAGTTTCTGCGTTGTAAAGATTAATTGTGCTTCGGCTTGATTTCCAGCTTCATCTTCTGCGGTGATTACCAATGTCTTTTCACCATCATCAAAATCGAAGGGATCTATTTGGAAGTTAATTTCCGTCTCGGTGGTTTCCAAAACCTGGGTTCCATCTAGAGTCAGCACTGTTTCAATCATATCCGAAGCATCAGAAACTGAAAAGTTCAGGTCGGTCAAAACTTCTATGATATCGCTTCCTCTAGGTATGGAGATAGAAGGAGGTGTTGTGTCATCTTGATTGGGATTTACGGGGCCTATCGTTACAGGCGAAGAATCATCAGAATCGCACCCAAATATGAAGAGTACAACGAACAGAATGAGAATGTTTTTCATGGTATGTGAGGTTATTACCTAAAGCTAAGAAATTATACAGAGATAGCATCATAAAGCCATATTCTGGATTCCACACTTTGGCTATTTGTTCGCTACCTTAGCAAAAAAGCAAAGGGTGAAAACAAAAGTGAAAAGTGTTTTCCATGAAGGAGCGATTTCGCCTTCTTTCATCGCAGACTGCATCGCGGCACAACAGCACCGTACTGAAATTGGGGCACATGATATTTTCTTGGGCCAGGTTCGCGCTGATGAAATTGAAAACAAAATTGTAGCTGCCATTGAGTACAGTGCGTACGAATCCATGGCATTGCAAAAATTCACTGAGATTCAGGAAAAGACACGGGAAAAGTTTGAAATCACGGACTTGCAAATCTATCACAGCCTAGGGAAAGTACCTGTAGGAGAAATTTGCCTGTTTGTTTTTGTTTGCGCACCCCACCGTCGGGTCACTTTTGAGGCCTTGGAATTTACTGTGGAAGCCATCAAAGCTGAAGTGCCGGTTTTTGGCAAAGAACTTTTTGAAGACGATTCATATCAATGGAAGGTCAATACATAGAGACATGGTAGATATTTCAGAGAAAAAAGCCACGTTGCGTATCGCAATCGCAGAAGCTACAGTGAAGGTCGGTTCTTTGGATACGATTCAGGCTATCGAACAAAAAAGAGTGCCAAAGGGCGATGTTTTTGAAATGAGTCGCGCAGCAGGTTTTATAGGCATTAAAAAAACCCCAGAACTACTGCCGGACTGTCATCCTATTCCAATCGAATTTGCCGCAGTAAAGTACACCATTGAGGGTTTGCTAATCAAAATCCAGATGACGGTAAAAACCGTTTATAAAACTGGGGTTGAGGTAGAGGCGATGCACGGGGCAAGTACCATCGCTTTGAACCTGTATGATATGCTTAAGCCCATCGATAAAAAAATAGAAATCCAGAACATTCGTCTCCTGAAAAAAACAGGAGGCAAATCCGACATTAATAATACCTAACTAGGATTGCTTCAGGTTTTGAAGCATTGCTTTAGTAGTGGCTTTCAAATCAAATTCAGGTTGCCAGTCCCAATCTTCCCGGGCTTTGGTATCGTCAATGCTTTTTGGCCAGGAATCGGCTATAGCTTGCCTAAAGTCAGGTGCGTAGCTCATTTTAAAATCTGGGATTTCCTTTTGTATGCTTTCGGCCAATTCGGATGGGGAAAAACTCATACTGGCCAAATTGTAAGAAGAGCGAACCGTTACATCTTCAGGAGTTCGCTCCATAAGCTCGCGGGTAGCGCGGATGGCATCATCCATATACATCATGGGTAGTTGCGTATTTTCGGATAAAAAGCAGTCATAACTCCCTTTCTCGAGTGCATCATGAAAAATTTCTACGGCGTAATCCGTGGTTCCACCTCCAGGAAGGGTTTTCCAACTGATTAACCCTGGATAACGCACACTACGTACGTCAACGCCGAATTTTTTGTGGTAATACTCACACCAACGTTCCCCGGATTGTTTGCTAATACCATACACCGTACTAGGATTCATTATGGTTTGTTGTGGCGTATGTAGTTTCGGGGTATCCGGACCGAATACTGCGATACTGGAAGGCCAAAATATCTTTGAGATTTTCCCCTCTTTGGCCAGATTCAGCACATTAAATAGGGCATTCATGTTCAGATTCCAAGCCCGCATGGGAAACTTTTCGGCGGTCGCACTCAGCATGGCAGCCATCAAATACACTTCCTCAATTTCGTAGTGCATTATAACATCTTCAATGGCTTCATAATTGGTAGCGTCCAAGAGCTCAAAGGGACCGCCATCCATCAATGCGGGTTTGCCTTCACGAATGTCACTTGCAATAATTTCCTCCGCAGAATAGGCGCTGCGAAGGGCTAAGGTAAGCTCGGTGCCAATCTGGCCACAAGCCCCCAAAATAAGGGTAGGTTTTGACATGTAAATGCGTTGTTTAGTCTAAAGCCAAAGATAGCCTTTCTCAAAATTTGTACCTTCGCTTATGCGAAAAATGAAAGTGTTTTTTATAGTTCTTTTCTCTCTCTGGGGATGTAAGGAAAAGCCCAAAGAAGTGGTTGAAGAAAAAACGGAAATTGACTTTTTTGATTACCGAAAAATGCCAAAAAAACACCAAGTAACATCAAAGGTGGATTCTCTTTTGGTTAGTTGGAAAGAGTTCCAAATGTTTACTTCAAGTTTAGGCGTACTATACAAAGCTACTACTGCTGAAGATTTGGCGTTAGCCGTTGATGATGTGTTGGAAAAGGAGGCAGAATTATACAAAAGCGAATATCCCGAAGCGTTTGACAAATCACAAGTCAAAAGTCGCCAACGCGTGCTGCGTACCTATCTTTTAAAAGTGAAAGCCGACATCGCAAACAAAATGGATGCGACACCTGCTGTTGTGGAAATGCTTCAGGCTAACAATGAGTTACATCAACAGTTTGATATCGTTTTGGGCAATGTTTTGAACAGTGAATTAATATTGGAAGATGAATAAAAAAATGCTTTTACTTTTTTTAGGTCTTGGAGGTCTATTGAGTGCACAAACCGAAACGAAAACCGCTATTGGTGAAATGTTAGATGAATGGCACATGGCTGCTGCAAACGCTGACTTTGAAAACTATTTTGGGTTGATGACCGAAGATGGGGTATTCTTGGGTACCGATGCTACTGAAAATTGGCAGAATGATGAATTCAAGGTGTTTTCAAAACCTTACTTTGAGCGAGGCAAAGCTTGGAGCTTTACGGCTGTCGAACGGAACATTTATTTGGATACCAACGGCGAAACTGCTTGGTTCGATGAGGTTTTGGATACCCAAATGAAACTATGTCGTGGTTCAGGCGTGGTCAAGAAAATAGGTGATAAATGGAAGGTAGCGCATTATGCGCTCTCCATTGCAGTACCCAACGAAAACGTAAAAGCATTAGTTGCTATCAAAAAAGACCGCGATAGCGTGCTGTTACAGCAATTTAAAAGCAAACTCCCAGAATAGCTTACTCTGGGGTCGCTTCTTTTCTTGATTGAAGGGCCTGCTTGCTCATGCTGGCCAAGTTGAAGTTCGGGTCGCTTTTCAAGGCTTCATCAATGAAGCCGATAGCTGCATCGATGTTGTTTTTATCCTTGTTATACGCTACCAATCCTTTTAAATGATAAAAAGCAGCTTTTAGAGAAACCTCATAGGGTTGTTGCCTTTCATAAAAGGCATATTTCATTTCTTCGGTAGCCTTGTCAATGCCGTAATCGATGTTCACGGCAGCGCCATCATTGTCACCCAATTGAATTTTCAAATCCGCGATTTCATATGCTAAATAAGGGGTTTGTTTTCTACCGTATAGCATTTCGAACTGGTCCAAAGCTCTTTTGGGTTGGTTTAAGGCTTTCAATGCGATAGCCTTGATTTGCACGGCTAAGTTGGAATCGGATTCTTCCTTTTCGATTCCGATGGTATTCAAAGCTTCGAGATGCTGGTTGTTGTTCATGTAAACATAGGCCAATGTATCTCTTCGGTCTTTAGAAGGAGAAAGGACATTGAGGTGGGTCAAGGCGTTGATTACCCCATTGACGTCCCCTTGTTTTTGCATTTCCTTGTAAAAGGATTCATAGTGTTTTAGAAGTTCTGAATTGGTTTGGGCCATTCCATAACCTACAAACAACAATATAAACAGTGCGGTGATTCCTTTTTTCATTTTTCCCATTTAAGTGGGCAAAACTAAAAAAATAATTGAAAAACTTCTGTTAAAGCCTGTTATATAAGCGTTAGGGCTCTATTTATAAGGCAAGAAGGGCCACATTCGTGTTGGTGTATTCCCGAATCAGTGTAGTATAAAACGCTAAACTTTTAGCATCTTTAGTCAGACATGATTTTAGAAATCTCTCCAAGTTCTCATAGAACATATTGGACGGTACCGTACTAATGGCCGTATTGATGGTCGCAGGATTATAATCAGCATCATTTAGAACGATGTCCATTTTTATCCTATGACGGTTATAATCAATGGCCACGTCGGCCGCATTATAATGTTTGCGAAGAATTGATTTGTGCAATTCTTTAAATCTTGAGGTGATTTTGTCTTTCGTACTTCTCGTAATCAGTTCCTCCATCTCCATCAAGATTTTCGATGTCAATCTTGAATATCCCATAATTTTATACTAATAATGTACACCACAAAGGTATAATTGAAGAACGTAAACATTTAAAAACCAGTGGATTAATTAACTTAAAATTGCGTTAATTGTTGTCAAGTGTCTTTTTTGCGTGGTGAACTAAGAATCTATCGGTGTAAGGTAAGTATGACCTTTTAACAAATAATTCTTACTTAAGACCCTTCCTTTAGGAGTTTCTTCAGCGCTGGCAAGGTATTCCGGAGCTTGGATACCTCGTTTTTGGGCTTCATTTTGATAATATTCTTGCTTTGTGAGATGGTATGGAAACACCCCGTTGAAGACCTCTGCCCAATAGTTTTCTGAAATGATGGTTTTGAGCATGGCTATGCAATCTTCCAAATGAATGAGATTGACTGGCGCTGTTCCATTTTTAAGCCCTTTTTTTTGGGATAACATGGTCACCGGGTGACGTTTTGGACCTATCAGCCCGCCAAAACGGACTATGGTATTCTCTGACTTTTCAGCATTCAAAAACAATTTTTCAGTTTCTAGAAGCTGTCTTCCAGATTCAGTGGCTGGAGTGGGTGTAGTTTCTTCGGTAATGTCATCGGGATGATTGCCATATACTGAGGTACTGCTTACAAAAATGGCATGGGGTACGTTGGTTTTTTGCATTGCGGTATGCAAGTGTTTCATTTTGGCCACATAGTTGACATGGGGTTGTCGTCGCAGTTTTGGAGGTACATTGATAACCAAAACATTTAAACTTTCTAAAAAATCTTCAATGTTCCCTTGAATACCTTCTTCCGTAAGGGCAATTTGAAAAGGGAGAATGCCCGCCTCAGCCAAATCTTTCAATTTTTCGCTGTTGGTGGTCGTGCCGCGAATCACATATCCCTCGTCCAAAAGTGATACGGCTAAAGGAAAACCCAACCAACCGCATCCGATAACACCAATATTAGTTTTCAAATTTGATGGATTTTATCTGGATGATGGCATCGTTTAAAACAAAGGGCATGGGAATACTGTTTTCTGGTCTTTCCGGCACGCTGAATTGCGAATGGGACAACAAATCATTACTGGATTCATAGAATGTAACTTCGAAGATAGAGTCTTTCGGAAAACTAACTTCAATCTCAGTATAATTGTTGTTGGTTACCGTATGGGTGAACAGTCTTTTTTTCCGGTCCCTCAAATAGAATTCCGAAAGGGGAATTCCATTGATTTTGGCAGCATACAACATCATGGGGTTGGTATAAACATCCAATCGGTTGATGCTTCGTTTTGGGGTATAACAAACTTCTATGATACGCTCTTCACCTATTATCGTATCACGGTTGATGTCGATTAAGGGTGCGTCCAAACTTTTAAGCGGTGCTTCCGTAATGGATGTTAAAGCGGTTTTGTATTTACTACTTAGGTTTTCCAAAGCACCTACGTTTAAGGTATCCTGGGTTTCATCAAGGTATTGCTGGTTCCAAGAGATGAGTTCGTCATCATAAGTGGTCCAAAATGCAGCATCCGTATCAAGGTTGTAGACATAGTTCAAACTACTGGGTTTTGGACGGCTTTCGGTGAACCCAGAGGTCATATGTGCGGCAATACCAAAAACAAGTGCCAGGAAAAGACTTAAGTAAGCGATTCGACCTTTATATGAAAACTGCCCCCAAAACGGAAGGGTTGCAAAAAACAAAAGCACCACAATCAACGTAGAACTCGCCATCATTTTTAGTCCCAAGCCTACTGGAAACATTTTGACCATGGGGGAAAGAATAAAAATGGCCGGAAGACCTAAAAAGAGTAGTAGTAAACTGTTTGGTTTTTCTTGATACACGAGCACGTAGAGCGCAGCTAAAAGTCCATAAACCGGTAGTATTAAAAAGGCGGCCCCTTTCAAATACAGCGCGGTCAACAAGCAGATGGTAAGCCATAATAGGATGGGAAAAACCAACAAATCCGTAATATCCGTTTTTCTGAATTTTTGATAGATCCAAAAACAGACCGCTACAGTCAAAGCAGCAAAAGCAGCAATGTAGAGGTGTCCATTATACGTAAAACCATGTAGCATATCTGTGTAGCCAGGATAGATTTTTAGAAGTAATCGCCATCCAAAATGACCAATTAGGGTGGTAGGGAGCAGAACCAAAAGTGCAGGAAGGATTCCAGTGAGAATACCTTTGATGGAAAATCTTGCTTTTTTGAAACCGCGGTACAGCACGAACAATAGAAAGAGTACTGCTAGTACCAACATGGCATTTATCCAATCAAAAGGATAGGTGATAACCCCGAAAAAAGGCACGTTGATATATACCACGTCGTTTAGGCTTTTGACATTGTCGAGGTCAGCTTGGCTGAAATACTCCAATAAAGGCATTAGATATGAACCTTGGTGTGCCAAGGTTTTTTCATCCAATCGGTCATAGCGGTCCATGGCCGTATGGTAATCAAAATGGTCATCGATAAAAGCCAGGTTGAATCCCTCGATATCGGCTTCCTCTCTAAAAACGGTAAGGTCAGTGTCATTCGGAAGCATTTTATATATGCTGTAGGACAAAGAACTTGCTACCGGGTATTTCGGATTGGCTTCTACAAATCCTTTGATAAGATTGGCATTCCCGCGATTGGTTTCAACAAGCATGTGGCTAGGGCCGCCACTGCCACGAGCTTCAAAGTTCAAAATCAAACCGATGTCTTCTATCCATGGATGTTCGTTCACAAAATAGGAGGCGCCATTCAATCCCAATTCCTCACCATCTGTAAAGAGAATAATGATATCGTTTTTAGGTACTTGATTATTTGCTAAAAATGCTCGAACGCCCTCTAGAATGGTAGCGACTCCACTACCTGCGTCACTTGCGCCAAAAGAGGAATGCGGGTCACTATCGTAGTGCGTCATTAAAGTCAAAGCTTTTCCCTCTTCTGTACCCTTGATTCGCGCCATGATATTGGTCACTTTACTCATGTTCATCGATTTGGTCACCACATAGCCCTCTTGGGTCAGTGTTTCCAAATTCAATGCCTTGAGTTGGGAAATGATATAGCCTCTGCTGCGTTCATGTCCTGGAAACCCTACACCGCGTGGTTCTAAAGAGAGGTTTTTTACGTGACTTAATGCCCTGTCCGTTGAAAATTTGGTTGGCGCAACATCTGCATCGGGGGTATAGTTTGGAATCAACGATTCGTAGCTCCAGAATACTGCCAATGCAAATAGTAAAAAGGAAAGGGAAGGGGAAATTTTCATTTTTAGTGAGTTGGTTTTCTAAATTATGAAAAACTGAAAGCCTTACGGGTTTTCTTAAAAAAAATTTAAATAATAGCACGAATTTTCTTATATTACTTAAACAACCTTAAAATTCCACCCTATGGCAATCAAGAGTTTTCAAGGCGCACGCGCCAAGGATTCGTCCAAAAAAGAATATGTAGCGCCCATCTTGGTTGAAGACTACATGACCAAGAAGTTGATAACCTTTTCACCAGAACAGTCTATTTTGGAAGTGATGGAAGCATTCGCAAAACATCATATTTCGGGTGGACCGGTTATGGATAAAAATGGTTTTCTCGTAGGGATTATTTCAGAAGCGGATTGTATGAAGCAGATTTCGGAAAGTAGGTATTTCAATCAGCCGATTCTAGATAAAAGTGTGGAACGCTATATGACCAAAGAAGTGGAAACCATTCCGCATGACATGTCCATTTTCGATGCCGCAGGTGTTTTTGACAAACATAAGCGAAGAAGATTGCCTGTGATGAAGAATGATATCTTGGTCGGGCAAATCAGCCGAAAGGACATCGTCATTGCTGCGCTCAAACTGAGTGCGCAAAGCTGGAAATAGTCCGTCAATCCTTATTCGCGTTTTACAATCATGTACCGTTCATTATCCAGCGGTAGATAACCTAAGTCGTATAAAAAGTAATAAGTACTTCCTTTTTTGGTGGTATACATGTTGGTGACATAGTCAAAATCAAAACCCTTGTCCAATAACTGCATTTTTGTGGTGGTAGTTTTTCCGTTTCGCAAGCGATAACTGGTTAGCACCCTGTAGTTCTTTCGTAAGCGGTTGTTGATATTGCGGACGAGGTTCTTGCTATCTTTGTTCAAACGGTTGTTGTAACTGTTTCTGCAATGGTCCGAACAGTATTTTTTGTCGATTCTGCCTACTAGCCGTTCACCACATTCCAAGCAGGTTTTTCGTTGCATATTTAAGATTTAGGTGACGACAATATCGTATTTTTTCAACAATCCAAGTAAGTTTTTACGGCTAAAATGTGTCTTGACCAATTTGTTTTGCTCCGGATTGATAGCAAAGTTTTCTGCGGTTCGAAAGTCCCCTTTATCCAAAATAGTTTGTTGAAAAACAGCTCGTTCCAAATTGCTGTTCTCGAAAAGTACTCCAGTTAAATCCGCCTCGGTGAAATCGGTTTCCACTAGCGTACACCCGTTGAAAATGAGATTTTTTGTCGTCAAACCATAAAAAGACGCCATGGTAAGGTTGCAAGCTTTAAAGTCAGGTGAAAACAGGGTGGGATTGCAATCTTCAAAACTCACACCGACCATTTTACAGTCCTCAAAAGAGCAATGAGTGAAGTTGGTATGCTTCACATTGGTATTAGTAAAGTCACATTCAATAAATCGGCAATCCATAAAGTTTTGATTGTCTAAAAACCCACCATGAAACAAACAATGGTCAAAAATACATTCCTCATAATCCGCTTTGGGTAAAGCATTCTGGGTGAAATCTTCATGACTGTAGGTAGTATCACAAACAAAAGGACGTTGCATAGGAGTCAGGTTTAATTACAAAGAAATGTTAATTCTTTAATTTTATTTGGAACGAACGTTCTGAAATAAATATGTTTGTATCGGAATGAACGTTCCAATATAAAAATTGATAACAAAAACAACATTTTAAATCATGAAAAAACTAGAAGGAAAAGTGGCCATCGTTACTGGAGCAACCAGTGGCATTGGTTTGGCCACAGCGAAACAATATCTGGCTGAAGGTGCCAAAGTCGTTCTAACTGGAAGAAGCCAAGATAAACTAGACGCTCTAAAAAACCAGTTGGAAGGAGAATTTGCATTGGTAAGAGCAGAAGCATCTAGTGTTGCCGACAGCAAAGCGCTTGTTGAAAAAACGGTTGAGCATTTCGGCAAAATTGATGTCCTATTTTTGAACGCTGGGGTATTCCGTTTGGAAACCATTGACGGATTGACCGAAGAAATTTTTGATGAAGTACACAACATCAATGTAAAAGGACCGGTATTTACCGTTCAAGCGGCCTATGAGCATTTGAATGAAGGTGCCAGTATTATTTTCAACACCTCGGTGGTAAACATCAAAGGATTCGGTGGCATGACGGCCTATTCTGCAAGCAAAGCGGCATTACGTTCTGTGGTACGCACTTTGGCCGCGGAATTTGGACCTAGAGGCATCCGTGTAAACGCTATTGCTCCAGGACCGATTGATACCCCTATTTACGGCAAGCATAACGTACCTCAAGAGAACATTGATGCCATGGCATCCAACTTTCCATCTTTGGTTTCCTTGGGTCGTTTTGGTACTTCCGAAGAGATTGCTAGTACTGCTCTGTTTTTAGCTGCAGCAGATAGTAGTTACATCACCGGCGCTGAAATTCCTGTAGATGGTGGTTTCGCCCAAGTGTAATTTTTTTAAATAAATTTGGAACAATTATTCCAATACCATGCCGCGAACCAAACAGTTTGATGAAAAAGAAGTATTAAAAAATGCAATGGAACTCTTTTGGGAAAAAGGGTTCCATGCTACTTCTATTCAAGATTTGGTATCGCATTTAGGGATTAACCGCGCTAGTCTTTACGACACCTATGGTGGTAAGGATGAACTGTTCAATACGGCTTTTGAAACCTATCGGCAACAAGCGGGGGATTTCCTTAAATCAGTTTTTGAAAAAGAATCCTCCGTAAAAGAAGGTTTTCGAAGCCTGTTTTATCAAGCAGTGGATGAAGGCATTCAAGATTGTTCTCGAAAAGGTTGTTTCGTTGTAAATACAACTACCGAGATGGTTCCGGGGGATGAAGCGCTACAAAAAGTGATTGAAGGTCTTGTAAAAAAAATAAGTCAGGTATTCGCTGACGAAATCCAGAAGGGAATCGATACTGGAGAGCTATCTCCTTCCAAAAACCCTGAAGAAATTGGAATGATGCTATTGACCTTTTACAATGGGTTGCGGGTTATTGGAAAGGTTTCCACCGATGCTGATAGTCTCAAAAACATGGTAGAAACCTCTTTATCCGTTCTGGATTAACTCCTACCCAGCAGTACGACTGTAGGCAAAAGTAAGCTCTCGGGCCTCCTCTTGCTTACCTACCAAAACATGCATGGTGATATGGTCCGGGTCGATTCGCTCGATGGTGAAACCCTCAAAGTAAGCGACGTTTTCTTCCCAACGTACTAGTCTGAAATCTACCGTTTCTTCTTTGGTTTCCCAACCGTGAAGGTCTCCGTTAAAATGTTTGAGTTGAAGGAATAAAGTGCCTTCTTTTTCCAAAATATGGCCTATTTCGTAAAAAGAAACCTTTCCGTCGTTGACCAAACGAAACACAAACATCATAGAGTCGCCTGATGCAGGACTCCAGATTTCTTCAACCATACCCCCCAGGGCTTCCCCTTTCCAATGTCCAGTAAGCCAAGCCATGTCCTCTAAATTCGCTTTAGGGCTTTCTTGGCCGGTTTCGTACTGTACTGTTTTTTGGGCGTTAGCAGTAAAACAACCCAACAGAATGCAAAAAATAATAGTTCTCATGATGTCCTTTTTTTAAATGACGTATGAAGCGTCATTTATTGGACAATGCGAACTTTACATTTACGGTAGTTTCTACACGAATTTGTTCAAAGTCAACATCCAAGGGCTCTGCAGCGGCAGGAGCCACTGCGTGTTCTCGGTACACTGTTAGTTGTTTTGTATCTCTATAGTTTTGATAGTAGGGAGAAGAATTATCCAAAATATGCAAAGCTTGTCCAACAGATTGCCCCAGGGGTTTGGTCAATGCCGCTGCTTTTTTCTTGGCTTTGGCTACCGCACGGCTTTTTAAATCGAGTTCCAACGCTTCCATTTTCGAATACTCCGTCTTTTCCATGTAGACATTGGCGATATCCAATTTTTCCAAAGCTTGCAAAGCTTCCCCAGCTTGTTTTCCAGAATACACCAAAAGGGAAAACCGTTTGCTTTTCAACACATCTTTTCCGCGTAAAAAGTATTTTTTGAAGTTGCTGCTCAAATCCTTGATGAACAATTGCTTGTCCAAATCAATACCGAGTCCACGAAATGCTTGGGCCATCTTGTTTTCTTGTTCCTCAACAGACTTTTTCCCTTTGGAATCTTTTTCAGTAATGGTAATGTTCAAATAGATTTTATCCGGGGTGACCAAAGTGTCTACCCGTGCTGAAGTTTCCAAATACGGTACATCGAGAAAATTTTTGTTCTGGGCAGTCCCCACGGCGAAGGAGAAAAGTAGACAAAAAGAGAGCAGATTTAATTTCATAGCGTTTATTTATATAATAGGTTAATTACGAAATTACGCTTTATATGATGAATCCCTTACAATCAGATTTGTCTTTACCTCAATAGTTTTGGTGATGAGATCTTCTTTAGGTTGCTCCACCTCTTCCACCAAATATTTCACCGCAGTTCTTCCAATTTTATTTCCGGGTTGGTCCACTGTGGACAGCGCAGGGGAGATGATGGTAGAGCTCACTGAATTGCTAAAACCAACTACGGCAATTTCCTTGGGAATCTCAACATTGAATCGATTCAAAGCTTTTATTACTCCGATGGCAGCGCTATCCGTAATCGCGAAAATCGCATCCGGACGCTCTTTTAGACTTAACAATACGTTGGCCATCATACGACCTTTAGACATGGAAATGTCCTCGGTGCTGAGCACAATCTTTTGGTCTACTGGAATATTATATTCTTGGTGCGCGCGCAGGTAGCCTTCGTAGCGCTTTTTGCTGTTGAAAGATTGTTCCGTCTCTTTGATGATTGCGATACGTCGTTTACCTGTATTAATCAGATGTTCTACTGCAGTGAAAGCGGCCTCCTCTTCGTTGATGACCACTTGGGTGCAGGGAATCTTATCCGAAACCTTGTCGAACATCACTAAGGGGATCGTAGGCAAAATGTTCAAAATGCTTTCTACGGATTTTGTTTTCCTGGCCAGGGCCATTAAAATACCGTCCACTCCGAAATGCATCATGGTCCGCAGCATTTCCTCCTGTTTTTTCTCGTCGTTTTTAGATTCTGAAATAATGACACGATACCCCAAACTTTCGGCTTCGTCCAATATGCCCTTCAGCATGGTTGTGGTAAAATAGTGCGAAACATTGGGCACAATGACCCCAAGAATGTGTGAACGATGACTTCGGAAACCACTGGCAATAATGTTGGGGACATAGTGTTGTTTTTCGGCAAGCGCTTTTACTTTCTCTTTGGTTTCCTGACTAATGTCAGGATGATTGTTCAGCGCGCGAGATACGGTTGAAATCGATAGTTCCAATTGCTTGGCCAGCTCTTTCAACGTAACCTGTTGCCTTTTCTTCATAGCTCAAAAATAGTCTTCCCATACCAAGGAATTACATAAAGTAACTCAAACGTTTTCGCAAACGTTTGCATAATGATTTCGCAATAAAACAAATATTTCAATAGGGATATAAAATAAATTTAGCTCAAAATTGAGAATATTATAATTCTACTTAAAATCTAAGTTTCACAATTAACTCAACAATCATGAAAAGACTAGGGTTTGCGATACTTGTTCTATTATGCACAGGAATAGGTTACGCCCAAACTGAAATCTCAGGAAATGTAAAAGATGCCGCAGGCGTTCCCATTTTGGGAGCAAATGTTTTGATTGAAGGTACCACGGAAGGTACTACTACCGATTTTGATGGTAATTTTTTGCTTACCACTAATTTAACCGGTTCCCAAACCATTCAAATTTCCTTTATTGGATTTACTTCAGCACAACAGACCGTGGAACTGAATGGTACTCCCGTAAGTTTTGATGTAGTGCTTCAAGAAAGTGGTCAGCAGTTGGACGAGGTCGTTATTACTGCTTCTTCCACCTTTAGGTCGCAGAAACAAGCACCTTTATCTATTTCCTCTAAGAAAATGGCGGAAATTACCAGACTCTCAGCGAATAGCCAAGCAGATATTTTACGAGATGTTCCCGGTATTACTGCTGAAGGGGGTGGTGGTGAAACCGCAACCAACCTTTTTGTAAGAGGTCTCCCCTCAGGCGGACAGTACGTTTTCAATCCGCTACAATATGATGGAATGCCCTTGATGAGCACCTTTGGCTTGAACTCTTCCGCGCATGACGTGTACGCGCGTCCCGATATTGGATTTAAAGGTGTGGAATTTGTCCGTGGGGGTGCTGCCGTGCTTTACGGCGCAGGTTCTGTAGCAGGTATTATCAACTACACCAGTAAAACTGGAGATACCAATCCTGGTAACATCATCAATGTGGAATGGGGTAGCCGCGGCCGTTTAAAAACTGATTTTTATACCGGTGGTAAATTGGGTGGAGAAGATTCCAATACTTTTTACGCGTTTACGGGCTTCGTTCGAAAAGATGATGGCCCTATCGAAACGGGTTTGCCCACACGAGGGGTCCAGTTCCGTGGGAACATTAAAAAACGATTTGAAAAAGGTTCCTTTACGGTTCATGGGCAGTTTATTGATGATAAAGCTCAATTCTTTTTACCGCTGCCTTTGGAAGGCGGTTCACGAGAAAGACTGGCAGGAAACGATGGAGAAGATGTAGAACAATTGTTGTCTGGAGAGCTGGCAGAAACCTCTTTTTTGACTCCTGGCGGCGTGTATAAAAGTCCTATCGAAGATGGAGTGTCTACGCAAGGGGGTTACGTGATGGGAGAATTCTTGTACAATTTTACCGATGACCTTCGGTTCAAATCCAAAATCCGGTATGGAAATTACAAACACAATTTTGCGCTCTACGTAGGTGGAAATGGAGATTTTGGAAACCCTATCACACTTTCAGATTATGTAGGTGAAGTCGCCCCTGGCAACCAAGGTTTTGATGCGACCTACCAAGGAGGTAGCGGAGCACAAATCAGCGGCACGGATTTGGTGGTTGAGAATTTACACATAGACCGTTTACGTCCTATGACGGACTATTCAGGGGAAGTAAATTTAATTTACAAATCTCCGAGTGGGAATCATACCTATACCGTGGGTAGTTTTCTATCGCGTACCGAAGCAGAGGATGTGAATTTCCAATACAGAGTCTTATCCGAATTCAACAACAACCCAAGATTGGTGAACCTGAGTTATACCGATGGTGGTGGTGCAAATGTCATTTATTCCCAAGGTGGATTGTACAATCGTATTGGGATGACGACCAACCGATTCTTGGAACAA
The DNA here is from genome assembly GCA_937899065.1 of uncultured Allomuricauda sp. Classification (GTDB taxonomy): domain Bacteria; phylum Bacteroidota; class Bacteroidia; order Flavobacteriales; family Flavobacteriaceae; genus Flagellimonas. Next base: position 50,059 of record CALBPG010000074.1, read on the forward strand.
AGTAGAACCGCCTTCTACATTACGGACGAGATGATTTTCGACCGCTGGCGTTTTGACGTAGGGCTTCGTATCGAATCTACTACCGGGGTATTTAGCGATGGCGGTTTGGAAGAATCCCAAGTATATGACGACCCCGAATTGACTGCGGCCTTGAGCAATGTGCAGTTTGCGGATGGTAGTTTTAACAGAGCCGAAATCAATGCAACAGATTGGGCCGTTTCGCTGGCTGGATTGTATGAGTTGACCGAAACCACGAATCTCTATGCCAACTTTTCTAGAGGGTTCTTTTTCCCACAGCAGAGAGGGTTTATTCCAACCCCTGGAATCCAAGAGTCAAATTATGATGCAGAAACCATTTTGCAAGGAGAAGCGGGAGCCAAGTTTGGAAGTTCAGCGTTTTCCGGTTCCATTGCAGGGTATTTTGTAACCTTGCAAGATAGAATCCGAATTGACCAAGCCATTGTGGGTGGTCAGTTGGTTGACCAAGGGAGAAGTGAGCAAACCACCCGAACCTTCGGTTTGGAAGCCACTTGGAACTATCGCTTTATGGAGCACTGGAGCTTGAATGGTACGGCGACCTATCAAAACCACGAAATCACCAAAAATGAAACGACCGATTTGACCAATGGAGAGGTTTCCATTATCAACGAAGGGAACGAGATTGGGAGACAACCCAACTTTTTGGGAAGCTTGTCCTTGAATTTTGATGACCGACGTTTTGATGCGAACTTTACCCTAAACCATACGGGAAACAAGTTTACCGATGACAGTAATAATGTAGAGTTAGATGCGATTACCATTGCTCGTTTGGGCGCAGGTTATAGTTTCCAAACCGATGAGGTGAACTCCTTAAGACTCGGTTTTTCCGTCTTCAATTTGTTTGACAGTGATGGCTTGACTGAAGGAAATCCACGAGCAGGAATTGCGGGGCAATCTGCTGATGGAGAGTTCTTTTTCGGAAGACCGATTCTGCCAAGACGCTTTTTCCTGACGGCGACATTTAATTTCTAATACGCAAAAAATAGTTTAAGTTAGTTCGAAGTTCAATCCAGGTATTGGTGGCTAAGGCCGCCAATACTTATTTAGTACAACAGATGAAGGAACAATTGATGAGCAAAGCCAAAGAAGTCTTGGAAAACAATTTCCAAGATGGGGGCTTTACCATTCCGAGTAAAGGTCTCTATCCTTTTCAATGGAAGTGGGATTCGGGCTTTATTGCCCTAGGCTACGTGCATTACGATTTGGAAAAAGCGAAACAAGAAATCGAAACCTTGTTGGATGCCCAATGGGAAAATGGTTTTATTCCGCATATTATCTTTCATAATGATAGCGATACGTATTTTCCCGGACCGGACTTTCATGAATCCCATTTGCATCCGCAAGCGTCAAAAAAAGTTCGTTCTACAGGAATGACACAACCTCCGGTTACGGGTTTCATCTTAGAGCGTATGTTGGAAATTGTAGGAGATGAACTTTTGCCATTTATTAAGGAACACATCGATAAGGTTTTTGAAAACCACAAATACTTTTATGAAAACCGAGATGTAAACAATGAAGGCCTAGTGTACATCTATCATAATTGGGAATCCGGAACAGACAACTCTCCCATGTGGGATGATATTTGGGCCACTATGGATTCCCCGGAATATGAATTTGAACGTCGCGATACAACTCATGTTGACCCCGCGCAACGTCCTTCCAAAAGAGAATACGACCATTACCTATATATTATCAATATCGCAAAGGAGCATCATTACCAAGATGCTCAGATAGCTCAACACTCTCCTTTTTTGGTATTGGATCCTTTATTCAATGCCATGCTGATTAAATCCAATGATGCCTTAATCAACTTGTATAAAAGGATTGGTGACAGTGAAGATAAAATCGCTTTTTTGGAAGCAAAGCAGCTTTTGGGAAAGGAGAATTTCAACAAAAAACTGTGCAATGCCGAGTTAGGGGCTTATGTACACTATGATTTGAGAAAGAACGAACAGATTCCATTCGTTTGTTCCTCATCGTTTTCACCGCTGTTTGCAGGAATTCCTGATACGTCAAGGGCGAAGATTTTGGTCAACACGATGATAGAAAAATTTGGAGGAGATGGCCGATACCTTTGCGCTTCGTTTGACCCTTCCCACGAACGTTTCAATCCGAAAAAATACTGGAGAGGTCCGGTTTGGATTAACATGAATTGGATGATTCATCACGGGCTTAAGTCCTATGGCTTTGATGAACTTGCCAAAAAAGTAAAGCACGATTCATTGGAACTGATTGAACAATATGGTTTTTACGAGTACTTCGATGCGCGAAAAGCACATCCTGAGGTTACGCATAATGGCTATGGCGGAAATAACTTTTCTTGGAGCGCTGCTTTGTATATTGATTTTATGACCAACGCAGATTAAAGTTTTGAGATGGGTATTGACTTTGAAAAGGAATATGTTTTGGAAAACGAGCGGGTTCGTTTAGAGCCGCTTACCCTAGACCATGTGCCAAAACTTATTCGCTTTACAGAGGAAGTTGATATCTGGACCTATTTTCTAGGGAAATCCGATGGTAGCTCAGACTTGGCATCTTATGTACAAGATACGCTCACGGCAAAAAGTAAGAGACAAGCGTATGCCTTCGCCGTTTACGATAAAAGACACGAGCAATTTGCAGGAAGCACCCGGTTTTTTGATTTTCAAGAGGATTTGAATACCGTCCGTATGGGGTACAGCTGGTATGGCAAGGACTTTTGGGGTACGGGTTTGAACAAAAATTGTAAATTCTTGCTTTTCCAATTTGCTTTTGACCAAATGGGGGTAGAGCGTATTGGGCTTGGAGCGCATTCCGAAAATACCAGAAGCATCAACGCCATGAAAAGCATTGGGTGTCAGCCTGAGGGAACAATTCGCAATCTCTTTCCCGCTATTCAAGGCAAAGGTAGAGCAGATGCCATCCTTTTGGGAATTCTAAAGGAAGAATGGCAAAAAACCATCAAAAATGACCTAAACCAACGTTTATGAATTACATCGACTACGTCATCATCATTGTTTATCTCGTCGCTTTTTTAGGCTTGGGATATCTGTTCAAGGAAAACAAAAGCTCTGGAGACTATTTCTTAGGAGGACGTAGTATGGGTTGGTTGCCTTTAAGTTTATCGACCATGGCGACCCAGCTTTCCGCCATTAGTTTTATCTCTGCGCCCGCTTTTGTCGGTTTAAAACCAGGCGGTGGTCTACAGTGGTTGACCTATGAATTTGGGGTGCCTTTGGCCATGGCTTTTCTCATGGTAGCGCTCATTCCTACCCTTTATAAATCAGGTATTGTAAGTGTGTATGAGTATTTGGAGAAGCGTTTTGATGCCTCTTCAAGATTACTTATCAGTTTTGTATTTCAAATCAGTCGGTCGGTGGCAACAGGGGTTATGGTTTACACGATGGCCTTGATTCTGCAAGCAACGGTCGGGATTGATTTTTGGGTTTCTGTTTTGATTATTGGGGTAATCACTTTAGTGTACTCTTTTCAAGGCGGGATGAAGGCCGTCATTTGGGGGGATGTCATCCAAATGATTATTCTCTTTTTAGGAATCGTGATTTGTTTGGCCTACGGAATAAGTGAGTTGGGTGGTTTTGATACGTTTTTGACCAACGTAGATAAAGATCGGCTCACAGCGGTCGATTTTTCAAAATGGGGTTTCAACAATACTGATAAAAATGATGAGTTTGGTTTTTGGCCCATGATTATTGGAGGCTTTTTCTTGTATGCCTCTTACTACGGCACGGACCAAACGCAATCCCAAAGGTTGCTTTCCGCCAAGGGAATGCCAACCATCAAAAAACTTTTATTGGCCAATGGCTTATTTCGTTTTCCGCTGACCTTGACCTATTGTATTATGGGATTGGTACTCGGTACTCTGTTGTTACAAGACTCAAGTTTTCAAGAAACCATGGATTCGGTGTATCAAGCCAATATTGATTCGTTGGAAGGTAAGAAAGCGGATTTGATGGTTCCGGTTTTTATCATCAAATATTTGCCTAATGGGGTTATCGGTGTATTGATTGTAGCCATTATGTCTGCTGCCATGTCTACCTTAAGTTCGGCCGTGAACTCTTTATCCGCTGTAACCATGGAGGATTTTGTAAAACGGTTCAGACCGGATATGGACAACAAAAAATATGTGATTACTTCCCGAATCATTTCGCTCTTCTGGGGATTGGTTTGTTTGTTTTTCGCCTTTTTTGCAGGAAATATAGAGGGTACGGTCATTGAGGTGATTAACAAGGTAAGTTCAGTATTCTACGGCCCAATTTTGGCTGGGTTCATTTTGGCCATCATGACGAAAAAAACCCATGCACTGGGAGCGAATATCGGGATAGTAGTAGGGGTGCTTTTCAATATGTATTTATGGTTGTATGTTCCAGATGTGTTCTGGTTTTGGTGGAACGCCATTGGTTGTGTGGTCACTATTGTGGTAGCTTTGGTGGTAAGTACTATCATCAAAAGAGACGCCAACGAAGGCTTGGAAGTGGTTATTTCACCTTCCAAAAAGGAGGTTGCACTGCTGTTGGGATTCTTTGCGCTTATCATTGTGATAAGTCTTTCCCTCCCGAACTTGTTGTCTTAATGCCTCGTTTCCAAAAGTATTTCCGTATTTCGTACTAAATAGTGGATAATATGAAAGGAACTTCCCTTCAAATTTTGATAGTAAGCGTATGGGTGGGATTCACTTCTCTAGCATTTGCACAAACCCCAGTGGAATCTTATGTTCGCCCGAATTCGCTGAAAGCCGGAGACACCGTTGCCATCGTGGCACCAGCGGGAATTCTAAAGAATCGGCAGGCCTCAATTCAAGAAGCAACGGCAGTATTTTCTTCCTGGGGACTTCACGTCGTTCTGGGAAAACATCTTTATGCCAAAGACAATCACTTTGCCGGAACAGATGAACAGCGTGCTGAGGATTTTCAAAAAGCCATGGATGATACTTCCGTCAAGGCCATTTGGTGTGCTAGGGGTGGTTACGGCACCATGCGGATTTTGGATATGTTGGATTATTCCAATTTCAAGAAGAATCCAAAATGGATAGAAGGTTTTTCAGATATCACGGCCATCCATGGAAAATTGCACCAACTCTGCATACAAAGCGTTCATGGTATGATGCCGACTGGGGTTGAGGGCCAAAAAATGCAGTCGGAATCGACAATTAAAAATTTGGAATCGCTTAAAAAAGTATTGTTTGGGGAAGCTCTAAAATATAAAGTTCCATCATCATCTTATAACCGTATGGGAAAAGCTAGTGGCGAATTGATAGGTGGAAATCTCTCGTTACTACAAGCTTGTTTGCAATCAGATGCCACCTTGGATACCAAAGACAAAATTTTATTTATCGAAGAGATTGGTGAATATCGCTATAGCATCGATAGGATGCTTTTTAGTTTGAAACGAGCGGGATACTTCAAACAACTGAAAGGACTCATCATTGGTGATATCAGCAGAATAAAAGTAAATACTACTCCCTTTGGCAAATCCAACGAAGAGATTGTTCTGAATGTGGTAAAGGAATATGATTTTCCGGTACTTTTTGACTTTCCAGCTGGGCATGAGGAAGACAATCGGGCACTTATCTTAGGCCGGGAGGTTACCCTAGAGGTTGGTGAAAAAGAGTCCACGCTAACGTTTAAGAACTAGTGCAATGAAGTTTGTCCTAGCTCCAGATAAATACAAAGGTTCGCTTTCAGGGGAGGCGTTCTGTGAGGCTGTGGCAGGGGGGCTGAAAAGGGTTTTTCCTGAGGCTGAAATTCTGAAAAAGCCCTTGGCAGATGGGGGAGATGGGACCTTGGCTGTAATGCAACATTATTTGGCAGCGGAAACCATAAAGACCCATGTGCATGACCCTTTGTTTCGCGAAATCACTTCGGGCTACCTTTTTTCTAAAGAAAAGGGCATCGCTTTTATCGAAATGTCAGAAGCTTCAGGATACAAATTGCTTTTGGAATCGGAACGAAATTGCATGCAAACTACCACTCTGGGTACCGGAGACTTCATTTTGGATGCTTTGGAAAGAGGAGCAACTGAAATCATTTTAGGCATTGGTGGGAGCGCAACAAACGATGCCGGCATAGGAATGGCCCATGCGCTGGGCTTTCGTTTTTTGGACGAAACCGGAGAAGCCTTATCCCCGATAGGCGAAAACCTATCCAAAATAAAAACCATCGACCGAAAGCAGGTTCATCCAAAGTTGAAGCAGCTTACGGTTAAGGTGGCTTGCGACGTCAAGAATCCGCTCTACGGAGAACAAGGAGCAGCTCATATTTATGGCCCACAAAAAGGTGCAACGCCAGAAGAGGTACTTCTTTTGGATAAAGGACTACGGCATTTTGCTCAGATTGTACAAGAGGAATTCAAACTCGAATTGCAACAGATTCCTGGAGCTGGTGCTGCTGGCGGACTAGGTGCTGGCGCTATTGTTTTTTTGAATGCGACCTTAACCTCGGGGATTGATTTGGTCATGGAATTGGCCGATTTTGAGAATGCCCTGCAAGATGCCGATTGGGTTATCACCGGAGAGGGGCAATTCGATGAGCAGACCCTATCCGGTAAAACGATAGCCGGTGTCCTAAAAGTAGCCAAGGAGCGAAATATTCCCGTAGCTGCGCTTTGTGGTTCGGTTGATATCAACCTCGATGCTTTAGAAAAAACCGAATTGGATTATGTGACTGCTGTACTAAACAAGGTAGGCTCTTTAGAGACGGCGAAAAAAGACGCATTCAAGAACCTTGAGCTGGCAGCCTATAATTTTGCCAAGCTTTTGAAAACAAAAGTGATTTAGACGCTATCTTCTAAGCATAGGTTTGCTTCATTTTAAACACTAAAGAAGTTTTCACCACCGGCCACTCCGAATTCAAAATAGAGAAAAGGACCGTATCCCGAATATTACCCATTTTGTCAATCCGATGGTTTCGGATGATACCATCTTGACGGGCACCCAATCTCAAAATCGCATTTCGAGAAGGAAAATTGAAAAAGTTCGTTTTGAATTCCACAGCTATGGCGTCCAATATTTCAAAAGCATGTTGCAGTAACAGGAATTTACATTCGGTATTGACTCCTGTACGCTGTGTACTTTTGGCGTACCAGGTATAGCCGATTTCCACCCTTCGGTTTGGACCATCCACACTGCAATAGCGGGTAGAGCCCACAACATTCCCAGTAACTTTCTCAACTACTACAAAAGGCAATGCTTTTCCAGAGGCTTGCTCCGTTAATGCATGGCTGATGTAAGTAGTTATGTTTTGCGCTGAAGGTACCGAGGTATACCAAATATCCCAAAGCTGTCCATCGGAAGCGGCCTTTATCATATCCGCCGTATGGGCTTCGGTCATGGGAATCAGTTGTACGAGAGAACCTTCTAAAGTCAGCGGTTGTATCCAGTTTGCCATACCACATTTTTGTCCTATCAAATATAATTTGAATTTGTACGGCGAACGAAAGGGAAGTGTACTTTTGAATCAGAAGCGTAAAAATTACCCTATGAAACAAAATATTGGTTTGATGACTTTGGTCGTATCCGATTATGATGACGCCATTGCATTCTACACTCAAAAACTACAGTTTGATTTAGTAGAGGATACACGCTTGTCCGATACGAAACGATGGGTAGTGGTCAAACCTAAAAATAGTTCGGGCAGTGGGTTGTTGTTAGCGAAGGCAGATGGCGAAAAACAACAAAACCATATCGGAAACCAAACGGGAGGTCGCGTTTTCCTGTTCCTTCATACCGATGATTTTTGGAGGGATTTCAACAACATGAAAGCTGCCGAAGTCCAATTTTTGGAAGCGCCTAGGGAAGAAGTTTATGGTACCGTTGAGGATTTTGAGGATTTGTACGGAAACAAATGGGATCTCTTGGAAATGAAAAACGAAACTTTCTAAAATTCCGAATGAAAGCGTTTTTGATATCCAACTGGGCTTATGCCCTTTATGCGTTTGAACATTCGGTTAAAATAGGAACGATTTCGGAACCCGCAGGCTAAAAAGATTTCTGTAAGATTCGTTTCAGGTTGTTTGAGCATCTCCACCGCCTTGGCAATCCGTTCTTGGTTGATAAAATCTATAGGCGAAATACCGAACTCATTACGGAACACTTTATAAAAATTACTCTTGCTCATACAGGCTTTTTCGCTCAAGTCGTCAATGGTCAAGTCCTGGTCTAGATTTTGACGAATGTAATGCACCAAAAAAGCAAAACGTTGTCCACTCTTTAGAGCAGGGGAGGCTTTTTCATACGTTTTTCGAGCATTGGTTTGGAGTATGCGAACGATAAGTTCGTTGACCATATTGGAAACAAAGAAATCCTTGGAGGGATGATTTTCGGTGTAGAGATATACTAAACGTTGCAAAATTTGATAAATGCCGGGGTCATTGGTAAAATGAAAATTGTAGTCCATCAAACCCCATTCGTTGTCATCGGAGCGAGACATTTGTTCGTTCATTACTTCTACTACCTTAAGAATTCGTTCTTCTCCAATTTCCATGGCAAGACATTGCGTAGGATTATCCATTCGTGCTTCGGGAAAATCAATACACATGATTTCATTGGCCGGAAGTATCAAGGATTCCCCAGGTAGAAAATCAAAAGCCTCCTTGCCTCTCAAATGCATCACTTTTTTCCCTTGGAACATACTGGCCAAAACAGGTGTTCCAAATTGAAGCTCCACCCGTTCGGCTTTCGCATGGGTTTCAAAAATGTGAAGCGCGGAATCCTTTAACTCAAATGAAGTTTGGTTTTCTACAAGGTCCACAAGTTTACGAGAGGTATAAAACGAATCTCCAGGCTTCATTTTAAGGCATTGTTTAACGAAGTATCAAAATACATACACAGATTTTGACAATACTATCAAAATATAAGGCTTTTTGTGTCAAAAACATAAAATAGTATAGGATTGTTCATAGGATTGATACAATCGTTCAAAAGGGATGCCAACGAACATATTACCTTGTAGATGAAGGATTTACTGAAAATCTAATCCACATAAAAACGAAAACTATGAGCAATGTAAGCACTACAGAAAGCAAGGCTTTGGTAAAGCCACAATTCAAAAATCAATATGATAATTATATTGGTGGAAAATGGACAGCTCCAGTTAAGGGACAATATTTCGAAAACATATCCCCAGTTGACGGAAATAGTTTTACCAAGGTAGCGCGTTCTACCAAAGAAGATATCGACTTGGCCATTGACGCGGCTTGGGCAGCGGCACCAGCTTGGAACAATAGTTCTGCAACCGAGCGTAGCAATCTCTTATTGAAGGTTGCAGATGTAATGGAGCAAAACCTTGAGGCATTGGCCCGCGCTGAAACTTGGGATAATGGAAAAGCCATTCGGGAAACGATGGCAGCAGATTTGCCACTCGCGGTAGACCACTTTAGATACTTTGCTGGCGTTATTCGCGCGGAGGAAGGCAGTGTGAGTGAGCTTGATGCGAATACCATTAGCATGAACGTGAAAGAACCATTAGGCGTTGTTGGTCAAATCATTCCTTGGAACTTTCCATTATTGATGGCCACTTGGAAGGTAGCCCCTGCTTTGGCTGCGGGTAACTGCGTGGTGCTGAAACCCGCGGAGCAAACCCCGGGCGGAATCATGATTTTAATGGAATTGATTGAAGGCATTCTACCAGCAGGAGTGTTGAATGTAGTGAACGGCTTTGGTATCGAGGCTGGGAAACCTCTGGCTTCAAGCTCGCGAATCAATAAAATTGCCTTTACCGGGGAGACGACCACCGGACAGTTGATTATGCAATATGCCTCTAAAAACATCATTCCGGTAACCTTGGAATTGGGAGGTAAAAGTCCGAACATCTTTTTCGAAAGCATCATGGATGCAGATGATGAATTCTTTGACAAATGTTTGGAAGGCGCAGCAATGTTTGCCTTGAACCAAGGCGAAGTGTGTACCTGTCCATCCCGAATTTTGATTCAAGAAAGTATTTACGACAAGTTCATCGAGCGCGTAATCGAACGTGTAGAAGCCATTAAACTAGGTCACCCCTTGGACCCAACGACCATGATGGGCGCACAAGCATCTAATGACCAATACGAAAAGATTTTGAACTACCTCGCTATCGGTAAAGACGAAGGTTGTGAAGTATTGACGGGGGGAGAAGCGGCCTATAACGAAGGTTTGGAAGGCGGTTATTACATCCAACCTACCTTATTAAAAGGAAATAACAAGATGCGGGTGTTCCAGGAAGAGATTTTTGGTCCAGTAGCTTGCGTTACCACTTTTAAAGATGAGGCGGAAGCTTTGGAAATCGCAAATGATACCTTATATGGTTTAGGTGCTGGCGTTTGGACACGGGATACACATCAAGCCTATCAAATTTCAAGAGCGGTACAAGCGGGACGCGTTTGGGTGAACTGCTATCACTTGTATCCGGCACATGCTCCTTTTGGGGGCTACAAAAAATCTGGAATTGGTAGAGAAACGCACAAAATGATGCTTAACCACTATCGTCAAACCAAAAACATGTTGATTTCCCACGATAAGAATGCCCTAGGATTCTTCTAAGATGGTACAACGTGTTTTAATAACAAAAGCAGCGGAGCGGGTCGTTCAATCCTTAAAGGAAGAACATGGCCCGCTCATGTTTCATCAAAGTGGGGGTTGTTGCGATGGTAGTTCTCCCATGTGTTTTCCCAAAGGGGAATTGATGACGAATGATACGGATGTACTGTTGGGTGAAGTCGCTGGTTGCGAATTTTATATGTCGAAAGACCAGTTTGATTATTGGAAACATACCCAACTGACTATGGATGTGGTTAATGGAAGAGGTTCTAGCTTTTCATTGGAAATTCCGTTGGGATTGCGATTTGTGATAAAGTCAAGAATGTTTACTGAAAAGGAATTGGAGGTGTTAAAGACGCATTAGCTAAAATCCAAAACTATCCATAGGTTATTTTTCTTCTACTAAAGCGACGACTTTCTGAACCTTTTCCGAAAATGGGTTCCGATGGAGTTCTAACAATAGCTTTTGCTTTCTTCGGTCGGATAGTTCAAGCGTATCCAGTATAGATGATACTTCGGACCGATAGTCGGCGTATTTCTGTTTGAGACTATCTTTTTCCTGAGAAGAAGGGGAGAAGTCTTTTTCGAAAAGAGCCAATTTGGTTCGGGCTACTTGTTTGCCGTACGTTTCGTGCATAGTGGATTGCGCCCAAAGCGTGCTAAAGGCAAACAGCCCTAAAAGAAAGGGACAAATCTTTTTCATTTCATATAGTGTTCAGGGGTGAAAGTAGTACAAGGGTTGAAGGTGTCCATAAATTCTAGCTGACTGCTATGTTTCATCGATGATTGGAAAAATCATGCAAATCTTACGAAGCTAATATCCTCTTACAAGCAATTACATCCGTTTACAAACGCAAGCAAATGATTATGAACCGTTTCGGGAATGCTTGTGAAATTAGGTTTGCAATCAATCGGGGTGAATTGCCCGGTGAAATCAAATGTAAAATTAAAATAGACGCATGAACGCATTGAAAAACAGAGTGCAGTTGTTGGGAAATTTGGGAGCAGACCCGGAGATGGTGATTTTGGAGAATGGCAGTAAGTTGGCGAAATTCTCCGTTGCTACTAATGAAACCTATAAGAACCAAGAGGGAGAAAAAGTTACCGATACACAATGGCATAACATAGTTGCTTGGGGAAAGCTAGCCGAGATTGCTGAGAATTTTCTGGTAAAGGGAAAAGAGGTTATGATTGAAGGCAAATTGGTCAATCGAAGTTATGAGACCAAAGAAGGGGCAAAACGTTATGTTACAGAAGTCAAGTGTACGGATTTGTTGATGCTGAGTAAATAATTGATGGTAAACTTAACGATGAAATGGGGGCATTCGCCCCCATTATTTCTGATTTTCAAGATTTAACGATAAATTAAAAGAATTGGATGTAACGAATATGTAACTTAAGACGTCCAATAGATAGGATTAGAATATTATGAAAAAGTGGAATGTTTGGTTTGTTTTACTCCTACTGGGAAGTTTGTCCCAGGGTATACAAGCGCAACAATCCCACTTTTCTATGAATGGTCCAAAGTTTTATCAAATGTTGGCTGAACGCGATGCGGTATATGAGCGCACATTAGGAAACATGTCAGCCAAAGATGAAACCGACTATTGGAAAGACCAGGAAGCTTACGAAAAACTTTTATCAGAGCAACATCCTCAAGCTTATGCTTGGTACATCACTAAAAAGAAAGCAATGTACCAAGAACATTACATCGCTTGCGAGGTGTTTTGTGTAAATAGTCTCACATACTGGTCTAAGGTGAAACACTACCTAGAAGTTCCTACCGAAATCAAGTTATTTGAGCTAAGCCCATCTTTGAGCTTGGTGAGTTCGAAATAATCGGGGGTAGATTAAGCAACCTTTTTGAACAAATCGTAACAGGGACAACGCTTACAGCGTTTGTTTTCTCCCTTTTTATACTTTTTGCAGCACTTGGTTTTACACTTACCATTGGGCAGCTCTCTTACGGAGCCTTTCAATTTTTTGGAAGCACTTTTCTTTTTGCCCATGGGTTAGATTTGGGCATAAAGATAATTGTTTTAAATTAATCTAAATAAACAAATAGCAGGTTACGCTTCACCCATAGTGTCCGATGCAGCACTTTCAACATTGATTTGTTGCACGTCCCTATCGAACAAATAAAGCCCACCTTTGTCATTTCCGATAAGGATGCTTTTATCCAGAATGGTTCGTGCCAAGGCTTCTTCTTCAATCTGCTCCGCCACATACCACTGCAAAAAGTTATGGGTTGCATAATCCTTTTCTTCCAAGGTGACATGAACTAAATCGTTGATGCTATTAGAAACAAAAAGCTCGTGTTGGTATAGTTCTTCGAACATTTTCTGGAACGAACCAAAATCGGTTTTTGGAGCTTTCAATTGAGAAATCTGAGCATGTCCACCACGCTCATTCACATACTTGATAAGTTTAAGCATATGCATACGCTCCTCATCTGAATGACCATACATAAAGCCGGCGATACCTTCAAGACCTTTAACTTCAGCCCATGATGCCATGGATAAATACACTTGTGAGGATTCAGCCTCTATTTTGATTTGATTATTTAGGGCCTTTTCAAGCTTCTTTGATAACATACTTCAATTTTTAACAAAGTTACGAATATTGGTAGGACCCTAAAAGTAGACTTCCTGCGCTATTCGAAAGGTGTTGGCATGGGCTTGAATGATGGTTTTGATTTCGGGCGAGTACCCACCACCCATGCTGCATTGCACTGGTATATTAAGTGCCTTGCATTGATTTAGAACATAGTTATCACGCTGTTTGCACCCCTCTAGAGACATGCCCAAGGTGCCTAATTTATCGGTTTCCAAAATGTCTACTCCACAGAGGTAAAAAATAAAGTCAGGTTGTACTTGGGCTATCAATTTGGGAAAGGCATTGTGCAAGAGAGATAGGTATTCAGCGTCAGTAGTACCTTTTTCCAAAGGAATGTCCCAGTCAGATTGCTCTTTTTTGAACGGATAGTTACCCTTTCCGTGCATGGAAAAGGTAAAAACCGAGGATTGGTTGGCAAAGATTTCTGCAGTACCATTGCCCTGATGTACGTCCAAATCCAAGATAAGAATGCGCTCTGCTAGTGCATTGTTCAAAAGATAGTTGGCCGCGATGGCTTGATCATTGAGCATACAAAAAGCTTCGCCCCGATTGGTGTAAGCATGATGGGTACCCCCAGCGATGTTCATGGCAATACCGTGCTCCATCGCAAAATGACATCCTTTAATGGTGCCATCTGCGATAATATGTTCCCGTTCTACCAGAGCCGCGCTTAACGGAAAACCTATTTTCCGCTGTTCGCTGGGTTTTAGCGTAAGTTGGGTAAGGTTTTGATAATAGCCTTTATCGTGGGTATTCAGAATGTCCTGAATATTGGGATATTCTGGTTCAAAGAAATTAACCGGTTCACAAGTCCCTTCGTGTAGGAGCTGCTTGGGTAGCAAATCATATTTTTCCATGGGAAACCGGTGCCCTTCAGGTAGGGGATGACGGTAAATGGGATGATAGGCTATTTTGAGCAAATTACAACAACTGATTTAAAATCTACTATGCCGTTTTTCGAGTCAGGTCGAGCGCAGTCGAGACCCAAAGAATTCTGATTAATTGATGGTTGCTCCGTTTTCCGGAGTCTCCTCATCTGGGTTCACAAATACCAATTTCCCCTCAGCGTTTTCGGTCATTAAAATCATGCCTTCACTCTCTACACCGCGCAGTTTTCTAGGCGCTAAATTGACCAAAACCGTAACTTTTTTACCCACAATCTCCTCAGGTTTGAAACTTTCCGCGATTCCGGAAACGATGGTTCGGGTATCGATACCGGTATCCACCTTTAGCACAAGCAGTTTATTGGCTTTGGGCATTTTTTCTGCCTCCAAAATAGTGCCTACACGTAGGTCTAGTTTGGTAAAATCATCAAAGGTTATGGTTTCTTTTTGAGGGGTTACACTCTTTTCCATTTGCGCATTCGCTTGTTTGGTGGCTTCGAGTTTATCGAGCTGTTTTTGAATTTCGGCATCTTCAATTTTGCGGAAAAGCAATTCCGCAGGATTGATTTGGTGACCAGAAGGAATCAAAACATCTTGGGAAGAGACGGAATTCCATGAAATTTCGGCTTCGCCTGAAAGCTTTTTAGTGTTCAATATCTGCTTCAGCTTTTTCGAAGTAAAGGGCAAAAACGGCTCACTAAGTGCTGCAAGTCCAGCAGCCAACTGTAAGGCCACATACATGATAGTTTTGACCCGTTCCTCATCGGTTTTTATAAGTTTCCAGGGCTCAGCATCGGCCAAGTATTTATTGCCCAATCTGGCCAAGTTGAGCAATTCTTGACTTGCTTCTCGAAAGCGATAGCGGTTTAAGGAATTGGCAAGTGTTTCTGGATACCCTTTTAAGGCATCGAGTACTTGTTGGTCGACTTCCGAAAGCGTGTTGGGTTCAGGGATGATTCCACCGTAATATTTATGCGTAAGCACAACCACACGATTGATAAAATTTCCAAAAATCGCAACTAGTTCATTATTGTTTCTTGCTTGAAAATCTTTCCAAGTAAAATCGTTGTCTTTGGTTTCGGGAGCATTTGCAGTCAACACATACCGCAGGACATCTTGCATGTCTGGGAACTCCTCCAAGTATTCATGTAGCCAAACCGCCCAGTTTTTTGAAGTGGATAGCTTGTTGCCTTCCAGATTCAAAAACTCGTTTGCGGGCACATTTTGCGGTAAAACGTAGTCCCCATGGGCTTTGAGCATGCTTGGGAAGATGATACAGTGGAACACGATATTATCTTTTCCAATAAAGTGGAGCAGTCGGGTATTTTCATCCTTCCAATACGGTTCCCAATCTTTTTCTTCGCGTTCGGCCCACTCTTTAGTAGAAGAGATATACCCGATTGGGGCATCAAACCAAACATAAAGCACTTTTCCTTCTGCATCTGCCACAGGAACAGGGATACCCCAATCCAAATCACGGGTCACGGCCCGAGGTTTCAACCCATCATCAATCCACGATTTGCATTGACCGTACACATTGGGTTTCCAGTCGCTTTGATGGCCCTCGATAATCCATTCTTTTAAAAAGCTTTCGTATCTATCCAAAGGCAAAAACCAGTGCTTGGTTCGCTTCAAAGTTGGCGTGCTACCACTTAAAGTAGACTTTGGATTGATTAAATCGGTAGCATTCAAAGAAGAACCACAGTTTTCACATTGGTCACCGTACGCTTCTTCATAACCACATTTAGGGCAAGTTCCCGTTACAAAACGGTCGGCGAGGAACTGATGGGCCTCACTATCGTAGAGCTGTTCAGTTACTTCTTCGATAAAATCATCTTGTTCATATAGCTTTTTGAAAAAATCTGAAGCGGTTTCGTGATGCACGGCTGCGGATGTACGAGAATAGTTGTCAAATGAAATCCCAAAATCCGAAAAGGCTTGTTTGATGATGCCATGATACTTATCAATAATCACTTGAGGACTCACTCCTTCTTTTTTGGCCTTCATCGGTATGGCCACACCATGTTCATCACTACCGCAAATGAAAATCACATCCTTGCCAATTCCTCTAAGGAAGCGGGCATAGATATCCGCAGGAACGTAAACTCCAGCCAAATGCCCAATATGAATGGGGCCATTGGTGTAGGGCAAAGCAGCAGTTAGGGTATAGCGAGATGGTGTTGCCGTTTGGGTCATACAAAGCAAAATTAAGCAGCAAAAATACAGAATTTCGGTCTAGAACCTTGGCAGGCTATCGATTCATGAATCGTTGGTAAAATAAACCTGGCTCAAATCAAGTTTTATAAGAAAAGAACTACAAAAATTAAGAACCATGAGTGTTGGAAACCCCAAGAAATTTGAGAAGCTAAAAGCAATGGCCAAGGCAGTGGAAGAAAGTGCTGAGGAAAGTACGGCTAGAGTCTACAAACGAAAAAACCAAAAGGTGAAAAAGGCCTTAGGTTTTAAAACGGATGAAGACAAACCACAACTCGGTTAAAAAGCAAACCCTCCGATACATCAGTCCCAATGTGGGGTGGGGTGATGTACTACCGGAGGGCCAGTAATGTTTATCTATTTGAACCAGATCACATAACCATGATCGATTTACTCATACGTTGATCGCCAACCGAAATACGATAGATGTACTTTCCAGTAGAAAGACTATCACGTACGCGTTCGCGAATATTTATTTCTGCGGAACCTTCCATTACCATTTCATTGAACACAGTACCGACTTTTTGACCGATAATGTTGAACAACTCAATATCGACATGCGCCGCGAAAGGCATTTCCAAATAAATATGAGGTGCCTGTTGGTTCGGGTAATACGGTCTATGTACAATGGCATTTTCAATTTCAGGATTCGGGTCCATTGCATCTGGATCACTCGGAGGTGTCTCCGGAAGCGTTGGCGGATCGCTGTCCATCGCAATGTCAGGGAAATCCGTTCCGCTACAGTTGAAACCAAGGTTCACCGGATTGTAAGGGTGATCTAATAAATGCTGTTCCACCAATGGAATAGGCACACACATCCATTCTGCAAGAACTGTCGCGTACAAATCCCTGAAATCCATCGTGTATTCCAAGTTTCCACGACCGTTTGGACTGTCCAAGTCTGGGTGATCGCCCACAAAAGCACTACCGTTCAATCCTGAACCGAAGAACAGGGTTGGAGCAGCTTTACCATGGTCAGTTCCTAAAGAACCGTTTTCAAAAATTCGACGTCCAAACTCAGAGAAAGTCATACTCAAGGTAAGTCTGTCTTGCTCAGTGAAACTCAAATCTTCGTAGAAGTTATTTACGGCAATGGACAACGTAGACATCAATCTCTCGTGTGCCAAAGGTTGGTTTCCGTGGGTGTCGAATCCACCCATGGAAATCATATAAACCTTGGTTCCAAGATTCCCTTTAATCAATCGCGCCAATAAGGCCAATTGACGCGCAAAACCATTGTTTTGGTATTCTACCTGGTTTTGTCCTCTTTCGTAGGCTTCGTGAATTTTACCAGCGTATTCGTAGGTCGTGTTGGCCACACCTCTTAAGAAACGCAGTTGGTCACCGTACATACAATCGTCAAACGGTGCATTTTCGATGTCATAGAAGAATCCAGTTTGCGCAATTTCTTCCAACTGGTCGATGTTATTGGTAACGAATGCGTAATTGGTTTCTTCACCTTGGAATACCAAGTTGGCAATATTTCCAATTTGAATGGCTGCTGGTGCAGCAGGTGGATTAATCAAATAATCTGGAAAGCATTGCTCAAAGTGTCTTCCCATCCAACCCGTATTGAGACCATCAAAACCAGTGGTGGTCAAGTCCGTATTTGCATAAATATCAGACCCTGTGAAGTGGGAAAGGCTTTGGTTTTGGTAACCGACACCGTGCACTGCTTTAAATTGACCTTCTCCCCAGAGTGGTTCCAAGGCATTCATGTAAGTGGGGACTCCGAAATCATCGGTAAGCTTTAGAATCTTACTCTCAGGGATGTAAATATTCGGCCGTTGCGTAGCATAAGAATCATATTGTTGTATCGGGATAACGGTACTTAAACCATCGTTTCCTCCCGAAAGACGAATCAATATGAGGATATTGTCAGTTTCCGCACTCGAAATAGCCGCAGTAAGTGGTGATGGGCCTGAAGCGGAAAGTAAATTGCTGCCCAAAAACATGGAACCCGAACCAGCTATGCCCAAGGCCTGTAAAAAGGACCGTCGGCTCCAATTGGTGTGTTCCTGATCGTGGCCTTCATGCTCAAGACCTTTATAAGGGTCTTTATCGTGAATGTTATGAGTATCGCACATAGTAGTAGGGGTTATTTAAGTTGAAATTCAGGTTCTCTAGACAGGTGTCGCAATAAAACATAGACTTGCGTAGGTGCTTCCATGCTTACGGCCAACATCCAAAGACTTTGGCCACCATCGATATAGTCAGGAGAATAATAAATCTCGGGAACGTCATCTATTTTGAACGCATCCATGGCGTTTTCAAAGTCTTGCTCGGTCAACAACCCTTTTGGTGTGAATTTATTGACCAAAGCCCGTACTACGATTTCCGGATTACTGGTGTTACTATTGGCAACGCCAACGGCATCCATCGCCAAAGTTCTAAACTGTTCAGGGTTTGCTTGATAAAAACGTTCCAAGAACACTTCTGAAGTCAACCATCTACCAATAATAAAATTGGTGTTAATCCATTCACGGTCGCGTTGCCATCCGGCTACATCGACAGGATCCCATAATTCTTGACCAATCATTTCAGCGGCGTCAATCGTGTTGATGACTGTCGCGTCATCATAAGCGAAATTGGTCTCTTTCAACATCGCCAAGTATAAGTCAAACGGACTCTTGATGATAACCCCAATGGCATCTTCATCAAAAAAGTGCTGACTCTTAAAGAGCTGACGCAATACTGGGGCAATTTCAAAGTTGTTTGCCAAAAAGGTGGTCGCCATACCTGAAATAATGACTTGCGCATTACCTGCTTCGTCGTCTGAATCAGGATGTACAAAATACTCGTAAAGTTTTTGACATATAAAAGTGGCGATTTCGTTGGGTCGTTGTGTGAAAAGAATGTCCATCGTTTCATCGTATCCCCAATTCCCAGTTTGACCCAAGATGGTCTTGTTGTCCGTGTTGAACTGCTCAGGATTGAAGGTTACAAACGTACATCCCTCTTCACCACGTTCGGTGTATCCTGATAGGGATTTCGAGGTTTCAATAATGTCTTCTTCTGTGTATCCGTTTCCTTCACCCAAAGTGAAAAGCTCGTAAAGCTCTCGGGCATAGTTTTCATTTGGATTGTTACCACGGTTGCGTACTCCATCCAAATAATAAAGCATCGCACTGGTCAAACCAATTTCGGAAACAAAAGTTCTGAAGTTACCTAAGGCGTTTCGTTGAAGACAATTCACATATTCGTAAAGGAAGGAGTTACATTGATATACATCCAACTCAGTTACAAAGTGATTGCTCCAAAAAAAGCTTAAACGGTCACGTAGGTTATTGTTCAATAGGGCATTTCCGTAGGCGGTTGCCAATTCTTCTTGCTGGGCACGTCGTATTTGACGAGCCAAATCATCGTCTTCTGGATAATTGGCATTATTCCAATTGGCCCATTCCGGGGCAGGAATAGGGGCTTGGGCTAATGCTTGGTCCACAAGCGCATCTACAAGCGCATCTGCAGATTGTCCGACTGCGGCATTGATTGTTTGTACCGAGGCACTGAATCCCAACCGACGGTACAAGTGGGCGGCACGTAACTCATCCAATGGATCAGTGTACGGCGCCAAAGTTGAGGAATTACAATTGATAAAGTACTCCATAGCAATGTCTGGCGTTAAATAGGTCCATAGTTTTGGGGCAACTATATGTCTAGCTTTACGTTGGTGTGGTTCCGAAAGAGCTCACAAATTACAATGTTAACGTCGAGACAACGGTGAAGCACCAAATTTTTCGATGAAATGCATGTTTTTTTTCTATTTTTCTAGGATTTATGGCATTTCATAACGATTTAGGGGCTAAAGGGGAGCAAATTGCTGTTGATTTTTTAATCAAAAAAGGTTACAAAATCCTCGAAAAAAACTATAGATATCGAAAAGCAGAGTTGGATATCATTGCCCAAAAAGAATCCATACTGGCGATTATCGAGGTAAAAACGCGTTCTGCAGGCTTCTTGGAAGGACTGGAACAAACCATAGGAAAACGAAAAATCCTATTGCTAACAACTGCTGCCGATTTTTATGTGCAAGAACGCGATTTGGACGTAGATGTGCGATTTGATGTGATTCTGATTATTTTAAAAGGGGATGCGGTGAGCATCGAACACTGGGAAGATGCATTCTACCACTTTTAACGATTTGTGTTATTTGTAACAATTTGTTAATTTGCACCCAAACTAACCACATGAAAACAATTTCTGCAGTTGTTGAACATTATATCAAGAAGAAGCCCTTTCTGCAAAGTGCGCTTTCGCAAGGGATCATCAACCTAACTTCCTTATCTCGTCAAATCAAGCCGGAGATTTCAGAAGCACTGGGCAAGGATGTAAAGGATGGAGCGGTTGTGATGGCTTTAAAAAGACTTTCGGATGACCTTGAATTTAGGGCGACCCACAAAATCGTAAAAGTGCTCAAGAACATTGGCGAAATTACTGTTCGTTCCAATCTCACGGATTACACTTTTTTGGCTTCGGAAACGATTCTACAGCAGCAAGCGCAATTGCTAGAAGAAATCAATAAGAATCAAGATGTGTTCTATACTTCTTCCCGTGGGGTGAATGAAATCAATATTGTCATTAGTCGTACCATGGATGCCACGGTAGAACAGCTCTTTGCTGGAGAACGGTGCACCCAAAAAGCGGAAAACCTTTCTTCCATAACGGTTAAGCTTCCAGCCGAGAATGTTTCCGTACCTGGAATCTACTACTTTATTTTCCAGCGCTTGGCTTGGGAGGGCATCGTTTTATATGAGGTGATTTCCACTACGAATGAGTTTACTATTCTTGTGAACGAAGAACAGGTGGATGTGGCTTTTAAAACCATCAAAGACCTCAAAACCCTTTAAGGCTCCATTTCTTGTTTTTCGTAGATGTTGTGTATCGCCAAAATCAATAGGCCGAATCCTACAGCGAACACAATCAGGGCGGTGTTGACTAGTCCGTCTACCGAGAAGGATAAACGAATAAGGATGGTTGAAATCACAAATCCCGAGTTTCGAATCACCTTATGGAACTTATCCGTATAGAAAAAGGAGACCAATAGGAGGATGACATCGACAATGATGAGAATGGTAAAAAACTCATCGAAAAAAACGCTATTTACATTTTTGAGTCCATCAAAATTACCACTGCCTTGTAAAAGCAATTTGTAAGACCAATCTCCCAAGGAATAAAAAGCCAAAACCAGAAGAATGGGCACCAAACATACCGCAATAAGGCGCTTGAAATTCACGAATTTTTCCAGATTTTGAACCAACACTTGGTTTTGGTCCATTAAATGTTTCCGGCGTTTATTCAATCGATAAAACCAATAAATAAGATAGAAAAGCAGTACTGCGGCTATGATGTCATAAGTGAACTGCAAATCTCCTTTAATGCTGAACCAGTCTGAAGTTAGTTTTAAGTTTGACAAATCCTTAAAAAGTCTACGGATGATAATCAAACTGATGATTTCGTATTGTTTGCTGATGTAGGTGGTGATGGAGCGGGGCAAATAATAAATCAGCAAATACACTTCATACAATAAGATGAACGAAAACGGGGTGTAAATGGCTCCAATCGGATTGCCCAAAAGGTCGGATTCACCGCCAAAAATAGGGGTGAACTTGTTCAAATAGATTAATCCTAAATGTCCAATAAAACTGATGATGGCTACAACAAGAGTGAATCTCTCGAAGAAGGCTTTCGTGCGCTCAGATAGTAAAATGGAATATAATCGATTCGTTTTGTTTTGCGCAGCGACCATTACTAAAGGTAATCAATATTCGCAACTATGTTAAAATTTAGAATTCACCCCAGCTGGAATTCGCCATTTTGAAGTAAAAACATCAAGACTAAAACCCAAAAGAATTCGTTTTGTTCATAGATTCTTTTGTTCGTGAGCCGAAAAAAAATATTCCTTGTCCTGATTGCGGCGGCGGTAGCCTATATGTTGTATTTGGTGTACCTGTTGACGTTATCCCCCAAGAGCAATTTACAGTCTATCTATCTGATACCGAAGGATGCAGTTTTCGTGGTGGAATCGGAGCACCCCGTAAAAAGTTGGGAGAAAGTTAGTGAAAGCGAAGCATGGAGTCATCTCATCAAGAATGACTATTTCTCGGAATTGACGAGCAACATCCAGCGGGTGGATACCATCTTCAACGACCAACGAAAGCTTTTTGAATTTCTGGACGATCGTTCCCTTTTCATTTCCATCCACATGATTTCGCCAAAGGATTATGGAATTTTTTACGTGTTGGATTTAAAGCGCATAGCTAAGCTGAAGTTGCTCAAAACCTATCTCAACACTTTATTGAATGACAACTACACCCTGAGCAAACGGGAGTACAAGGCACACGAAATCTTAGAGATTTTTGACCGAAACAGCAAAAAAACCCTCTATCTCTCCTTCATCAAAAACCAAATGATTGCTTCGTATACTCATGCCTTGGTGGAAGCTTCTATTGATCAATACAATGAGCCGGTATTGGGCCGGGATTTGAATTTTATTGAAGTCAACCAAAAGGTGGGTTATGAGGATTTGTTCAGAGTGTACATGCAGTACGATTATTTCGACGAGTATTTCAGAAGGTATTCTGACCGACCGGGAGATTGGGTAAAGCGCCTAAGCGAAAACTTTCTTTTTTCAGGCTTTCACTTTGATTTAGAACGCAACAGTACCATCACGGCAAATGGGTATACCAATATCAGTTTTGCCAATGAATATTATCTGGAAGCACTCCAAAAATCGGGAACGGCAGCTAGGACAATTCCGCAGATTGCCCCAAAACGGACAGCCCTATACCTCAGTTATGGTTTTGACAGCTTTTCGGAGTTCTATCAAAATTTTGAGGCCGTACAGGAAAACAATCCCGAACAATTTGCTTCGTATCGTTCAGGAATCCAAAAGCTGGAAAAATTCCTGAAAATTGACATCAAGGAAAACTTTGTGAGCTGGATAGGGGATGAAATTGCCCTCTTACAGATTCAATCCAATATCACCAAGGGGAAAAATGAAGTGGCAGTGGTCCTGAAAACAAGAGATAAGGACAACGCCAAAACCAACTTGGATTTTGTTCTCAATCAAATTCGCAAAAAGACTCCAGTAAAATTCAAGGCCGTTTCATACAAAGGATATGACATCAACTTTTTATCTATTAAGGGCTTCTTCAAGATTCTTTTGGGCAATCGTTTTGACGCCTTAGATAAGCCGTATTTTACTGCAATTGATGATTACGTGGTTTTTAGCAATAGCCCTAACACGCTAAAGGAAATCATCAATAATGTAGAAGACAATCAAACCCTTTCTGATTCAGAAGATTTTCAGGCGTTCAATAAAAAGTTTGAGCGCAAATCCAGCTTGTTCGTTTATAGTAATATTCCTGTACTCTACGATAATATGTATGCTTTGGCCGATGGTACCACGCGAAGCCAAATGCGCAAGAACAAGGATTTTATCATCTGTTTCCCGCAAGTGGGGCTACAGTTTACACCAGAAGATGACCTGTTTGAAAGCCGGATGGTAGTGAATTATCAAAATGTGGAAACCGTGAAACAAAATGAACAGTTTCGCGAAGAACCCAAAACGGCAGTTTCCAAACCAACAGTGTCAAAAACAGAAAAGCTTTCGGAATCCGTATTCCAACTAAAACCTATCTATCCTTCTGACCTTACAGCAAAGTCCTTTGTAAAAAAGTATGGTAATGGCGCCATCCGCTATGAAGTTGAATTGAAAGATGGGCTTAAGCATGGGCGTTATGAGGAATTCTATCCCAATGGCGAAAAGAAAATAACAGGGCGGTTCAGAAAAGATGAACAAGTGGGCACTTGGCGTTATTTTGATGCCGAAGGCGAATTGCTCCTGAAGAAGCGGTTTTAAAACTGCTACTTTAATCACTTCGTATTTCCCAAAGACATTGATTACCTTCATGTCCTTGAAAAATCAATACTATGGTTTGCAGAGGGTTTATGGCACTTATGTGCTTTTTCTTTTTGGGTCTTTCGGTTTCCGTTGGGCAGGAATTTTATTTTCCTGAACGGAACGCGGAATGGAAAAAAGCAGAAAGAGAACAGTTTGAATATAATATTGAAAAACTAAACTCGGCGGTTTCCTTCGCTAAGGAGAATGAGTATTCTGGTTCTCGAGATTTACGACAAGCCATCCTAAAAGGATTTCAGCGAGAACCGTTTCATGAGATTTTAGGTCCCACCAAAAAACGGGGTGGCCAAGCAGGAATGATTTTGAAAGACGGATATCTCTTGACCTCTTGGGGCGATACCCAAAGGGTGGATATGACGTTCAGTGTCACCAAAAGTTTTTTGTCCACCGTTGCAGGTCTTGCCTACGACCAAGGTTTGCTTAAGGATACGGATGACAAGGTGGACCGCTATATCTGGGATGGTACTTTTGATGGGGAGCATAACAGCAAAATCACTTGGGAACATTTGCTACAACAAAATTCAGATTGGTCAGGAACGCTTTGGGGTTTGCACGATTGGGCAGACCGCCCTCCTCGCGAAGGAAGTTTGGATGATTGGAAATTTCGAGAACTTTGTGAGCCAGGCACGGTAATGGAATACAATGACGTTCGCGTAAGTGTTCTGTCGTATTCTCTAACGCATCTCTGGCGGAACACGCTACCTAAAGTGCTTAAAGAAAACCTTATGGATGCCATAGGCGCATCTACCTCTTGGCTATGGTTCGGTAATGACCATGCATGGACGACTTTTGTCGGTTTGAAAATGAAATCGGTTACTGGAGGCGGTCATTCTGGGGCTGGAATTTTTATTCATACGGAAGATATGGCCCGTTTTGGTTTGCTCTTTGCCAATGGCGGAAGATGGAAAGACAAAACCCTCCTGAGTGAAAATTGGATAACCCAGGCGACCACCCCTTCAAAATCCAATTCTAATTATGGTTATATGTGGTGGTTGAATAAAAAAGGAAACCGCCATTGGGATGGTGTGCCCGAACATGTTTTTTACGCCGCAGGCTTTGGCGGCAACTTTATTGTGGTAGACCAAGAAAAAGGACTGGTGATTGTAACACGATGGTTGGAACCTTATAAAATTGGTGAATTTGTAAAAACTGTGTATTCCGCGTTCCCAGATTAAACGTGCAACGAAGTATTTTTTGAAACGGTCATGGGTTGTAATCGCGTTAGCGCAGTATCAACCTTCTGGATTCCATCAAAAACCAATAACAACCGCAAACCATTTCGGGTTTGTTTTTCTTTTAATTGACATAGGCTGGGGTGCGATTGCACATACCTCAAAACATGGGTAAATGCAGGACTCTGATAAAAATCAGATTGTTGGTCTGCAATAAAGTATCCCAAGAGTTTTCCCTTTTTCAGAATGACTTTTTCCAGGCCTATGGCATTGGCCAACCATTTGATGCGAACGGAATTCAATAAATCTTTGGCCTGTGAAGGAAGCGCTCCAAAACGGTCAATCAACTTGGTTTCAAATTCGAGAAGCCCCTCTTCATCTTGCACCGTATTCAGTTGGGTATATAAATTCAGTCGTTCAGTGATGTTGTTAATATACGCATCCGGGAAGAGTAGTTCAAAGTCCGTGTCCAATTGGGTGTCTTTTACATAGACTTTCTCCCGGTCAGCACCTTCAACCTCATCGTACAATTCTTTGAATTCATTTTCTTTCAGCTCGTCTATGGCTTCAGATAATATTTTTTGGTAGGTTTCGAATCCTATTTCGTTGATAAATCCGCTCTGTTCACCTCCTAATAAATCCCCGGCGCCACGAATCTCCAAATCCTTCATCGCAATTTGAAAACCGCTACCCAATTCTGTGAATTGTTCCAAAGCTTCAATCCGTTTTCTAGCTTCGGTGGTCATTACCTCATGGGGTGGCGTAATGAAAAAACAAAAAGCTTTTTTATTGCTACGTCCAACCCGTCCGCGCATTTGATGCAGGTCACTCAATCCAAAATTATTTGCATTATGGATAAAGATGGTGTTGGCATTGGTCACGTCCAATCCACTTTCAACGATGGTGGTAGAAACCAATACATCAAATTCACCATTCATGAAGGCGAGCATCAGTTGCTCCAGTTTCTTGCCTTCCATCTGCCCATGGCCAATACCAATTTTGGCATCTGGTACAAGGCGTTGAATCATTCCAGCGACCTCTTTGATGTTTTCAATGCGGTTATGGATAAAAAAGACTTGGCCTCCTCTTTGGATTTCATATGAAATAGCATCGCGAATAATTTCTTCATTCAATCGAATCACACGACTTTCTATGGGGTATCGGTTAGGTGGCGGGGTGTTGATGACGGATAAATCCCGAGCGGCCATCAAACTAAATTGAAGCGTTCTCGGAATTGGTGTTGCGGTTAAGGTAAGCACATCAACATTTTCTTTGATGGACTTCAATTTGTCCTTTACGGAAACGCCAAATTTTTGCTCTTCATCTACCACCAGTAAACCCAAATCCTTGAATTGGACATTCTTGTTCACCAATTGATGGGTGCCAATAATGATGTCTATTTTGCCTTGTTGCAAGCGCTCCAAAATGTCTCGCTTTTCCTTTGCGGTTCGGAAGCGGTTGAGATAGTCAACAGTAACAGGAAGCTCCCCTAAACGTTTCTTGAAGGTTTTGTTGTGCTGGAAGGCCAAAATCGTGGTGGGCACTAAAATTGCCACTTGCTTGCCATTGTCCACCGCCTTGAAAGCGGCACGAATGGCTACTTCCGTTTTTCCGAAACCTACGTCACCACAAATGAGTCGGTCCATGGGGCGTTCGCTCTCCATATCTTTTTTGACATCAAGCGTAGCCTTGCTTTGGTCTGGTGTATCTTCATATAAAAAGGAGGCTTCCAACTCATGCTGTAAATAACTATCCGGAGCATATTGGAATCCTTTTTCCATGCGTCGTTTTGCATAGACCTTGATGAGGTCGAATGCAATTTGCTTGACACGGCTCTTGGTTTTTTGTTTTAGCTTTTTCCAAGCTGCGGAACCTAACTTGAAGATTTTTGGGGCTGCTCCATCCTTTCCGTTGTATTTGGAAATTTTGTGTAGCGAATGGATGCTGACATATAAAATGTCACGGTCGCCGTAGAACAACTTAATAGCCTCCTGCTTTTTACCCTCAACATCAATTTTTTGAAGCCCACCAAACTTACCGATACCGTGGTCAATATGCGTGACATAATCACCCACTTCGAGTTTGGTCAGTTCTTTCAGGGTGATGGCCTGCTTTTTGGCATATCCGTTTTTGAGCTGAAACTTGTGATACCTTTCAAAAATCTGATGGTCAGTATAACAGGCTACCTTGAGGTCTTCATCCAAGAATCCTTGATACAATGGAAACACCAATGTCTGATACCGCACGCTTTGGTCCAATCCATTTTGATTTTGTTCGCCTACGGCATCAAAAATATCATGAAGCCGTTTGGCCTGTTGCTCGCTGGAACAAAAAATATAGTTGGTGAATCCGTTTTGGTGGTTTTCCTGCAAATCCTCCTGGAGCAGGTCAAATTTTTTATTGAACGAAGGTTGTGGTTTGGTGTTGAAAGTAATTTCACTTCGGCTCCGCTCAGTGACCGATTCCTTGTTTTGGAGGCTGAGCGTAGTCGAAGCCCCCAATTCAACCAGCGCAAATGTCTCCAACTGCGTCTTCAGCAAGTTGGAATCCACAAAAAGTTCTTGTGGTTTGGAATGCTTTAGTTCACTCTCTAATTTGGCGAAGCTGTCTTCTGCTTTTTCAAAAAAGGCATCAATTCTTCCATAGGTGAGGTCCAGATTCTTGGCAAAGATTACCGTTTGGGGCGCAATGTATTTTAAAAAGCTTTCTCGGGTCTCTTGTAAAAACTTGTTCTCTACATTGGGAATGATGGTGATGCGTTTCACCTTGTCGGTAGAAAGCTGGGTTTCCACATCAAACGTCCGAATGCTATCCACTTCATCCCCGAAAAACTCAATCCGGTAAGGGACATCATGCGAAAATGAAAACACATCAACGATACCCCCGCGAACGGAAAACTCTCCAGGTTCGGTTACAAAATCGACTCGTTTGAATTGGTATTCAAACAGTACTTCATTCAAAAAATCTAGGGATAGGGTGTCATCCAGCTTGATTTTCAATGTGTTTTTATCTAGCTCTTTACGCGTCACCACCTTTTCGAACAAAGCATCCGGATAGGTAACGATAATTGCTGGTTTTTTTCGGGAATTGATACGATTTAGCACCTCTGCGCGGAGCAGCACATTGGCATTATCAGTTTCCTCAATTTGATATGGTCTTCTGTAACTTCCTGGATAAAAGAGTACTTCATTGGCGCCAACTAACTGCTCCAAATCGTTCAGAAAATAGGCTGCCTCTTCTTTGTCATTGAGCAAGACCAGAAAGGGTTTTTCAAGCGCTTTGAAGGTTTGGGAAAGGACAAAAGACAGTGCCGAACCGTTAAGTCCTTTAAGGGGAATTGTTTGGGAAAGGGAAATAGCATCCTGCAGTTTCCTGACTTGGGGAGACTGTTCAAATCGATTGAGAAGGGACGTTAAAGACAATCGAAAAAATTTGTGGCAAATATAGGGTGAATTGTGAATGGAGCGAACAATTCTTTTGTCATTCCGTGCTTCCTGCCCGACTGGTCAGGCGGAGACACGGAATCCATAAAATCTCACTTTTGACTTCGACTGTGCTTACGCTAAAGCTTCAGCGACACGCGTACGCTCAGTCTGACAGGGTTATACCTGCACTACCTCGTCCTCCACAATCACAAAAACCTCATCACTTGCTTTGGGTTGTAAAACATGCATTCCCGTGAATTCGCCAAAGGCGGGCAATATCATTTGTGACTCAGATTTAAAAAAACAGGGAAGCCGTAGTTTTTGTCTGCCAAAACCTTGTAGACGAATGGCTGGGTGAATGTGCCCACAAAAGTTGAAATACCCTTCTCGTTTTTCAGGATGATGGGTGAGCAAAAAATCATCCAAAATCCATTCTTGAAAAATAGGAATGTTGAGCTTTTCAAACTTATGGGGAGCGATAATATCGTGGTTGCCCGATACCAAAACAACTTCAGCTGGGGTTTTGGCAATCCAGTTTTCGAAGAGTTCCCATTCTTTGTTCAGGGAAGAATGAAAAAGGTCTCCCAAAAAACAAATCTGAAAAGGATTGAAATAGGTTACAATTTCATCCAAAAGACGGTAATTGTTATGAAGGGCCTTGCGAGGAACAGCAGCTCCAAATTTTCTAAAATGCGCCACCTTTCCCAAATGCACATCGCTAATGAGCAACCGCGATTTTTCCTCCCAGAATATACCACCCAAAGGGTGTAGGACGAATTTTTGATTTTTAAGGGTAAGGCTGTGCGTCATTAAAATTACTGGAGGTATAAAAATAGAAAGCTTGTTGCTATTTTGCATGGTGCGCAACCACATAATCCCCCCAATCGGCAATGGATTGCAGCAGAGGTGACAATGTTTTTCCAAAATCGGTAAGGGCGTATTCTACCTTTAAAGGGGGTTTTGTGGTATACACTTTTCTTTGAATGATTCCGTCTTCTTCTAGACTTTTAAGTTGGAGACTCAACGTACGCTCCGTTACACTATGCATCTGTCTTTTCAGTTCACTGTACCGCAAGGGGCCACTTAGTAAATGGAATAGAATCACCGTTTTCCATTTGCCCCCTATAATACCCATGGTTACACTGGTGCAACACGGATACGTTTTCCCTTTTATGGTATACATGAATCTAAATTTTTTGCTGAAAACACTACTATCCTTTTTGACCGTTCTTGACCAGCATGAATACTATGGATATTTTTGTTACTATCAATTTTATAGTATAAAAATATGATGTTTTTAACCGCAATGCAAGACCGGTATACTACTAAAAAGTATGACCCATCCAAGAAAATAGAAAATACCCAATTGGAAGCTTTGAAGGAAGTCCTTCGCTTGAGTCCTTCTTCTATCAATAGCCAACCTTGGAGATTTACGTTTGTCCGAGATGATAAGAAGAAAGCTGAGTTTGCTTCGGCCTCTTTTTTTAACGCACAAAAAATACTGGATTGCGATACCTTGGTTATCTTCAGCCGTATAGATAGCGTTCATAAGTTTGAAGCACAAATTAAAGCTACCTTGCCGGAAGGTGCCGTGGGCTATTACGACCAATTTCTGAAACCACAAGGGGAAGATTTTATCAAATCTTGGTTTGATAGTCAAACCTATTTGGCCATCGGAGTACTGTTGAGTGCTTGTGCCGCTGAGGCAATTGATGCGACACCCATGGAAGGAATTGAACCTGAAAAGTACAATGCGCTTTTGGGAGATACGGATTATCACGCATTAGTAGGTGTGGCAATTGGCTATCGTGATGAAGAAGATTTTAACCAGCCTTCCAAAAATCCAAAAGCAAGAAGACCGCTTGAACAAGTTGTGGTCACCATTTAAATAGAAACGAAATATGAAAAAAGTACTCTTTTTATTCGCGCTATTCACTGTCACGTCCACTTTTGCGCAAGAATTGGAAACCGTTGCAGAACTATCATTTCGCCCCGGTAACGTAGCAGTTTCAAAAGAGGGGCAGGTCTTTACCACAGTACACCCTTTAGGAAGCGGTAAAATGCAATTGTTGGAAATTACGGGGAAGAATAGCTACGAAGCCTTCCCTAATGAAGCCTATCAAAATACGGTTGGTACAATTTCAGAAGATGAAATAGTTACCCCATTGGGCATTCGTATAGACGACAACAATGTGCTTTGGATTGTCGATATGGGACAAAACTTGGGAAAGACACGTGTTTGGGGCTTCGATATTAATTCCAAAAAAGAAGTGTTAAAATACGAATTTCCGGAAGCCATTGCGCCTAAGGGTAGTTTTGTGCAAGATTTGGCCATTGACGAGGTCAACGGATGGATTTACTTGGCGGATATTGCCAACCCAGGAATTTTGGCCTTGAACACGAAGACCAAGACGGTTAGAAGGTTTGAAGACCGTTCGGTGCAAACGGAAAATATCGATATGGTCATTGATGGGAAGGTCATCGAATTTGGAGGTGCTCCGGCGCGTGTTGCCATCAATCCGATAACCTTGAGTAAAGACAATGAAACCTTGTACTATGGCGCTATGAACGGAACGACCTGGTATGCTGTCCCCGCAAAACTCTTTCGTGAAGGTGCCTCTGACTATACCATCAGCAAAGCCATAAAAGTAATCGGGCCCAAACCCATTTCGGATGGGGTCGCCACCGACGCTTCAGGAAATCACTATT
This sequence comes from uncultured Allomuricauda sp., assembly GCA_937899065.1. Classification (GTDB taxonomy): domain Bacteria; phylum Bacteroidota; class Bacteroidia; order Flavobacteriales; family Flavobacteriaceae; genus Flagellimonas. The sequence goes on from CALBPG010000074.1 coordinate 81,549, forward strand.
TCACCAACTTACAACATTATGGGGTGGATGTTCTAACCGCCTCCGGAGAGCTGAAACCCTTGGTGCGCAATCCAAAGATTGACTGGGCCGATAATGTGGCGCTAGATGGGAATGGTTTTATCTACATCACGGTCAATCAATTGCATAAATCACCTGCGTTTACTGGCGGGGAAGATTTAGGGACTCCGCCGTATTATATTTTGAAGATGAAGCTTTAAGTTCATTGGTCAATTCAAAAAGGGTATCTGTCCATTTGAACTGGTTTTGCGAGAAGAAAAGCATGAAATTCATTGCATTGTGCCAGGCAGTTTTTGGTCAAAGGAAACCGCTCGGATTCAAGGAATATTCTATAAAATTACCAATTTTTGGTACTTTTGAATAAATTCTTGAATCATGAGTAAGAATACCTCAATATCCCTCGGGAGTTATTTTGACCAATTCGTAAATAGCCAAGTTTCTGCTGGGCGCTATAAAAATGTAAGTGAAGTGATTAGAGCCGGACTACGACTTTTAGAAAATGAGGAAAATAAAGCTATTGCTTTGAAGAAAGCAATTCAAGAAGGAATGGATAGCCCATTGGTGGAGGATTTTGACCCCGAAGAAAACTTAAGACGATTGAAAGCGGAAAGGAAAAGGAATGGCTAAGGTCATACTGAGGCAAAAAGCTATTGATGACTTAAATGACATTTGGAGCTATACTTCCAACCAATGGTCTGAAAAACAAGCCGATAAATACTATGCTACCTTAGTAAGTTGTCTCGGCGATATTGGCGAAAATCCCAATATTGGAAAAGTATATGACGGAATCAACAAAGATTTACTCGCATTGAAATCGGGAAAGCATATCATTTTCTACGAAACAATATCCAAAGACCGGGTAGAGATTGTCAGAATTCTACACGCACAAAGGGATTTAAAAAATCGAATAACTGAGTAGAAAGTTGCCTTCAACCTTTTTTACTCTACTTTTTTAAAGGAACCGCTAAGTGAGTTTTCATGTCACTTTTCACTTCATCAAAATCTTCGTCATTCGCTTAATGCGGTCTGCCAATTTTTCGTTAGAGAGTTTTTCACGAAGTCTATCGGTAATAATCGGAAATGAAAAAGGTGTGGGTCGCTCACATTGTCTCCAAACAATTTCCTGTGTGGCGATACGTTCCAAAGCCAGGCGAAGACGGCCTTCCTCCAGTTGATGTTCAAAGGTTTCGGTAAAGGCTTGTTGGAACATGAGATTGTCTGATTCAAAATCCCGAAACACATCAAACAACAATTGCGAACTGCTTTGCAGGTGTTTCATTTTAATCCCTTTTTGCGGGTAACCGGTGAATACCATCCCACTAATGACCGCAATGTCACGGAACTTTCTTCGGGCCATTTCGTTAGAGTTCAAACTTTTCTGCAAATCCGAAAGCATGTATTCCGAAGTAAATAGATTATTATCCAACACCGCTTGGATATCGATGGGTTTGTCCGATAGCATTTCAAAACCATAATCATTAAAAGCCAAAGAGCAGGTAATGGGCATCAACAAACCTATTCTATAGGAAAGCAAACTGCTCATCGCTTCGTGTACGCCTCGCCCCTCAAAGGGATAAAAAATATGATGGTACCCATCTCGCGTCTTAAAGGTCTCGATGAGGAACTCGTTCGGTTTGGACACAATG
>CALBPG010000075.1 GCA_937899065.1 uncultured Allomuricauda sp.
CATCATAATTACCAGCGCCAATGGTTCCATTGATAGTGGTTTGCGACTGGGCCACCAAATTTCCGGAGTACGGGTCTGTATCGGGGTCGGTAAAAATAATTTCATCATTGTTCGGCACCAATTCCAAAGTGACCCCAAAATCGTTCTCGAAAACTTGATTCACTCGTGTTAGCGTGGCATTGATAGCGGCCAAGGCGTCTGCAACCGTTCCGCCATGGTAGTCAGTATACTCTCCGGTTACTGATACCGCAATTCTAAACCTTCTTAGGTTCATATCATCTACCAGAGGTGATAATGTTCTGCTCGCATCACTGGTCTGTTCTTTGGTCGCGCAGTCAAATCCCATTGCTTTTATTACGGCCTTTTCATAAACACGATACGTAGCATCGGAACCTCTTTCTCTAGCGATGTAGTCTGTTCTTTGGTTGGAGAGTTTTACAATCATCCCTTGAATACCTCTGTGCGAGCTACTCAGCTTCAAACGCAATTTCTTATCAACACTAAGTCCGGTATAGGATTTTATTCCTGGATATTTTTTTGCCAAATCAGGATGGAGCACTGAGGTTTCTCGAACCTGAAACAGCTGCATTTGACCCGTATGGTCTGGTACCATTATACTGTGCTCAACCGAAGAGGAAACTTGCCCTTGCCCCAGTGCACTTTTGAAAACAGCCTCGTCGAGGGTAAAGTATTTCTGTTTCCCTTTCTGGGCCGTTAGGTTTACCGTATTCGATTTGGAATCGGATGTTACTGGTTTCCAATAATCTTGCTGGGCTTGGGTATAAAAGGCAGTTAAAAATATGGTAATTGTATAAACAAGGTGTAATTTAGCCTTCATACATAAGAGGTTAGCGAATTATCAAAAATAAGCCTTTTTTATTTTCTCATTTGTGGAGACAATACAAGGTATTTCCCAGTTCAAGAGTACGTTTCAAACTTGTGTGACCATTGGCACCTTTGATGGTGTGCATATTGGGCACCGTTCTATCTTGGAACGCCTCATAAATAGTGCCAAATCTGCAGGATTGCGTTCAACGGTGTTGACCTTTTTCCCGCATCCTCGCATGGTGCTTCAAAAAGACACCTCCATCAAACTCTTGAATACGTTGGAAGAAAAGAAGGCCATCCTAAAGGATTTAGGTCTCGATTATTTGGTCATTCATCCTTTCACCAAGGAGTTTTCCCGCTTATCCGCATTGGAATTCACCAGAGATGTTTTGGTCAACACGCTACAATGTAAAAAAGTGGTGATTGGCTATGACCATCGTTTTGGTAGAAACCGAAATGCGAATATTCAAGATTTGGTTTCTTTCGGGAGCACATTGGATTTTGCCGTGGAAGAAATTCCAGCCCAAGAAATTGATGAAATCTCCGTAAGCTCCACTAAAATCCGGAATGCGCTTTCTGAAGGGGATGTTGAAACGGCCAATGCCTTTTTGAGTTATCCCTATACTTTGATGGGCACCATTGCCAAAGGCAAAGGACTAGGCCGTGAATTTGGTTTTCCTACGGCGAATCTTCAAATAGCAGAAGAATATAAACTCATTCCAAAGAATGGTGCCTATGTGGTCAAGGGGGTGTTGAACGATACTGTACATTATGGCATGATGAACATAGGGTTTAACCCAACGGTTTCAGGTGAAAAGCAAAGCATTGAAATCAACTTCTTTGACTTTGATGGTGATCTTTATGGCAAAAAAGTCAGTGTGGCTTTGTTGCATCGGTTAAGGGATGAACACAAATTCGGTTCAACCGATGAACTCCGCGAACAGCTCAAGAAAGACAAGCAAAAGTCCATCCAATTGATCACCCGAAAAGATGATGCTTGATTTTCTCTTCAAAAAAATAGATAATGCTCAACTCGTAGTATTTCGAATCTTCTACGGCCTTTTGGTCAGTGCGGAGTGTTATGGAGCCATCATTACCGGGTGGGTACGACGCACCTTGGTCGAACCCAAGTTTACCTTCAATTTTATTGGCTTTGAGTTTTTACAACCCCTGCCAGGTAATGGCATGTACTTTTATTTTGCCGTAATGGGAACCTTGGGTGTTCTCATCACCTTGGGGTATCGCTATCGTTTCAGCGCGTTTGCCTTCGCTTTTATGTGGGCAGGAGTATACCTGATGCAAAAGACTTCATACAACAACCATTATTATTTATTGATGTTGTTGGCGTTTATCATGGCTTTGCTTCCCGCTAACCGGGATGCTTCTATGGATAGCAAACGGAATCCTTCCATCAAAACTAACAACATGCCCAACTATGTGCGATGGTTTATTATCGTCCAGTTGTTTATTGTGTATACCTACGCATCAGTGGCGAAGTTATACGGGGATTGGTTGGATTTTAGCATCATTGAAATCTTAATGCGTTCCAAAAAGGAGTATTACCTCATTGGTGAGTTCCTACAAGAAAAATGGGTGCATACGGCTATTGCAATTTTTGGAATCCTATTTGATTTATTGGTCGTTCCTGCATTGTTGTGGAAACCTACGCGAAAACCGGCTTTCATTCTTTCAATTTTCTTTCACTTATTCAATAGTGTCGTATTCGGGATTGGTATTTTCCCCTATCTCGCGTTGGCCTTTATCGTGTTCTTTTACCCACCGCAGACCATTCGACGCATCTTTTTACGAACTAAAGAAGTGGTCATCGATAAAAAACCAGAACGGCCCAAAAACTACAAATGGCTTGTGGGTGGAATGGCTACCTATCTGGTCATACAGCTGCTCCTACCTTTGCGGCATCACACCATTCCTGATGATGTATTGTGGACGGAAGAAGGACATCGCCTAAGTTGGCGAATGATGCTGCGTTCAAGAGCAGGTTCGATTCGCGTTCGCATTGTCGACAAAGCAGATGGCAAGGTTGAAATCGTAAAGCTCGATGACCATCTCACCAAAAAACAACGCAGACGCGTAGCATGCTATCCTGATTTCGCATGGCAATTTGCCCAATATTTGAAAAAGGAATACGCTAAAGAAGGCAAGAACATTCAAGTTTTCGTAACCAACCAAGTGAAAGTCAATAATGGCAAATATGCGCCTTTTATTGACCCTGAAGTTGACTTGGCCGGTGTCCCTTGGAAACATTTTTCACATAACGAGTGGATTCTCCCTTCTCCAAAGCCCTAAATGTTGGTTCTCTTTTTCGGATTCACGTACATTTGCGTTTCATTATGTAACCCATGCTACAATTACAAAATCTTCGGGAAGATAGAGAAGACATTATTCAAGCGTTAGGCAAACGAAACCTAGAGGCGGAAACTATGGTTGATGAAGTCCTTTCGCTGGACGAAAAGCGGCGTTCCATCCAAGCAGAATTGGATAATACGCTAGCGGAAGCCAATACCCTTTCCAAAGAAATTGGCAATCTTTTCAAGAGTGGGAAAGCAGATGAAGCCCAAGTGCTGAAAGCCAAAACGGGAACTTTGAAAGAAAGTTCCAAAACCCTGACGGAAGCGTTGAACGAAGCAGGAAAAGCACTGGAAGAGGCTTTGTACGTAATCCCTAATGTTCCGCATCCCTCCGTGCCTAAAGGAAGTACGGAAGATGACAACGAAGAAATCTACAATGAAGGCGAAATTCCACAGCTTTTTGAGGGTGCTTTGCCCCATTGGGAATTGGCCAAAAAATACAACCTTATTGATTTTGAGTTGGGTTCAAAAATCACAGGAGCCGGTTTTCCCGTCTACAAGGGGAAAGGTGCTAAGTTGCAACGTGCTTTGATTGCCTATTTTTTGGATAAAAACACCGAGGCCGAATATACCGAAGTGCAACCCCCTTTGCTCATTAACGAAGCCTCTGGTTACGGCACAGGACAATTGCCCGATAAAGAAGGTCAGATGTATCATATTGGCGAGGACAACCTGTTTCTTATTCCCACTGCGGAAGTACCAATTACCAATTTGCATCGAGGCGATTTGATTTTGGAAAAAGACTTTCCCATCACGTACACGGGATACACTCCTTGTTTTCGGAGAGAAGCAGGAAGTTACGGTGCACATGTTCGAGGTCTGAATCGTTTGCACCAATTTGATAAGGTTGAAATCGTTCGCATTGAACATCCGGACAACTCCTACCAAGCTTTGGACCAAATGGTCGAGCATGTAAAAGTAATCTTGCAAGAGTTGAAACTGCCCTATCGCATTCTTCGCCTGTGTGGAGGCGACTTGGGTTTCACCGCGGCCTTGACCTTTGACTTTGAAGTTTTTTCAACCGCGCAAGACCGTTGGCTGGAGATTAGTTCTGTGTCAAACTTTGAAACCTATCAAGCCAACCGCTTGAAACTTCGGTTCAAAAACAAAGAGGGTAAAAGCCAATTGGCCCATACCTTAAATGGAAGTGCTCTGGCATTGCCACGGGTTTTAGCCGGAATTCTTGAGAACTATCAAGATGAACAGGGTATTCAAATTCCTGAGGTTTTGGTCCCCTATTGTGGTTTTGACCGAATAGATTGAGCATTTCGCTTATCATTAACACGAATATTAAAAGTGCCCCGTTATCTTAGCGTATGCGCTGGACATTTCTTTGGATATTGTTTTTCGCCATTTCTGGGATAAAAGCCCAAGAAGATTTTTTGGCAAAACAGTACATGAATGATGGGGATTACGACAAGGCCGTAGTCTATTTTGAAAAACTGGTTAAAAAAAATCCACGCCGTACCGATTTTGCGGAAGGCTTAGTAATCTGTTATCAGCAGCTGGAACGCTATGATGATGCGCAAGCCTTTTTGCTTCGGAAAATAGAAGACCCGTACGTATTTCCAACTTTTCTAATCGAGTTGGGCTATAATTTTACCCTAAAACAAGAACCCGAAAAAGCTGCTCAGTACTATGCGCTTGCATTGGATAAAATTCGTGAGAATCCCAATTTTGGGTATAGCGTAGGGTACCGGTTTCAAAAATATGCCTTATTAGATGAAGCCATTGAAGCCTACTCCTTGGCAATGGTGCTCAAACCTGATTTGAAGTATAATTTTCAGCTCGCTCGAATTTATGGAGAGAAAGGTGATTTGGAGAAAATGTACCAATCTTACCTAAACCTTATCGAGGAAGGAAAAACATCAACGTCAAGCATCCTACGAAATCTGGATGCCTTTATTTCGGAAGACCCTCAGGATTCCAATAATCTTTTACTCAAAAAAGTGCTTTTAAAAAATGCACAGCAAAAACCTGATGTCCTGTGGAATGAGTTGTTGAGCTGGTTGTTCATTCAACAGAAACAATACAAAAGTGCCTTTACCCAAGAAAAGGCCATCATCAAACGCTCCGAAGCACCTAGCATGGAACGAATGGAAAATTTGGGACGGATTGCTTTGGATGATGCAGAAACCGAAATCGCCTCCGATATTTTCGCGTTTATCGTGGATAATGCTCGTTATCCCAGAACCGTTTTGAATGCCGAATTAAAACGCATCGAAATCAAGTTATTGGATGCTGCTCCCAAAGAATACCCAGCCATCGATAAAAAATTTCAGTCCCTTTTAGCGGAATATGCCGCCATCGCACAAACGGAATACCTTCAAATAGCCTATGCCGATTTTCTAACGTTTAAAAAGAATACCCCTGCTCCGGCAATTGCCTTGTTGAAAGCAAACTTGGAACCAAATCTCGACCGAATGACCAAGGCCAGAATCAAAATGGCGTTGGGCGATATTTTGGTGTTTGACCAAAAATTCAACCAAGCCTTAATAACGTTTACCCAAGTACAGCGAAGTCTCAAAAACGACGTGCTGGGTCAAGATGCACGCTTCAAAGTGGCACAAACCAGTTTTTACAAAGGGGATTTTGATTGGGCCTTAACTCAACTTAAGGTGTTACGTAGTTCAACTTCGCAGCTTATCGCCAACGACGCCATGCAACTCAGTTTGATTATTTCTGACAATTCCCATGAGGACTCCACACAAACTGCACTTAAAAAATTCGCGCGCGCCGACCTTTTTGCCTATCAAAACAAAACCGAAGAAGCCATTCAAATCCTGAATGATATTTTGGAGAACCATAAAGGTGAAAAAATAGAAGACGAAGCCTTGTTGAAGCAAGGAGAGCTTTTGGAAGGGAAAGGAAAGTTTGAAGAAGCCAAGTTCAACTATCAAAAAATAGCAGAATTCTATGCCAATGACATTTTAGCTGACGATGCTCATTTTGCTTTGGGCGAATTGTATCGCAATCAGCTCAACCTTCCTGAAAAAGCCAAAGAGCATTACGAAAAAATCATCTACGACTATCCCAACAGCTATTATTTTCCAAAAGCGCGAAAACATTTCAGACGCTTACGAGGCGATGTGGTCAATTGATTTGCCCTACCTTAGTCCCCCAAACCACAATACATGCTAATTTATAATGTGACTATAAACATTGACGACACCGTTCATGACGAATGGTTATTGTGGATGAAAGACAAACATATTCCTGATATGTTGGCCACGGGTAAGTTTTCCCACGCAAAAATGACCAAAGTGTTGGTAGAAGAAGACCTGGGCGGAACCACCTACTCAGTGCAATACACCACAAAAGACCGTGACACTTTGGACCGCTATTATAAAGAGAATGCTCAAATATTGCGACAAGATGCTTTGAAGCGTTTTGCTGATAAATTTGTAGCTTTTCGCACAGAACTTGAAATCGTGAGCCAGCAGATACCGTAGACGAAGCTGGTATTTCAAAATGAACCCAACCCAACCGTAATCAAAATGAATCGACGAAGTTTTTTACAATTGAGCGGTGCGGCCAGTATGGCAACAACCCTTCCTATGATGTCTTTTATGAACGCTCCAAATCCAAAATTCAAGTTGGGGTACCAGCTTTTTTCCATTCGTGATGCGATGGCGGAAAATCCGATAGCAACGCTCAAGGCACTAAAGAAAATGGGCTATGAAGATTTTGAACACTATGGTTTTGATGCGGACAAAAACACCTACTACGGATTTCCAATAAAAGAATTCAAAACCCGTTTGGACGATCTTGGGCTTACATTCAGCAGCGGCCATTATGTGTTTTCTCCCTTTATTACTGAATCGGATGACGCTTTTAAACAGTTTCTAGACACCTGTATAGAAGGGGCGTAGGTTATGACTAGTAATATCATCTCTTGGCCCATTATCGGAGAGGAGATTCGAACGGTTGTTGGTTTTAAAAAGGACGCGGAGAAAATCAATCTGGCAGG
>CALBPG010000076.1 GCA_937899065.1 uncultured Allomuricauda sp.
AAGAAAAATGACCTGTAGCGCCCATTCGTTCTTCCAAAAATTCAAAACCATTTTTCTGATACAATTTTTGGGCGGCTATCATATTCGGCATGGTTTCTAAATAACAGGCTTCAAAACCAAATGCCTTTGCGGCATCCAAACATTTCTGAATCATATTGGCACCAATCCCTTTGCCACGAGCATCCTTAAGGAAATACATTTTCTGCAGCTCACAAACCTTTCCATCGGCATGTTCTAAAGGACCGATACCCGCGCAACCGATGATTGCGCCATTTTCTTCTACTACAAAATAGCTGTGGTTTTCTTCTTGATAAGCGCTATACATGTCATTTAAGGCTTCATCGTAATAGGCAGAACCCTCTATGGGCACTTCCATTTCAACAATAACCTGACGCACCAAGGCTGTAACGGCTTGGTTATCTTCAGGAGTAATTTCTCGTATGCGATAAGGCTCCATAGTGAGATGTAATGTCCTATTTTTGTCGAGTGAATATACATGAAAAATACATCCGCCGATGTATTGAAATTGCAAAAAATGGTATTGGGCCAGCAGCCCCAAATCCATCTGTAGGTTGCGTCATTGTTTGTAACGATAGAATCATTGGAGAAGGCTACACCAGCCCCTATGGCGGAGCCCATGCAGAGGTAAACGCCATTGCTTCCGTGAAGGACAAAACCCAGCTGTCCAAAGCACAGATTTATGTCACGCTAGAACCTTGTTCGCATTACGGAAAGACCCCACCCTGCGCCGACCTCATTACCAGTCATGGAATTCCTGAGGCATACATTGGTTTAAAAGACACACATGAAAAAGTTGCCGGTCGGGGGATTAAAAAGTTGGAATCTGCTGGATGTAAGGTTACTTCTGGAATTTTAGAAAAAGAGTGCCGTGAACTCCACAAACGTTTTTTGACCTTTCATGAAAAGAATCGTCCATACATCATCTTGAAATGGGCACAAAGTAAAGATGGTTTTATCGCTCCCCTTCAAGATCAAAGAAGTTCTGAAGCTGAACCCCATTGGATTTCCCATCCCCATAGCCGACAGCGGGTACATCAATGGCGAGGCGAAGAACAGGCCATTTTGGTGGGTACGCAAACGGTTTTGGCAGATAATCCCAAGTTGAATACGCGCTTATGGGACGGAAAAGACCCCATCCGTATTTTCTTGGACCGGACTGGACGGGTAAATCCAGATTCACATATTTTGGATGGAAGTCAACCCACGTTGGTTTTTACTGAAAATACGGTCAACACTTACGAAGAAGCTGCAGAAGCCATTGGTATTGATTTTTCGGAAAACATAGCCGCTCAAATTTGTGATGCCTTACATACCCGAAATATTTCCAGTGTAATGGTTGAAGGAGGCTTACAAACCCTCCAAACGTTTATTGATGCCAACCTTTGGGATGAAGCCCGTGTTTTTACAGGAACCCAAAATCTTAGAGAAGGTATTCCAGCGCCAACACCTAAGGGATTAAAATCCTACACCGAGAATATTCATACCGATACTTTAGACTATATCCTTCCTTATGATTCGTAATCTGATTTTAGATTTTGGTGATGTTTTTATCAATCTAGACAAACCCGCTACCACTCGAGCTATGATGCCGTACGGATTTACTGATGTTGATTCGGAACTACAAGACGTTTTCAATGCTTATGAAAAAGGAATCATTTCTTCCGAAGCCTTTTTGGATACTACGCAACAACGGTTTCCAAAAGCAAGCCGTTCTGACCTAATTACCGCCTGGAATGCCATTCTGTTGGATTTCCCGGAGGAAAGACTGGAGTTTCTAGAACAACTTGCGGCAGAAAAGCAATATCGATTGTTTTTATTGAGCAATACGAATGAAATCCATATTGACCACGTAAAGAAGGTTATGGGCCCTGAAAAATTTGGTCGTTTTCAAAATGCTTTCGAAGTGTTTTACCTGTCTTATGAAATGGGGATGCGCAAACCGGACGCCGAGATTTTTCAGTTCGTTTTAGACCAAAACAAACTCCAACCCAAAGAAACCTTGTTTGTAGACGATACCTTAGAGAACATTGTTTCAGCACAGCAATTAGGCGTGCAGACTTGGCATTTACAAGTAGGTCAGGAAGATTTCCTTGAACTCAAATCCCATTTGTAGAATGCTGTATTTACTCCTAAGCATTCTGTGCTCCACGCTAATTTTCGCAATTTTCAAGGGGTTTGACATTATGAAAGTACATACGTTGTATGCCATTATAGTCAACTACCTGATTGCTTTTTGCACGGGCTTACTGTTGTATGGCGAGCTCCCATCCGTTTCAGTAGTTTATGAGACTTCTTGGTTTTGGGGCACTGTGGCTTTGGGTGTATTTTTTATTCTCATCTTCAATCTCATGGCCAAAACCTCTCAAGTAGCTGGTGTTTCTGTAGCTTCAGTGGCTACCAAAATGTCCTTGGCCATTCCTGTTTTGATTGGGATGATTTGGTACAAGGAATCTTTGAGCGGATTACAGATATTAGGGATTCTGTTGGCGTTGCTATCCGTATACCTCGCTTCCGTAAAAGATGACATGACCCAAGGCATTGGCAAAAGCCTATTGCTGCCCGCCATGGTTTTTTTGGGTTCTGGTATTATTGATTCCAGTATGAAGTACTTTGAAGAATTTCATCTTACCTCAGACGAAGTGCCCTTATTTTCGGCTTTGATTTTTGGATTCGCAGCACTCACCGGTTTGCTCTTTATTGGTTTTACGTTTAAAAAACGACCCAAATTCCAAATCAAAGATTTGTTGGGGGGCATTGTTTTAGGTATTCCCAATTATTTTTCCATTTACTTTTTGATTAGAGCCCTAGAAAACAAAGGTTTTAGCAGTGCTTCGATTTTTACTATGAATAATGTCGGTATCGTCATATGCTCTACCCTTTTGGGTATTTTGTTTTTTAAAGAACGTCTCAGCCAAAAGAATTGGTTAGGCATCGGTATCGCCATTTCGAGTATCGTGTTAGTTGCACTGTTTTGAGTCAAAATCCTTCGGAAACATATCATACCCTTGAACACTCCGTCGGGCCAGTATTGCTGAAAGAGCGAAAGAGCAAATTTTTGGGATATGCCTTTCCCGTTCAGTCACTAGAAGAAGTGAAAGTTCATTTAGAAGGATTAAGGCAAGAACATGACTCTGCAAACCATGTATGCTATGCGTGGCAATTGGGCACAGCATCTCCGCAGTTTCGGGCAAATGATGATGGGGAACCCAATCACTCTGCTGGCACCCCGATTCATGGTCAAATTCGCTCTTTTGAAATCACGAATGTCTTGGTAGCTGTCGTCCGGTACTTCGGAGGAACCAAATTGGGCGTTGGTGGTTTAAAACAAGCCTATCGCGATTCCGCGAAAGCGGTACTGGAAACCGCCAAGGTCATTCCTTTAATAGAAACCAAAAGGATGATGATTCTTTTTCAATATGCACAAATGAATTTGGTCATGCGAATCATAAAGCAATTGCGATTGAAAATCATTGCACAAACCATAGAAGTCCAATGTTCCATTCAATTGGAAATTGAAAAGTCACAATGGGAAGAGGTGAACACCGCTTTTCAAAAAATATATGGAATACGTATTAAGGTAGACTAAATCCTATTCTTCCAGTTTGGAAAGAATGTATTCAGGGCATCGGATAGGCCTTTTGTTTTTTTTATCCATAAAAGCGAGTACCGTATTGGCTTCAACCAAAACCACATTGGCTTCGTTCCGTATCGTATAGTCAAACTCAATTTTAACCGATGGCATTTTAACCAAACGGGTCTCCACAGTCAACAAATCATCATACAAAGCAGACTGCTTGAAATTCATTTGTAAGGAAATTACAGGTAACATGATGCCATTTTCTTCCATGCTCCGATAGGTAATCCCCAAAGCCCTTAACCATTCAACCCGACCCATCTCTAAATATTGTGCGTAGTTCCCATGATACACCACGCCCATCTGGTCCGTTTCTCCGTATCGCACTCGGAAAGAAAATGAATTTGCCATTATGATTTTAAATGAAAAATGATATATTTAAAGGCTTGGTTAACATGAAGGAAACATGCGAAAAAAAAACAATACTTTCAACTGGGAATACATTTTTTTTTTAAAAGATTTGTTTACATATTTGTCGCATCCAAAAGGGTAATCACAAACCTTGATTTCCCGCATCAAAAGGCGTTATAGCTAACCAACAAACAAGGAAAAACTTTTATGAGTGTTACTGCAAATTCCGTATGGAACAACTGTTTGGCTTTTATCCAGGATAATATCCAACCGCAGGCATTCAAGACTTGGTTTGAACCTATAAAGCCTATCAAGTTAACCGACAATGCATTGAGCATTCAGGTTCCTAGTAAATTTTTTTACGAATGGTTGGAAGAGCACTATGTGAAATTGCTCAAAGTAGCCTTGACGAAGGAGCTTGGTAAAAACGCCAAACTTATTTACATCATTAAGATGGAAAACAAGTATGGTAACAAAGAACCTTTTACAGAGCAAATTCCAAGTTCGAATAGAACGGCTATGGCACCTCAAGAATTGGATGTGCCTATTACCTCAAAAAGTCCAGAGCTGAAGAATCCATTTGTGATTCCTGGTAATCGAAATATCAAGATAGAATCACAACACAACCCAAGCAAAAATTTAGAGAATTTCTTGGAAGGAGATTCCAATCGTTTGGC
>CALBPG010000077.1 GCA_937899065.1 uncultured Allomuricauda sp.
CTATACACTATTTGGCTACGCCAAAACCACTCGGAGTGACGCCTTAACATTGTCAATACATGAATCCTGCCCGTTCATTCAGGCGGGGACGCAGAATCTCATTCAAAAAAGGCCCCAATAGCAGACTTCACATTTCTAAAACTGAAATTTGGTGCCGGTTAACAGTTCATTGTTTGTTGTCCATTGCTAATTGCGCATTGAAACAGATTCCTTCACTCACTTCGCCTGTTCGGAATATACCCCTTAAGGAATCCGTGCCATTTGTGAAATCCGTGTCTAGATGAAACATACCTCATTAAGGTCATGCTGAACTGGATTCAGCATCTTTTTAGAATATGGCACCAATGAAAACAGACCCTGAACCTCGCATAAACGGACGGGCAGGCAAGTTCAGGTTGACGCTGATTTAATCCGTGCCATTGGTGAAATTTGTGTCTTCCATAGCTGGACGGTATTATTATAGTTTGAAAGGAAACCACCTGAAATCTGACGCCTGACAACTGAAATCTGGACTAAAAGTCTAAGTCAAACTCCTTACGCAAAAGCTCAATTGCCGGGTTTTTTTCCTTTAGTTTTTCGTATTTCTCCTCAGGCGTAAAGGCAAACTTTTTGGCAACCTCTTCGTTTACGGTAATGTGCAATGTAATCGCATGGTTGTTCAAGTTTTCCCGAAGGTATTGCATCAAACCACCCTGTTCCCGCTCGATTTCCTTTTTCATGGTACTGTTAGGTAGCTCAATCCAGAGGGTATTTTGGTCTTTAAGTTTGGGAACATCAGTCTGTAAGTTACTGGCCAATATTTTTTTACCCTTTGCTTCAAGTTGGGCCACAAAAGTGTTCCAATGTTCCAGCATTTCAGCTTCAGTAAACGCTTCTTCAGGTAATGCTTCCTGAACTACATCAGGTTTTTTGGTATTCTGGTGCTCCTTTTTGGCTTTGATGCTCGATAGCGAAAGTCCTGAAACTCGTTTTTCCGATTTGACTATCGCGATGGGTTTAGGAACAACCTCCGGTGCTTCCGAAACAGGCGCTTCGGTCTCTGCTACCGTAGCAGGAACTTCTTCCATTTCTTGGGAAACAGGCGCTTCAGTCTCAACTATTGGCGATTGAACCGCTTCCATGGGTGGCGACTCTACCTTTGGGGATTCTTGAGAAGGTGGTTCTGAAATGTTTTTGGATAAGGGTACGGTTGCTTCAACTGGAGGTTTTAGCGTGGCCATCCCGCGGGTTTGTGTAGCGGGAATCAGGAATTCACGGTTTTTTTTTTCTCCATCAAACGTGATGGAGGCTAATTTCATGAGGGCAAGCTCGACCAATAATCTTTGGTTCTTACTGGCTTTGTATTTAATGTCCGCTTCGTTGGCGATTTCCAACGCTTGTAACAAAAAGGCTTTCGAAGTCAGTGCCGCTTGCTTGGCATAATCGGCCTTAGCATCTTCACTTACTTCCAACAAGCCTTGGGTTTCTGGATGCTGGCATACCATCAGGTCCCTAAAGTGTGATGCTAACCCTATGATAAAATGGTGTCCATCAAACCCATTGGACAAGGTTTCGTTGAACAGCATCAGCAAAGCTGGAATGTTGTTCTCCAAAATCAATTCTGTAGTCTTGAGGTAAACCTCGTAGTCTAAGACGTTCAAGTTCTCGGTTACCGCCTTGCGGGTCAGATTTTTGCCAGAAAAGCTTACCACCCTGTCAAAAATGGATAAGGCGTCCCGCATGGCACCATCTGCTTTTTGCGCAATGATATGCAAGGCACCTTCTTCGGCTTCTATGCCTTGTTGTTCCGCAATGTATTTGAGATATTCCGTGGCATCTTTAACCGTAATGCGCTTGAAATCAAAAATCTGGCAGCGCGATAAAATGGTCGGGATGATTTTATGCTTCTCCGTAGTCGCCAAAATAAAAATGGCATGCTTTGGCGGTTCCTCTAAGGTTTTCAAAAACGCATTGAAGGCAGCTTGTGACAACATGTGCACTTCATCAATGATATAGACCTTGTATTTTCCCACTTGCGGGGGAATCCGAACTTGGTCTATCAAACTGCGAATGTCATCTACGGAGTTATTGGAGGCAGCATCCAGCTCAAAAATATTGAAGGAAAAATCCTCATCGGCTTGCTCGGTACCATCTTGGTTGATTTTCTTCGCCAAGATTCGCGCACAAGTTGTTTTTCCCACACCTCGAGGACCACAAAACAACAGGGCTTGGGCCAAGTGGTTGTTCTCAATGGCGTTCAGCAGCGTATTGGTAATATTTTGCTGCCCCACAACGTCTTTGAACGTCTGGGGACGGTATTTACGGGCTGATACAACAAAAGGTTCCAAGTGAGCGTATTTTGTGCTTAACAAATATAAAAATAGCTGTTTGCAATCCCCTTCGTCCTATCGGTATCGCTCAAGTATTTATTAACAATTCCGTTACCTTTGCGCGCAGCAGGCCACCTTATCGCCGCAATCTTCGGATTGGGGAGGAAAGTCCGGACACCGTAGTGCAGCATAGCGGATAACATCCGTCTCCGCCATTGGCGGAAGGACCAGTGCAACAGAAAGCAAGTACAGTTCGGCTGTAGTGAAATCAGGTAAACTCTATGCGGTGAAACGCCATGTAAACCAGTGTTTGAGGGCTGCACGCCCAAATTGGAGGGTAGGCGGTTGGAACCCCGGGGTAACCTTGGGTCTAGATAAATGATAGGGCTCGACAGAATCCGGCTTATGGCCTGCTTTTATTCAAAAAAACTGAAAACGCTGCTCCCATATTTACGAGATTGAACAAAGGGTTCGAATGTTGAGAAATCCCGTTGCGGTGTATGTTCTAAAATCAATTGTCCTTCAGGTAATAAGAGTTCTTTTTCAAAAACGAGTTGTACCAGTCGACTCAAATCCGCTTGTGATAGTTCGTAAGGGGGGTCAGCAAAAATGACGTCAGCTTTGAGAGAAGTCCTTTCCAAATACCGAAATACATCTTGTTTTAAGACTGTGATATCAAAATCCAAAGCTTTGGAGGTCTTTGAAATATATTGCACGCAGTGGTTGTTGGCGTCAACCGCATAAATATTTTTGGTGCCCCTCGACGCAAATTCATACGTGATATTCCCAGTACCTGAGAAAAGGTCGATGACGGTAAGGTCATCAAAGTCAAATTGATGTTGCAACACGTTGAACAGTGCCTCTTTGGCCATATCGGTAGTGGGGCGAACGGGCAGTTTTTTAGGCGCTATGAGTCTTCTGCCTTTATGGGAACCTGAAATAATACGCATTACTGATTGTTGAAAACCGTAAGGTCAATACTTTGGGTACTGAAATCCTCAGCGAAATCAGCAGAATTTGTAGGTACAAAGATGGAGACGTTTTTTACAAATTCCTGACACCTTTTGAAAAGGGCATCCCCTTCTTCCACATTTCCGAAAAGGCGTAACAAAACCGATTCTGCGGGAATATTCAGCTGTTCGAGCACAAAAAGGATGTAGTACAAAGTGTCTTCATCATTCTTAAACTCAAAGTAGTTGTACAGTAGGAGTTTCTTTTGAGAAATGACCACGAGCTCCATCTCCTTTTCCATAACTTGAACATAACAGAAGGTATCTTGTGATGCTCTATTGTGCTCCAACAACGTATGAATCAATACGGTTCCGCTGTGTTTGAACTCGAATTCACCAAAAAGTTCAAAAATATAGTTGTTCACATTGGTAAAAGGGATGTAGACATTTACCATCTCGTGGTCATCCAAAACATCATAGGCAATTTGGTCATTGGCCATGATTTTGGCGTTGAACTTTAAATAGTTGGGCAGTTCTTCGGTTTGAAACAAGGATTTGGGCACCAAACTGAACAATCCATTGCGATGTACCACAAGCACTTCTGCAAACCTGGCGCTTTCAATTTTTTTGGTGTTCAGGATGGTTTTCAGCTCTTTGAGCAAAAGGTACGGCGTAGAGTGCACTTTGAAAGGAACCCGTTCGTACGCCAAGACTTCTTGATTTACAGTGTCTTGTACACAAAAAGAAAGTCCATTCAAGCCAACTTGAATGGACAACTTATTAAAATCTTCAGTGGTATTTTTAGTCTCCTTTTGAGTCATAAATAGGAGGCCAGTTGCCATTTGTGCTTACATCGGTTAGCGAGCCTACTTTGATTTCGGCACCATTAACCTCTTCCACACTTTGGTGTGCTTTTTCTCGATTCAGCAAATCTGTTGGCTGATCGTATAGTACTATCTCTTTGGCCACTTTGGCTTCAAATACAGGAGACATGTATCCTTTAGTATCCAAAATATCTGCTTTCATCTCAAACTTCTCATTACTCTGAGCATAAGGCACGTCCATCATAGTTTTATAGCGGTTATCTGCCTTGAACAAAGAATCTTTCACTTTTACAAAACCCAAAGTATCAATGATAACGGTGTCCTTTTGCAATTCAATACCGTAAGCATCGTCAAATTTCATAAAAGAAGAATCTCTTTGCTGCGTGATGGTGTAGCTGCCTGTATCGATAAACTGAATCAAACTGGTAAAATCCTTGGCGAATTTTCCATTTACTGTTTTGTACGCTTCTTGTGAATCACGGATATCTTTCAACTTTGCGATAACTTGTGAGAAACGTTCTTTGCGTACCTTGTTGAATTCAATTGGAGCGTTGATGGACTCGTAAATTTTGTATCCTAAAAAAATACTTAAAAGTCCAAAACCCAATACTAAAAAAGGCTTGAGTTTGCCGGGTAGAAACCTATCGATAACAAATACCAAACCTACGGTTACTAGGCAAATACCAACGATGATAAGAATTAAACTTAACATATAAAAAGTCTTTCTGAGTTAATTTAGCGGTTATAGACAAATCTACAATTTTTTTTTAATCACGAAAGTTTTTGCTATAAAATTCGGCCCTATATTTAGGCGGTATGGAAGCACTTACACCCAGCACTTTTTTAGGAAAACTTGAGGAGAAATTCCCTTATGAATTGACCCTGAAACAGCGGTTGGCTTTAGGCAAACTCTCCGAGTTCGTGTTTCATAAATCCAACGACCGCCTTTTTGTCTTAAAGGGTTTTGCGGGTACGGGAAAGACCACGATTATAGGAACGCTGGTATCCTCCTTGTGGAAAGTGAAAATGGCTTCTGTACTTATGGCACCCACCGGACGTGCTGCCAAGGTCATGTCTTTGTACTCCAAGACTCAGGCTTTGACCATACACAAGAAAATCTACTTTCCGAAAAAACAGAAGGGAGGCGGGGTGCAGTTCGTGCTTTCGCCCAACAAGCATCGCAACACCATTTTTTTGGTAGATGAAGCTTCTATGATTTCGGATACCCCAGCGGATTCCAAACTTTTTGAAAATGGTTCACTATTGGATGATTTGATGCAATACGTGTATTCCGGCCATCGGTGCAAGCTCATATTAATAGGGGACACCGCACAGCTACCTCCTGTGAAACTGACCATGAGTCCTGCATTGGATGAAAACCAGCTGGGGCTACAATACAACAAACAGGTAGATTGCCTCGAATTGGACGAAGTGATGCGACAGTCAGATAGTTCTGGAATTCTACATAACGCCACCAACCTCCGAACACAAATACAAGATGAATTCTACGAGGAATTTCGGTTCAATTTGGATGGATTTACGGATTTGGTGCGCCTTCAAAATGGACCGGATATCTTGGAAGCTATTGAAGACGCTTATCGAGAAAACGTGAAAGAAGACACTGTGATTGTGGTCCGTTCGAACAAGCGCGCGAATCTCTACAATCAGAATATACGTGAGCGAATTCTATTCTTGGAGAATCAAATTGCGGTAGGGGATTACATGATGGTGGTCAAGAACAATTATTTCTGGTTAAAAACCAGTTCGGAAGCCGGTTTCGTAGCCAATGGGGACATCATTGAAATCCTAGAGCTTTTTGCGATTAAAGAATTGTATGGATTTACGTTCGCCGAAGTACGTGTTCAAATGGTGGATTATCCAAATCAAAGACCTTTTGAGACCGTATTGCTACTCGATACGATTAGCGCAGAAACCCCTTCTTTAAGTTATGAAGATGGCAACCGACTCTATCAAGAAGTTTTGGCTGATTATCAGCATGAAACATCAAAATACAAACAGTTTTTAGGGGTCAAAAACAACAAATACTTCAATGCGCTTCAAGTGAAGTTTTCGTATGCTATTACGTGCCATAAATCTCAGGGTGGGCAATGGCAAACCGTTTTTGTGGAGCAACCTTATCTCCCAAATGGCATTGACAAAGACTACCTTCGATGGTTATACACCGCCGTAACCCGTTCACAACAAAAGCTTTATTTGATAGGTTTCAAGGACGATTTTTTTGTTGAATAGGAAAGGCGTATTTTCGATTACCATGAATATCGGACCCGAATCCATGATAAGTATTTTTCTAGGCATTGGTCTCGCAGCTTCTGCTGGATTCCGAGTTTTTTTGCCACTTTTCGCCTTGAGTTTGGCTGCCTTTTCTGGGTTTTGGGAACTTAATGGGGAATGGGCTTGGATTGGTAGCCTACCCGCCTTGATTACTCTGGGTGTCGCTATGTTGGTGGAAATCTTCGCCTATTTTATTCCGTGGGTCGATAATCTTTTGGATAGCATTGCGATACCCTTAGCGGGAATAGCGGGTACCGCGGCGATGGTGTCTTCCGTTGCAGGTTTGGACCCCGTTACTACATGGGCCTTGGCAATTATTGCAGGGGGAGGTAGTGCAACAATTATAAAAGGAGCGAATGCCGCAGGGCGATTAACTTCATCCGCCACTACGGGCGGTTTGGCCAATCCTGTGGTATCGGTGGTTGAAACAGGAACAGCGGTTGCTGTTTCAACGGCATCTATATTGGTGCCCCCAATTGCGGCGATATTGGTCATTATTATACTGGTCATTACCTTTCGGATTTATCGAAAATTACGTCCACGAAAAAAGAACTCAGGGTGAAAGTAATATCTATGATTCCAGCGCGCTATCAAGCGTCACGTTTTCCTGCGAAGCTCATGCAAGATTTGGAGGGCAAACCCGTCATTGTTAGGACTATGGAGGCGGCTACGGAAACTGGACTTTTTGACGCTGTTTTTGTGGTTACGGATAGCAAAATCATCGCGGAAACCATAGAAAACGCTGGTGGGCAATATATTATGAGTCAAAGGCAACACGAAAGTGGAAGTGACCGAATCGCTGAGGCGGTTGAAGATATGGATGTGGATATCATCATCAATGTGCAAGGGGATGAACCTTTTATCGAAATGGAAAGTTTGGCTAAGGTCATTCAGGTTTTTCGGGAAGATGAAGCTGAGGAAATAGATTTAGCTTCTTTAATGACTCCGATTCAAAATTGGGATGAAATCGAAAATCCCAATACGGTTAAGGTTATTGTGGACTATGAGGGTTTTGCGCTTTATTTTTCACGTTCGCCCATCCCATATCCCAGAGATGAATCCGTGAATGCCCCATATTTTAAACACAAGGGGATTTATGCCTTTCGGAAGAGAGCCCTAATGGATTTTCAACGATTACCAATGAAACCTTTAGAGGCAAAAGAAAAAATTGAGGCTATTCGTTTTCTGGAATACGGAAAAAAGATTAAAATGGTCGAAACCGCAGTCACAGGAATTGAAATAGATACTCCTGAAGATTTGGCAAAGGCAAGAAAAGCATGGAAA
>CALBPG010000078.1 GCA_937899065.1 uncultured Allomuricauda sp.
GAGGTTACGGGCAATGTTGCGGATATAAGTCTGTCCAAAGGAATCAGTGGAGCTTCCAGTGCTACGCCAGATGTAGGAGATACTGTGGTTTTTGAAGTGGATGTAACCAATGATGGTCCGCAAACCGCCACCAATGTTTCGATTGAAGATACGGTTCCTGCAGGGTTTACTATCGGAACGATAAATAATGGAGGCACTTTATCTGGAAATACCATTACATGGGATATCGCATCCTTGACTGTTGGAACGACAACACTAACGTATGAAGTGACCGTTAATGCTCCTACTGGAGCTGCAGATGAATATGAGAACACCGTACAAGTTTCCGCCTCCGACCAACCGGACCCGGACAGTACACCCAATAATGATGATGGCGACCAAAGTGAAGATGATGAATCCGCATTTACCATAACCACTCCAGATGTAATTCATTCGGATGTAGACATTTCAGTAATTGATACCGCTCTATGCGTGGGAGATGTTGTAACCTTTACCATTAACCTGAGCAATCTGGGTACTATTGACGCCACTGGCGTGAATTTGGAGAACTTGGTACCTGACGGATATGGAAATGTCACTGGGCTCACAGGGGGTACTTTTAATTCTGGTACAGGAATCATTTCCTGGAATGGATTGACCATTCCACAGGGGAACAATACCGAAACCTTGACCTTTCAAGCAACTGTTCAAGCGCCAACAGGTTCGCCAGGAGAATACACCCATGTAGTTGAGGTGACCGCGGCTGACCAATTTGATATAGACAGTACGCCCAATAACGATGATGGTGACCAAAGCGAGGATGATGAAGATGCCGTTACTACTGGTATTACCGAAGTAGTCGACCTGAGTATTGCCAAGAACGTGATTGTTGGTTCAACAACCCCCAATGTTGGTGATTCGGTAACCTTTGAATTGATTGTTTCCAACGCTGGACCAAGCAATGCTTCTGGCGTAGGAGTTGAGGATGCGCTTCCCGTTGGTTTTGCCCTTACGACAGTGAATGCAGGAGGAAGTATTGCAGGAAATACAGCCCAATGGTCAGGCTTGTTCGTGCCCGCTGGCGGAAACATAGCCTTAACATATCAAGCCACAGTGAACGCTCCAACGAGTGCGGTGGGTGAATATGCAAACAGTGCACAAATCACAGCAAGCAATCAGCCCGATTCAGATAGTGACCCCGCAGTAGGACCTGGGGTGGATGACTTGGGAGACACTTTACCCGATGACGATGAGGTAACCCTTACGTTGACTCCGCAGCAGGCAAACCTTTCTTTGGATAAATCTGTAAGTGAGAGCAATCCTGAAGTAGGCCAAGAAATCACCTTTACCGTTCAAATCAATAATGCAGGTCCGGATATAGCAACCAATGTTTCTATTGAAGATGTTATTCCTTCTGGATATACGATTGTCGCAGGAAGTGTATCCAACGGTGGTATTTACAATTTTGGAGGCTCCACCATTTTATGGGATTTAACTTCAGTACCACTAACGGGAACCACTTTGACCTATCGTGCAACGGTGAATGCACCGACAGGAACGGTTGGAGAATATGATAACACTGCCCAAGTAACGGCCTCAGACCAATTTGACCCAAATAGTACACCAAACGATGGCGCAGGTGACGACCAAGACACAGAATCCGTAACGCCAAATGCTTCGGATTTGAGTTTGGTAAAGAACATAAGTGCTGCTTCGAGCGCGACACCAAATGTTGGGGATACCGTTGTATTTGAATTAACCTTGACCAACGCGGGTCCAAATGATGCCACCAACGTGGTTTTAGAAGATATTGTTCCATCCGGATATACTTTAGGAACTGTAAACAATGGCGGTTCTGCCATTGCTGGAACCTTTATCACTTGGAATATTGGTGCCCTGCCTGTGGGAAGTACTACCGTTTCTTATGAAGTGACGGTAAACGCACCAGCTGGAGCTACTGATGAATATTTGAACACTGCGGAACTCGCCGGGGTTGACCAATTTGACCCAGACAGTGAACCAGGTAATGATGATGGCGATCAGGATGAAGATGATGAAGACTTTTTCGAGGTCACTCCTCAAGTCGTAGATATTGAATTGGAAATAACCGCTAGCAATACAGCCCCTGATGTGGGGGATGTTGTAACCTTTACCATCAACCTTAGTAACCTGGGTGCTGATGCCGCTTCTGGTGTTTCCATTGCAGACTTGGTTCCGGCCGGTTACGGAAACATTACAGGAATTAGCGATGGTGGTTCGTTCAGTCTAGCTACGAATACCATTCAATGGTCAGGATTGAATGTGCCTGTAGGGTCCAATACGGAAACCCTTACATTTCAAGCAACGGTTTTGACGCCTACCGGAGCAGCAGGTGAGTTTACACACGTTGCGGAAGTGACGGCTTCAGACCAGTTTGATTCCGATAGCACGCCCAATAATGATGATGGAGACCAAAGTGAGGATGATGAAGATAGTACGACTGCGGCCCCACAACAGGCGAATCTTTCTTTGACCAAAATTGTGGTAGATAATGATTTGACACCAAATGTGGGAGAGGAAATTAGTTTTGAAATTACCATCAGCAATACTGGACCGGACGATGCCACTAATGTGGAGGTTACAGACTTACTTCCTACCGGGTTTGATTTTGTACTGTACAGCGCAACCGCTGGTATTTACAGTCAGGGAACAGGCCTCTGGCAAGTCGGAACCTTAAATGCCGGAACAACGGACACCTTGGTGATTGATGCTTTGGTGAATCCTACTGGAAATTATACTAACGTTGCTGAAATAACAGCTTCAGACGCATTCGATATCAACTCTACACCAAACAATAATCTTGGGGCGGAGGACGATCAAGATGATGTAACCATCACACCAGTCGAAATTATTGATGTGTCTTTGACCAAAACTGTGGATAATCTTACTCCAGAAGTGAATTCAAATGTGGTATTTACATTGACTGTTACCAATGCAGGCCCTAGTGAAGCAACTTCTTTACAGGTAACGGACGTGATTCCGTCTGGGTTTGCCTATCAATCGGATGATGGCGGAACGGATTATGATGATGGTACTGGGGTTTGGGATATTGGTTCTCTAGCCAGTGGCGCCACGACTATCCTTAATATTACGGCTTCGGTCAATACCACTGGAGTGTATTTGAATACTGCCGAAGTAACACAACACGACCAAGTGGATGTGGATTCCACACCCAATAATGATGTTTTGGCTGAGGATGACCAAGACCAAGTTGAGGTTACACCAATCCAACTGGTTGATATTTCGGTAACCAAAACAGCAGATGATTTGACCCCAAACGTGGGTGCACCAATTGTATTCACGGTAACGGTCACAAATGATGGTCCAAGTGATGCTACCAATATTGTGGTGACCGACTTTTTGGCTTCAGGATATGAATTTGTTAGTGCTGTGCCTACAAGAGGTGTTTATGAACCCTTGAATGGTTCTTGGACCGTAGGAAATTTAGATGATGGTGATACCGAAACTATAGTAATAACCGCTAATGTACTGGCAAATGGTGAGTATACCAATATTGCCGAACTAACAGATTTGGCAGAAAGAGATATTGATTCAGAGCCTGCGAATAATGATGACACTGAAGATGACCAACAAACCATTGAACCCGTTCCGGTTTTGGTTTCGGATTTGGAATTGCGCAAGTCAGTAGATGTTTTGTCGCCAAGAGTTGGAGATGAAGTAATCTTTAACATCAGTGTAGAAAACAATGGACCAAGTGACGTGACGGGCGTACAAATTGAAGATTTGCTTCCTTCCGGATATACCTATGTATCGAACAACCGAACGGCAGGAGTATACAATCCAACAACGGGCATATGGCAGTTAAATGGAGTCATTCCAAATGGAACTATTGAAACCTTGAATATTGTCGCCTTGGTGAACCCTACGGGTGATTATTTCAATGTTGCAGAAGTGTTTTCGTCCAGTAATCTTGACCCTAACAGTACGCCAAACAATGGTGTGGTTGCTGAAAATGACCAAGATAGTGCAGGTACAACACCTATTCCAGTAGCTGATTTGTCCCTCACAAAAACTGTGGATAATGAGACACCGGATGTCTTGGATAACGTGGTCTTTACCCTAAGCTTGGTGAATGAAGGTCCGAGTGACGCTACCAACGTGGTAGTTTCTGATTTGCTTCCTTCGGGCTACACCTATGTTTCAGATGATTCTGCCGGAATTTATGATGCTGGGACTGGATTGTGGAGTTTGCCTATTGTGGCAGGCGGAACCACACAAATGCTCAACATTACTGCTCAAGTAAATGCTACAGGTGTTTATACGAATATTGCTGAGGTTATCGCAGTTACCGAACTGGATTCAGATTCTGCACCTGGCAACAATGTGTTATCCGAGGATGACCAAGATGAACAGCTAACACGACCAAGAATTTTGACAGATATTTCGCTGACCAAAACCGTAGATATTATCAATCCATCAGTAGGGTCAAACATCACATTTACCATTACAGTAAGCAATGATGGACCCAATGAGGCCACGGGACTTGTCATTGAAGATATTTTAGCTTCAGGCTATACATTTGTAGGAGACCTTCCATCCGCGGGTGTCTACAACAACGTTACAGGCGCATGGGATTTAGCTTCCTTGGCCAATGGAGCAACCGCTACCCTGGAAATCACCGCTACGGTGCTTCCAACAGGAGAGTACGCGAACACGGCAGAGTTGATTGCCTTAGATACATTTGATCCCGATTCCACACCAGATAATAACTTGAATTCAGAAGATGACCAAGATACGGTGGTACCTGGACCGGATGGAATAGCTGACCTTTCCTTAACCAAGACGGTTGATGAAGCAGAACCTAATGTTGGCGATGGCGTAGAATTTACCATTAGTGTCTTTAATGGAGGTACCAGTGGAGCTAGAGGAGTTATCGTCACCGATTTACTTCCATTGGGGTACACTTTCCAATCCTATATTTCGACTGCGGG
This sequence comes from uncultured Allomuricauda sp., assembly GCA_937899065.1. GTDB lineage: Bacteria > Bacteroidota > Bacteroidia > Flavobacteriales > Flavobacteriaceae > Flagellimonas. Next base: position 4,971 of record CALBPG010000078.1, read on the forward strand.
AATTTATAATGACGAAACGGGAATTTGGTCTTTGAATGGCATCATTCCCAATGGAACTACTGAAACACTTATCGTATCTGCTGTAGTGAATGCGCCTACGGGAGCGACTGATGAGTATTTAAATCAGGCCCAGGTAACCGCAAGTAATTCCGCTGACCCGGATAGTGACCCTGGTTCAGGGTTTGATGTAGACGACTTAAATGATGGTCTTGAAGATGATGACGAAGCCTCTGCTTTTGTGACACCACAAACCACCGATATCGCTTTAACCAAAACGGTGGACAATCCAGCACCAAAAATTGGTGATGATGTGGTATTTACCATCACTGCTAGCAATCAAGGAAACCAACCTGCCACTAACATCGGTATTGAAGAGCAGATTCCTGCTGGATACCAGTTAGGTGCAGCACAAGCCACCAATGGAACCTATGACGCGGTCTCAGGTTTTTGGGATATTCCTAGTTTGGATGCGCAATCCACAGCTACTTTAACCTTAACCGTTGAGGTTTTGGATGGTACGGACTATTTGAACACTGCCTCCCTGTCTTTTGTAGACCAACTTGATGTGGATAGTTCAAATGATAGCGCTCAAGCTACGGTTGAACCCAGCTGTTTGAACGTATACAATGAATTTTCACCGAACGGAGATGGCGTGAACGAAACTTTCGTGATTGATTGCATCGCGCAATATCCAAATAATCTTCTGCAGGTATACAATCGCTGGGGGAACCTGGTGTTCGAGCAGCGTTCTTACAACAATGATTGGGATGGCACCTCCAATGGTAGAGCCACAATTAAGAAGGGAGATTTACTGCCAGTGGGCACTTATTACTATGTCCTCGATTTAGGAGATGGCTCTGAGCCAAGAACGGATTGGTTATACATAAACAGATAGCGCAATGAGGACGGTAAAGAACAAAAACACACAAAAAATGAAAGGTCAAATCAACCTAGTTTTCTTGACTATTGCACTGCTGATGGGTGTTGCGCTTCATGGCCAGCAAGACCCACAGTATACCCAATACATGTACAACACCTTGAATGTCAACCCAGCCTATGCCGGCTCTAGAGGGCATTTGTCCGCTCTGGTCATGCACCGCTCGCAATGGGTAGGTATCAATGGGGCACCAACCACACAAGTATTGGCTGTTGACGGACCTGTTGGAAAAAATGTAGGATTAGGCTTAGTGTTGACCAACGACGCTTTGGGTCCTGCGAACGAATTTTTTATCGACGGGAATTTCTCGTACACCTTGCGATTGAACGATACCGATAAAAGGCTATCTTTTGGATTAAAAGCTGGAGGAAGGCTTTTCAATGTAGATTTCACCGAAGGGTCAACACAAAATCCTGATATCGCTTTTCAGAACAATATTGAAAACAAATTTTTCCCCACCATTGGAGCTGGGGTATATTATCATAATTCCAAAGGGTATTTGGGGCTGGCCGTTCCGAATTTCTTTTCTGAAGAACATTACAATGGCCAAGAACAGGTGATTGCCACGGAACGCCTGCACTACTTTTTGATTGGGGGAAAGATTTTCAATATGACCCCTGATGTTCAGTTCAAACCCGCCTTCTTCGTGAAGTGGGTGCCGGGAGCTCCCATCATCGCAGATATTTCCGCAAACGCTATGATCCGAGAAACCCTTACCTTTGGAGTAGCCTATCGTTGGGACGATTCATTTTCTGGGCTGTTCGGCCTTCAGATTTCACCCGACCTAAGCGTAGGATATGCCTACGACCTGACCACCACAGACTTGACCGATTATACAAGCGGAACTCATGAGATATTCTTGAGATATGAATTCAAAACCGTTGAAAAAAGACTTAAATCACCAAGATTTTATTAAAATGCCAAGCTTAAAAACCAACCTCCTCCTCGGCTTCCTTTTGATTTTTTCGGCTCTGCAAGGCCAAATGAAATCCACAAATGCCGATTCCAGCTTTGACAACCTTTTTTATGTAAGAGCTGCCCAGCAGTACCAATACATGGTAGACAAGGGAAACGATTCCCAGCATGTTTTGGAACGTTTGGCCGATGCGTACTATTTCAATACCGACATGGAAAATGCCGTAAAATGGTATGGAAAACTGTTTTCCAAATACGAAAAAGAAGTGACCAAAGAGTACGCCTTTCGTTATGTACATGCCCTTAAGGGAACCGGCAAATACGATTTGGCCAAAGCCTTGATGAAAATCTATGAGAAGAAAATCGATACGACAACGTTCGAAGTAGCCCAGCTCCAAAACAACGACTTCAGTTTGGATGAAATTATGGACAAACAACCGCAGTTTTTTGTTTCCAACTTGGCCATAAATTCAGAAGTAGCCGATTTTGGACCTGCGTTTTACAAAGATAAAATCGTATTTGCTTCCAGTAGGGATTCGTTGGTGTTTGAAACCCGGGTTTACCATTGGAACCGCCAACCGTATTTGGATTTGTTTATGGCCGATACGATTGAATTGGGCTCAGATTTAACAGAGGTATTACCTTTTTCAGAAATTCTAAATACTCGCTACCATGAGGCGGGAGTAGCATTTGGACCTGAAGGGAACACTGTATACTTCACAAGAAACAATTATACGAATAGAGACCTTCAGCGGGATGAGGAGGGAACCAACCACCTCAAAATGTACAAATCAGAATTGAGAGGTGGTGAATGGACTGAAGCGGAAGAGTTGCCATTCAATAGCGAAAACTACTCCGTAGGGCAACCGGCATTGAGTCCTGACGGCAGATTCCTGTTCTTTGTTTCCGACATGCCGGGAAGCATTGGCGGAACGGACATCTTCATGCTAGAGATTATGGAAGATGGTACGTATTCGCAACCGATGAACTTAGGCCCTCAAATCAATACAAGTGGTAGGGAAATGTTCCCGTACATCACTGAGGAAAAAATGTATTTTGCTTCGGATGGTCACTTAGGACTCGGCGGACTTGATGTTTTTGAAAGTGACCTTAGTGCAGATGGTTTTGGTCCTGTGATGAACTTGGGCAGTCCGTTGAATAGTAAAAAGGATGATTTCGCGTATATCGTAAAAGAAAGTGCGAATCGAGGGTATTTCTCGTCCAATCGCGACGGAGGCAAGGGAGATGATGATGTATACAGTTTTCAGCGGTTGGAGGAGCCCTGTATTCAAACTGTGAAAGGAACCGTTGTTCGCAAGGCCAATGCACAACCCATTGTGGATGGCAATGTCGCCCTGTATGATGGCGAAGGAGCCTTACTCGGGAAGACTACTACCGACCCATATGGTGCTTTCCGCTTCGATATGGAATTGGAATGCGAGCTGGAATACCTCATTAAAATCGATAAAGAAGGCTTTTTACCCAACGAAGAGAAGTTCACAACAACTGACGTCAAGGATTTTGAAAACAACGTGCCGCTTGAAATTACCAAAGAGCTGAATAAGCTTATTGTGGAAGAGAATGGCGTGTTGAAAATCAAAATTGACAATATCTATTTCAATTTGAATAAGGCAGATATCCGACCTGACGCAGCGCAAGAGCTTAATAAGATTGTGGAGGTAATGAAAGAATATCCAAAAATGGTTATCAAAATCGAGGCGCATACTGATTCTCGAGGTAGTGATGGTTACAACGAACGTCTTTCAGACCGAAGAGCAAAATCCACAGCAGACTATATCATCTCACAAGGTATTGAAGCCGATAGAATTCAAAGTGCCATTGGGTATGGTGAACAGGTTTTGCTTAATGAGTGCAAAAATGGCGTGCGGTGCAGCAACGAAAAACACGATGTAAACCGAAGGTCAGAATTCATTATCGTAAAACTCGATTTATAGAGATTTCTGATTCTCTCGGTTTCCTTGATGGAAATCAATCCTTTTTTGAAGTTTTGATGGTTACTTCGTCAAATGCTTTGGAAAAGGATTTTTTTTGGTCTTCTCATCTCTGTTTTCTGGCAATGTAGTTCACCTGCAAAGCGTCCAAATACGTCAGTAGAAATTGAGATTGACGAAAACGTTCAGTTGTTGCGGTTGGCATACAACCTGGCCTTGGAGGATAGTATTGAACCCTATTTGCGTCCCTGCCGCAATCGCTTCTACGAATTGAATCACATACCTTATCTCAAATTCAAGCAACATCCCTTGGTTAAAACCATACGAGAGGGAGATGTTTGGAATGCTGACTTACCTGTTTTGGGGCTTTGTTTTACGGATGATTTTATTTTGAAGGAGAATGTCGACCAAGATATTTTGAAGAGTCAGTATGGTTGGTATGGGGCGAACCTAGATAGTTTGGGACAATTACTAGCGAGCTTTAAAAAGCAAACCCGATTTTCTTGGAAGGGAGACTTACCTGAAAAGGAAAAACTTTTGGATTCCATACGAAGCAACAAGCTTCACGATAAATTGGGTGTTTTCTTCAAGTCCAATAAGGAGATAGTCTTGAACATTTGTTTCGACCCACTGAACAACGTTACGAACAAGGCCATCATGTTTTTGGACATTTCTGGAGCGGAACGCACAATTTTATTAGGAAGTTTTTGTGAAGAGGCTTTGTTTCCAGAAAACGATTCCATTTTGCCATGGGATGAAGATACCCGACGCATCATTATCCATGAAATGAGCCACCTATATGTTGACCCGATTTTTCCAGAAATGTTCGAAACATACTTTGGCAAAAGTGATGACCCTTCTTTTGAGTATGAAATGAATGAGGCTTTGGTGAGAGGAATTACTTCCTTTATCATACGACAAAACTATGGTGTTGAAGAGGGTGATAAAGACATCTCATGGCAGCCCGAAGCCTCAAAACAAGTGTATGAGGCACTTAAAGGCATAAATCATACCTCACATGTTGGTTTTACGGACATTTACAGTATCTTAATGCTTCGACTTAGGGATTCAATCGCAGGAAACCGTGAATAGGTTCATGAGGGAATACGATTTTTTAAAAACCATTTTCAAACCTTCCAATTTTACTCCCCCAGAGTTGGAACTTATTCTAGCCCAATTTGAGGCGACTTCGTTCTCAAAAAATCAGTTTTTGATGGAATCGGGTAAAATCGCACCATACTATTACTTTATGGAATCGGGTTTTGCGCGGTCCTTCGCGATTGATTTGGATGGAAATGATATCACCACCAAGTTTTTTACGGTTTCGGATATTGTTATCGATTGGCATTCATACTTCTTGAAAACCCCCTGCCGAGAATCGATTCAAGCGCTTACTCCCTGTAAGTGTTGGCGTATCCAGTTTACTGATTTCATGAAGCTTTTTAGTATCGAAGCCTTCCGTGAAGTGGGACGCACCCGATTAATCACCAATTATTTTGAATTAAAAAATCACTCGGTTTCCATGATTAGTGATTCCGCCAAAGACCGCTACCTGGAATTGATGAAAACCAAACCCCAGATTATGCAAAATGTTCCCTTAAAACATATTGCAACCTATTTGGGCATCACCGACAGCTCCCTAAGCAGAATCCGAAAAGAAGTAACCAAACAAAAACCAAACAACACTCATGGATCTCTTTACCCATAAAATTCCATTTTGGATTTCCCTACTGTTCTTATTTGCAATGTTGATTCCAATAAACTTAGTGGCAAGTGCTGCGCGAAGGGGGACGGAACGCGCCGAACTGCCCATTAAATCCATAAACATGTATGGGGGAATCGTGCTTTTTTATGCCATCTACCTTCTTTACGTCACCATAGCCTGTTATCAAGGACTCTTTAGTGAAGTCACCCTTCCGCCCAAAATCATGTTGTTTACAGCATTTCCACTATTGCTCTTTTTAGGTGGGGTCGTCTTCAACCTTCCGATAACGAAACAAATTCTGGCCGCAGCCCCAATTGAAAACTTGGTCATCATTCATTTATTTCGCTTAATTGGTACGTTCTTTTTGATTTTGGGAGATTATGCATTGGTTCCACCGCTCTTTTCCATTTTTGCAGGATTTGGTGATATCGCTATTGCTTTGACCAGTATTGGAGTGTATCGAATGAACTTATTGAAGTTACCCAATGCGAAGATTTATACCTGGCTCTGGAATACGGCTGGTCTGTTTGATATTCTATTGACATCGTTCATGGCCTTTTGGTATACCAAAAAGTCCATTGATGAGGGAGGAATAGGGGTTGAAATACTTACTGAATTTCCATTTTGTTTTATTCCAGCCTTTGCGCCCGCTACCATTATTTTTCTCCACTTGTGTATTTACCGTAAACTGCTCTCCGCGAAATAACAGGTGTTTTTTTAGCAAGTTCGTTTTCTTGTCATAGGTCAAGAAAATCCTGAAAAGCGGACTCTAATATTGTATCAGAAAGTTTTAACCACAAAAAACTGATACAATGAGTACATTAAAAAACTACATGATGATTTTCCGGTATTCACCAAATCCGGAGTATCAACCTACCGAGGCAGATTTATCTGAACAGCGTCAAGCTTGGGGTGCCTTTATCGGGAACATCGCCATTCAAGAAAAATTGGATTCCACCCATCAGTTGGGTTTTGAAGGTATCCAAATTGCGGCGGATACCTCCACGCAAGAAGGCATCCATATTTCTGATGGATATACCATGGGCGGCAACATGATTGTCAAAGCCCAAAGTATGGAAGAAGCCGTCACAATGGCCAAGGGCTGTCCAATTCTCCATATGGGTGGTACCGTTGAAGTGCGCGACATTATCCCGATGGAATCCTAACATTGAAAATCCTTTAAAATGAAACTAAAAATGATACTAGTACTAATAGCAGCCCTAATCGTTGGCTTTATCACAATTGGGTTGATAAGCTCCAGCAAACTGAAAACCATCGATATTTCCAAAAGTGTGACGATAAATGTTGACAAGCAAGAAGCTTTTGAGATGGTGAAACATTTGGAACGTTTCCCGGAGTGGTCTCCCTTTCTGGAAGTAGACCCTTCGCAAAAAACAAGTGTGAAAGGAACCGATGGAACGGTTGGAGCCCAATACCATTGGGAAGGTAACAAAGGCAAGGACCTTGGCTATCAGGAAATCGTAAAAATAGATGAAGGCAACTTTATCGGTATGGCTTGCACCATTGAAAAGCCCTTTAAAGCAACTCCGACGTTTGATTACACCTTTGAAAACACCTCTAATGGAACCAAAGTAACCCAGGACTTTCATCTGGAATCTGGAGCCGTAGATGCCTTTTTCATGTGGTTGTTTGGAGCTAAAAAAGAAATGGACAAAACCAATGCCCGAGGGATGGAACTGCTTAAGCAAGCTCTCGAGAAATAAACCAAAAAAGGGGGCACTTTTCTCAATGTGCCCTCTAATTCCCTAACCGTAAATAACAACGCAATGAAAACAAGAGCTACCCGAAGAAGCTATCCTCAATGGCTTTTTACCATCCATAAAAATGTAACGCTTTCCCATAGTGGAAATAAGGAATCCCAAACCGTAATCGAACTTTCCGGGATTTCTCAGACAAATACTACCCAAATTTTGGGGACAACCTTTTAAACCTGTACCATGCAACTGGATTTGATTAAAAAAGAGTTGAGAAAAGTCATTCATTTGGATGATGAAATGTTTCAGGATTTTTCGAAACTCTTTAGAACCATTCGTTTGGAAAAAGGGGAATTTTGGATTAAAAATGGTAGAAGGAGCAATTACATTGGCTTCGTAAACGGCGGTATTTTACGACAATATGTACAGCAAGAAGGGGAAGAATTCATCCAGAATTTCTTTGTGACAGGAGATTTCATGGGACTCTTTTCACGCCCAAACAAGCAGAGAAATGAATCTTTGCGAATACAAGCCATTGAAGTTTGTGAACTATTAGTCATGCCCTACGAGCGCCTTCAATGTCTGATAGGATTTAGCAAAAACCTGGAGCAATTTTCAAACCATTGGCAAACTGAAAAGTATACGGAACTGGACCAAATGTATGTTCGTTTGCTAGCCCAAACCCCAGAGCAACGCTACAGGTGGTTGCTTTCACATAAGCCAGAAATCATCAATCAAGTGCCCCAATATTACATAGCCCAGTATTTGGGTATCAAACCAGAGACGCTTAGCCGAATCAAAAAAAGGGGTTAACAGAATCCCTTTTTGACTTTAGTCAATGGATTTGGGGCGTTTTTTTTCGAATTTGAAAAGAAAAAAGTTTTTTGCTATGAAAAATTCCCATTACTTCTTCCTTCTGTTTTTGGTTTTATTTGGTTGTGACGAATCAGATACCGAAACTACCGATTTAAGAACCCCAACCAATGCGGTTGAAGTACGAATCACCAACACTACCAATTTTGATTTTGAAGAAGTCATTTTAATGACAAAAGACGTTGGAACAGTCCTTGCTGGAGAATCTTCTTCGTTTTATGTTTTTGACACGGCCTATGAATATGGTTATGTGAAAGCCATAGTTGAAGGCAAGGAATATGTGGCCCAACCTACCGACTTTGTCGGAGAGACTCCTTTGGGCCCAGGTCAATATTCCTATTTGGTTTCCATTTTTGATACCAGCACTTCACCCGGTACCCTTAATACCACTTTTGAGGTCTTCGAACCCGTAGCTTCAGAATAGCTACTTTCCTTGAATTGTACCCACAGTAGCTTCTTTCAACAGTTCTTTTACACAGGATTTTTGAAAAAGTTTCTGATAGGTGCAACCCTTTCTTTTTAAGGTTGTCTTTAGGATAGTTGAAATACATATAATTTTGGCTAGCATTGGATAACCGATTGCAATTTTTGGAAGCTAACGTTCGCATAACCCATCAAGCTTTAATAGAGCAAAGTAAGGCTGGAAACTCTAACGCCCAGTACCAGCTGTATAGTCTCTATGTGGATGCTATGTTCAATACCGCATACCGCTTGTTGAGCTCAAGGGAAGATGCGGAAGATATCTTGCAAGAAAGTTTTGTGGAAGCCTTTAAAAAATTGGACTCCTTTCGTTTTGAGAGCACTTTTGGGGCTTGGCTCAAAAGAATCGTAGTAAATCGCAGCATCAACTTTTTGCGAAGTAAACGTATGGTTTTTGTTGCTGCGGAAGTGTCGGAAGAAGCCATCTCAGAAGAGTCAAATGATGTAAATCAACCCCTTCAAGTAGAAAAAATAAAAAAAGGCATTGCCCAACTACCTGAAGGGTATCGCCAAATCATCACTCTGTATTTGATAGAGGGGTATGACCATGTGGAGATTGGTGAGATTCTGGACATCAGCACATCGCCATCCAAATCACAGTACCATCGGGCGAAGCGAAAATTAATAGGAATCATAAATGAGATGTAATGGACAATTTAGAAGAGTACATCCAAAAAAATAGAAAAGCGTTTGACGATGAGTCTTTGGACAAAGACAAATTATGGTCAAGCATTTCAAAAGAACTCCAGCCGGAGAAAAAGGTAATTCCGCTTTGGAGAAAACCTTTGGTTCGAGTAGCTGCGTCGGTTACAGTGCTTTTGGCGCTATCCTTGACTGCGGCATTGTTGTTTTTCCAACCGCAATTCGATACCGAGGCGGGTTTTGCCTCACAAGAATTGATGGAAATCGACATGCACTACCAACAGCTGGTCACCCATCAAGTGAATTTGATTCAGCAACATCCAAGATTGACTGATTCGGATAAGGAAGAGTTTCTCTCTTTTATGGATGAGTTGGACGCTGAATATGACCTCCTGAAAATGGAAATGCAAAACAATTTGGACAATGAACGCGTGTTGGAAGCGATTGTAGAAAACTATAAAAAGCGCATTGAACTTATTGAAAACCTTTTACGACAGATTAATGCTTCGAAAAATGAAACCCATGATGAAGGCTATCTTTTATAATTATCTGTGTGCAATAGTCTTTTTGGTGCTGCCTTTGAGCCTTAGTGGCCAAACCCAACTCACCAAAGACTGGAAGCGCTCTTATGATGTTTCTTCACAAGGAACCGTACACATTGAAAACAAGTATGGCAACGTGGTGGTGAACGGATGGGACAAAGAACAAGTTCAGATTGCCATAAATGTTACGGTGAGTCATCGAAAGGATGAGAACGCCAAAAAGCTTTTGGACCGTATTCAGCCAGAGGTTACTACTGCAGGCGATTACGTGAAAGTATCCGCTAAAATTTTGGAGAGAAGCTCTGGCTTTTTTGCACGGTATTTCAACAAGGCAAATCCATTTGACTTTGACAAGACCAATGTCACCATTGACTTTGAGGTATACCTGCCGGCTTCTACCGAATTAAAAGTCACCAATAAATTTGGGGATGTAGTATTGGCTTCATGGAAGGGCGATTTAGAGGCCGACATACAGCACGGGGATCTATGGATTAATGATGAAATATCTGCCTTTAAAGCGGACATGCGTTTCGGAAAGTTAAATTGTAGAGGTACCGATTATGGCAATGTAAAAATGAGTAACGGTACAATCGACATTAAATCAGCTGGAAAACTAAAAATAATCAGTAGTGGTAGCGAAATCGACTTGGGCAATGTTTCCAATTTGGAGGTGTATTCCAGTAAAGATGAGGTGGTGGTCGACGAAGTAAAAGTACTACGTGGAGATTTTAAGTTTTCAAACGGAAAAATACATAAAGTAGGTTCCAAATTATTTTTAACCCTCCGCGTTGCTGAGGTCGAGGTAGGCGAAATTTTAGAAGTAAACCCCGAAATCGACATCGTTCAAGAGTCTTCAGAAATTAAAATCGATGTATCCGACTTGTCGTTCAATTTTGAGGCGACTATGGAACAAGGCCTGCTCCGTGTTCCCAAATCCTTTAAAAACGTGAAAAGCGTGGTGACTAACCCTGGTAAAAAAATAAGGGAAGTGTCTGCCAGCTATGGTAGCGGTATGAAAGGAGACTTCTCAGTCAACGGCATCAAGGGAATCGTCATCATTTCCGATTAAAATCAATCAAAAACAAGAACATATGCAACCTTTCAAAAAACGAGTTGTCTTTAGGGCAAACAATCTATTTAAAATGAACAAACCAATCCTATTCTTGTGCTTTCTGACCCTTTTGGGTGGCTTTGCTGGATGGGCGCAAGAAGATACTGATGCTTCGGACGATTACATCGAATTCAACGACCGCCGGAACGTGGTGCATGGTGTATACCTGGGTTTGGGTACCTACTTGGGCGAAATTGATGGCAAGAGCACCTTTCATGGGGCTTTTCGCGTGGCCTACGTGGCCAATCGTCAGTTTGAAGTTGGTTTTATTGCTGTAGGATTCTATTCGCAGCAAGCTTTGCAGGATTCAATTCTCGAGACTATGAATGTAGCAGGGGGCTACGCCGGACTCCACGTTGAGCCGATACTCTTTGGAGATTCGAAAATCAACCTCTCTTTTCCTGTGACCATGGGAGCAGGTGGAGCTGTTTTGATAGACAGCCGTGCTGACGACGTGGATATAGATACGGATAGCGACGATTGGGATGAGGTGTTCGTTATTGAACCCGGGGTGAATATGCTTTACAACTTATCGCGCTACGTGCAGTTGGAGGTAGGAATGCGCTATCGCTTTTCCACACGGTTGGATTTGGACCCTGATGTAATCAAGAACATTAACGGTTTTTCCGCTGGGATGACGGTAAAAGTGGGGATTTTCAACATGGGAAGAAATCGATACAAAAAACACCTTAGCAATGACCAGTAAATCAAAAAACGAAGCCTTCAGAAAGGGTGTAGGCATCCAGACCCGTCATGTTTTTTCCGAAAATGGAGAAGTCTTTATTCGCACTGCACAGTTGGTTCACCAAGAAGAGTGGTCACCCATCAATTTTCACTGGAAACCAGTACTCCAGTTAGAAAGGGATTTAATGTAGGTATCTAAGAAATAAACGATTGAAACTTCCAACGTTTTGGGAGAGGATATTCGTGGGAATACGCCAAAACAGCATCACAAAACCTTCAATCAAAAACAATCATCATGAAACGAATTATTTATTTTTTACTAGGCCTTGTTTTTATGGGTAGTTTTAGTTCCTGTACCCAAGAAACTATTCGAGTTTCTTCCGAAATTGAAAGTCGCGATTATGACATCACTGACTTTAGCGCTCTGGAAGTTTCTTCGGGATTCAAAACTTACGTCTCTTTTTCTGATGTGGCGTCAAGCGTTCGAATTCAGGCCAATCAAAATCTTTTTGAAAAAATCAAAGTGGTACATCGCAACGGAAAGCTTTCTGTTGGTTTGGCCAACAATGTCCGAATTAAGGGAAAGGAGACGCTCAATTTGTATATCGTAACCTCGGACATTAATAGCTTTAAGCTAACCTCTGATTCTTCCATTTTACTAGACACTCCGTTGAACACCCAGAACGTCAATATTGAATTAACGTCTGATGCCTATTTTGATGGAGATATCATAGCTAATGATTTAAAACTCCAATGTGCTTCAGGGAGTAGGGCCAGCATTTTCGCTGAAGTAAATACAGCCGATATTCGTTTAACCTCTGATTCAGATTACGATGGTGGGCTCACCGCTGATTCTGCAGAATTAAGACTTACTTCTGATGCTGACTTTTATGCTACGGGTACTGTGGGCCAAATGAATGCTCAATTGAGCTCTGATGCCAATTTGAAAGATTTCAGTATGTCCGTTCGTGAACTGAACATTGATTTATCATCAGACAGTAGAGCTTTTTTATCTGTTTCGGAGAAGATTACGGTTTCGGCTTCATCCGATGCGGTTTTGTACTATAAGGGTGATGCTGAAATTGTGCATCAAAATACGTCCAGTGGAGGTAAGGTGGTTCGACAATAAGAAAATTGGTATCTTGGAAAAAACAACCCAATGGCCAAGAATCAAGAAGAACGCATCCTTACGTTGCACCCTCAGGGTAAGACCGGGGTCAATATTTTGAAACGCCGTTACGACTTTATCAAGGACTTCATTTTAAGCACTATTAAGGAACATGGAACCATAACTTTTGAAAAGTTGGGGGATATGGCCGTTGACCAACTCACAGAAACCTTTGATGGAAAGGTATTATGGTATGTGGTATCCGTGAAACTGGATTTGGAAGCTCGTAATTTGATAGAGAGAGTCCCAAAAACCAGCCCCCATCAACTTCGAATGAAAAGTTAAAAAAGAATCGACCCCAAAAAATTCTTTTATAATTCGAGGCCGCCCTAGTGGGAAACCTTTACTTTTGAATCACTTCCCTATTTAATAAATACTATAAAAAACATGCAAAAGTTGATTCTCACCAAAGGGAAGGTGGTTTTTTTTATGACCCTCTTTGTCAGTGTTGCTGCCGCGCAAAGTGACAACCTACAACGTTTAAAAGAGTATGTGGATAATGGACAATTGGTGATTTACACTGGTTCGTCTGTTGTGTCCGGTTCCAGTGCAAGTTCGTTGACCTATGTCGATTTTTGTGCCGATGGCACCTATTTTTACGACTACGAAGGTTCTTTCGTTGTCAAGGGAACAAAACATACCAGTGCAGAAGACAGCATGGCTTCTGGAGCGGGAGTTTCCAAAAATTCCGGAACCTGGCAAATCATGGAAAACCAAGGTTCATTTGTATTGGAAGTGACGGATAGTATGGGACAAAAGGGATATTATCCTATCAACATACAGAATCTTATGGCTGGTAAATGGAAATATGGCAATACCACTTACGTATTTGCGCCAAAAAAAGGACGCTGCGGGCCATAAAGGTTATATTTTTTTCATGGAATCAATGAGGTCGTCCTTTTTTCGTGGCGAGATACTCACGTGCATGTCGTTGCTCATAATGATGTAACCACCATCAGATTTGACGTACTTTTTTACCTCACGAAGGTTGATGACATAGCTGTTATGCACTCGCATAAAAAGATGTTCTGAAAGCAGGTTTTCATATTCCTTTAGGTGTTTGCTAACCAGCAACGAGCTTCCATCATTTAAAATAAAGGAGGTGTATGAGCCATCTGCCTTACAGAAAATAATGTCCTTAATGGCGATAAACTCCATACCCGAAGTAGTGGCCAAACAGATTTTTTGCTGCTGGTAAGGTTCTTTTCCTAAATTCTGCATTAGGGTATGAATTTGTTGTCGATACACGCTGGTATCGCGCTGATGCCTAGCTTTGGCCACGGCCTCTTTTAATTCATCCAAATCAATAGGCTTGAGCAGGTAATCCAATGAACTAAACTTAATGGCTTTGATGGCATACTTTTCAAATGCAGTGGTAAAAATGACATCAAAACTAGGTTCTTTGATTTGCCTCAAAATATCAAAGCCTTCACCCGATTGCAGCTCAAAATCCAGACATACGACATCTGGGCTAAACACAGAAATTACTTAAATAGCTTCTTGTACACTATCGGCCGACGCTATGACTTTGACATCATCACAAAACTCTTCCAATAGCGCTCTTAAAGCTTCTCTACTTCCTTTTTCATCTTCTACGATTACAACTTTTAGTACCATTTTTTGGTGTGGTTTTTAGATTCATTCCCCGCAATGATGGGTTTTATCCGTTTTCCAAAGATTTCGCAGAAACAATTACTCAATTGTATTGCTATATAGAGTAAAAGTTTTTGGCATTCGTATTGAATCTAGGCTTTTTCTGCGGACAATAAATAGTTTTCTCTTAGTTTTTAACAAGCTTTACCCTAAAATCTGTATGAGAGGACAAAAAAAGAGAGGGTGTTGATTCCCTTCTTTCCTTCATTCTCAGTTAAGTGTAATGGTTTGACGCAAACCATAAAACCTGTTGCTTTCCCTGAGTTAGCAATTTACCATACGCAGCATAACCCCATACTCGTAGAAAGGCACATGCAAAAGGTACTTACAACAGGTTGTTCACTTCAATTCATTTTTGGAGATAATATCTCCGTTCTGTTTAGATGGTATGATCTTAAAATAATGTGTTCAAAAGTAAAACCTGATGGAATTGTATATTCTAGGCGTTTGATGGTTTTAGCTTTTGGTTTGATGAATATGGTTCGTCAATTTATTTGTTTAAATACTTGATGGTATTTGATTCGTGATAAAGACCGCTGCTTTCCCAGAGACACCACACCAAGAAACGGGCAAGGGGAAATGTGCAGCGGTCCAACCTATACTGTATTGTATGTTTTGACATAAGCGTTGGATTTTCATCTTTCGCTCAAAGCCAGGACTAAGTTGGTAAGAAAACTTGCAAAATTGTCTATAGATTGATGGATTGGGGGTTTCAGTTGATGGATTGCATCTGCTCTACATTTCACAGCAAAAAATGGGTTTTCCGAAAATGAAAGTGAACCTCAAAAAAAAGAAACGAACCCATTGCAATGAGTTCGCTCCTTACATGAAAATGAACACTAGAATAAGGCTGATTACTATTCCTGTTGTCAAAAAGCTAAAACAGGTTGAGCTGTTTTTTCTGCGCGAACAATTGGCTTGGGTGAGGTAGCGAAAGCATTTTTCCGAAATCCTTTGAATTCAACTTGGGCCAAGCTACTTAAGTAACCCACCGTATCTTCATAACTATTCAGGTTAACTCCAATTTCCTGTAGCCGATTTCGTAAAACATCATAGGAGGCCATTTCAATTTGTTTGGTTTTTTTTCTCGTTTTGACCAAAATTATTTTCAGTGACTTCAAATGGCATTTTGGGGTATTGTAGTTTGACACTCCATCAAATAGACATTTAAATGTCAGGTACACCTTTCCGATATTTTGAAACACACTCGCCGTATAGCCTTTTGAAGCATTATGGATAGGAAGTTTAAGGCAAGTTTCTTCGGTCTCCAAGTAGCAGAAAATCAAATGGGATTTTAGCACTTCTTCGGTAATTTCAGGGATATCCAATACAAAAGACCAAGTGTTGCTTCTTTCACTCAGGTCAAAGCTATACAGCTCCACGGAATCACCTAAAAATGGGAGGCCCCTCGGTTTGGATTTATCGTTTTTTTGTTTCGTGCGTGCGTTCAAGTATAAAGGGTAGGCAAGGACGATAAAAGCGCACAACAAGGACCAGTAAAGAACAATTTGGTGCATGTTTATGTATGTTTTGATTCGGGACTATTTCCTATCACAAGAAAAGAATAATTCAACGTAAAGAGGACCTCCAATGTATGGAAGCCCTCTTTCAATTGACCTGTTCCTTCTATGAATAAGGCTGTCTTTAACTTTGGAGCTTAACCTCTTATGAAACAACCATTTGACGATATATATTATTCAAACGTGGTGTTCTTGAACTCGTCCAAATGCTTTAACTGCCCTAATACCTTTTCTACATCATAATCCATTATTTTTCGGGTACTGTAGCTTCTTTTGATATCATCCACATAGGTATGGATTTCGAGGGTATAATAATTTTCCAATTCAAATATGGAATTTTTGGATTCAGGAATCAGGGAATTAAGGTTTCCCTTGCCATAAGCCCTTGCGCTATAAATAATTTTGTGTTCACGTTCCAAATCGTCTATCCATTTTACGGTAACCTCAGTAAAATCGTCCATGCGCTCCTTAAACTTATAAAGCGCCTCTTTTGGGATATTTCCGGTTTGATATTCGGATTTTACCAAATCTAATATCCATTTTTCCAAATAGTTGTCTACGTCATTTCTCATTTTCAAATACTTATATGTTTGTGGCCTTGGCTAGTCTTTTGATTTTAATAGGGCTGAGTTGAGTGTTGGTGAATGGGAGAAACAAGTTTTTCGGCTGAAAATCTACTAAGGATTGGTCCATGTGGTCCGCAACCACTCCAAAGTCCTTTCCCGTGCGATATCGCTTTCGGGGATATCGTCAAAATCAAATCCGTGGGGAGCCCCTGGATAGTATTCCAATGTTATGGGCGCCCCTTTCCTGTTCAAAACATTCAGCATGCATAGGGTATTCTCCGATAGAGAATCCTCGGAAGGGACATGATAAAGTACTGGGGCATAGGGCATATAAATATTGTCTTCCAAGCTTTCCAACCCGCAAGGCTGCCTGCCCCAATAGTTGTAGCCTATATGTCCGCCATAATAAAAAACGCCACTGGCAAAACCGAGGTTCGGTTGATTTGGTGGTGGAAGAACCCCATCACTTTCGTCATACACAATTCCGTTGGCGCTTTGGGTCCATTCAAAATCTGAAGGAACTTTACTTAAATCAATAAGCGTTGAAACCGCAGCGCTTGCACCATCAGAAAAGCCAAGAACTGAAATATTTCCCTCTTGAATCATTTGCTTTCCATTTTAATCTTTTAATAGCCGAAGATGTTCAAGGGCTGTATTGGCGTCTTTTGGCCGTACAAATTGTGCGCTGATGATAGTGTTTTTGGGTAGTGTTCTTAAGTCTCCCGTTCGCGTGGTTACACCTCTGGGAGAATAGCTATCTACAAATGCAGCCGCGATGCAATTGTTTAGGAGCAAATCGCGCCACTCCACGAACTGCCCGGACATTTCTTGACTATTTGGGTCATTGTCGCGCCACATGCCATTTGATCCATGAAGCACAACGACAGCAGGGACAGGTCCCTCACAATCAGGAATGGAAAGGTAGACAGGAATTTCAACGTCATCTACGGTTAAACGAACTATAGAGTTCTGCGCATCGAGTGAAACGACTTCATTGTCTGACCCCAATTCATTGTTTTGATCGTCACTACATCCAATGGCGATTAGCATAAGCATTGACAGTACTATCGATCGAAGAAGTTTTACCATTTTAATTTCATTTTTCATATTAATTAGTTTTAATAAGTGCATGTACAGTTTGAAATTCCTTGGAAAAGATCAACTCCCAAGGTTAGCACATGTGTGCCGGAAGAGTATCCGAGAAGTTCATTTAGGATTACTTGGTAGGAGTAGCCGAAATAAAACCCACCTTTATTAAGCCCTACAATCGGAGCAACATAGAGCGGCTGGGCGACTTGGTCGTTCAAAAATCGAAAAGTGACTCCAGCATAATAATTATCGATGAAGTCGTATTTCCGAAACTTGAAATTCAAATCGGTAATGGAACGTCCATCATTTTCAAAATATTGAAAGAATATCGAAGGTTCCAACTCAAGTTCAGCTCTAGGACCTTTGCGAAACTTATATCCTGAATACAGATAATAATTCCTTAGGATGTTGGGTTCGTACAAAAAGTTGAACCCTTCATAGTTTTTGTTGAGGATATTCGAAATATTCAAGCTCAAATAGAAGTTGTCTTTTCGGTATAAGGTTCCGACATCAAAGTTGGGATTGTTGGACGCTCGGTCATCTGTAATTCCCATATCGTTATTGGGGTCAAAGTTTTCGATATCGATACGAAACTGGTTGAAATTGAACGAGAGGGCAAAAGACCAAAAATGGTCATCATACTTGTCAATAATCAAATGATGTGCAAATGATATCTTTCCTCCTCTTTGCTTGGTTTCACCATTACTATCGTTGTACAATACCATACCTAGGCCAGAACGATTTCCCAACCGGACATCTGCCGATAAGGACTGGGTGTTGGGCGCATCAGGAATGCCTATCCATTGTGAAAGTCCGTTCATTCTAACTTTCACATAGTTTCCAATACCCGCGTAAGAAGGTGACATTAGAAAAGGGTTGTCGGAGAGATATTGTGACAACTGTGGTACGGTCAACTCTTGAGCGCTCGAAATCCAGCAGCAAAAAAGGAATATGAAGTAGGGTATTCTTTTCATTGATTTGGGTTATCTGTATAGGGTAAAATGGCCAACAATTTCGCGTCCGGAACCATCGTTTAAATTGATGATGTACCAATAGTCGCCGGTTGGTAGCGGTTGATCTTGATAGAATCCATCCCATTCCGGCCTATTATCTCCGAT
>CALBPG010000079.1 GCA_937899065.1 uncultured Allomuricauda sp.
GATTGGCGTATACCTACTTAGTATCAGGATGGCGTCCCGTCTGGGAGAGTCCAGGACTCCGTGATGCCATGATTGGTTCCAATTCAGCACCCATTATCGCTGATGCACACCTATCTGGGGTCTCCGGTTTTGATACTACAGTGTTATTGGAGGCGATGCTGAAAAATGCCACAGTTGCCGAAGGTAGACCTGTAAATAGCGTGGGCCGAGCAGGATTGGATTTTTATAACGAATTGGGTTACGTGCCCTATGATGTCGGTGTGAACGAGAATGCCGCCAGAACTTTGGAATACGCCTATGCGGACTTCACTATTGCCCAAATGGCAAAAGCTTTGGGTAAAAATGAACTGGCGAAAACCTACTATCAAAAATCACTGAACTATAAAAAGCTGTTTGACCCCTCTACCAACCTGATGCGGGGCAAAAACAAGGATGGTCAATTTCAAACTCCATTTAATCCCTTAAAATGGGGTGATGCCTTTACCGAGGGAAATAGTTTGCATTACACTTGGTCGGTGTTTCATGATGTACAAGGCCTCATCGATTTAATGGGTGGGGATAAAGAGTTTGTCGGGATGTTGGATGGCGTTTTTAGTATGCCTCCAGAATATGACGACTCCTACTACGGGTTTACCATTCATGAAATTCGTGAAATGCAGATAATGAATATGGGGAATTATGCCCATGGCAACCAACCCATCCAACACATGATTTATCTGTACAATTATGCCAAGGAGCCATGGAAAGCACAAGGTAAAGTCAGAGAAGTATTGACGAAACTATATACGCCTACGCCGGACGGTTATTGTGGTGATGAAGACAACGGACAGACCTCTGCATGGTATGTCTTTAGTGCGTTGGGCTTTTATCCAGTTGCTCCTGCAACCAACCAATACGTTATCGGCAGCCCTCTTTTTGATAAGGCAAGTTTACACCTGCAAAACGGAAATACCTTTATGATTACCTCCGCTGGAAATGACAAAAACAATCCTTACATCCAAGGTGCAAGTTTGAATAACGAAAGCTTTGACAATACTTGGATTGCCACGGAAACCATCCAAAACGGTGGAGTGCTTCATTTTGAAATGGGTCCAGAACCGAATATGGAATGGGGGATTTCAAAAACCGCAATACCCTATTCCCTTTCCAATACCAAATCTCTTGACTAATGAAGCTGGGGTACAACTTTTTGGGATTGCTTTTACTACTTGTTGCAGTATCATGTTCAGAAAATGAGCGTAAGGTTTTTACCGAAGCGGATATTGCTGTCATTCCAGAACCTCTGGAGATGCAATTGGAAGAAGGTGCTTTTCAATTTGATGCAAGCACTGTATTTGTAATCGCTGATGAAACGCAAACGCCGTTGGTGTCTGCGTGGGTACAAAAGTTCAAAACCCTTTCTGATTGGGACTTACAAATAAGTAAGGAAGCACCGAAGGATAATTATATGCATTTGATATGGGATGAAACCCTTCCACAAGAAAACTACGAACTAGAGGTAAGCGCAAGTGCTATCAAAGTTAGCGCTGGGGATATGAATGGTTTTATCTATGCGCTGGAATCGATTCGACAACTACTTCCTATTCCGTTTGAGCAAGACCAAAAAGTTTCAAATCTGGACTGGTTGGTTCCGGCAGTCAAGATTAAAGACGGTCCCCAATTTCGATGGAGGGGTCTCATGTTGGATGTGTCCCGTCACTTTTTTGAAAAAGACTACATTTTGAAAACCATTGACCGTTTGGCATTCTTGAAAATGAACACCTTGCATTTACATTTGGTAGATGACCAAGGTTGGCGCATCGAAATCAAAAAATACCCCAAACTAACGGAAATAGGGGCGTTTAGGGTTGACCAAAAAGACGAGCATTGGAATAATAGAGGAATGCCCAGTATGGACGAAAAAGCCACCTATGGCGGATTCTATACTCAAGACGATATAAAGGAAATTGTTTCCTATGCTACCGCAAAGGGTATTACCGTGGTACCTGAAATCGAAATGCCCGCCCATGTGATGAGTGCTATTGCGGCCTATCCAGAGTTGGCCTGTTACCCCGAACCAATGCCTGTTCCAACAGGAGGGGTGTGGCCGTTGAATAAAATCTATTGTGTTGGAAAGGAATCCACTTTTGAATTTTTGGAAGATGTACTTACCGAGGTAATGGAGCTCTTTCCGTCCAAATACATTCACGTGGGAGGGGATGAGGCTACCAAAACCAGTTGGGAAACCTGTCCGCTTAGTCAAAAACGGATGCGAGAGGAAAACCTAAATTCTGTGGAAGAACTCCAAAGTTATTTCATCAAGCGAATTGAGCGCTTTTTGAATGCCAACGGTAGAATCTTAATTGGCTGGGACGAAATCTTGGAAGGTGGTCTCGCCCCCAGAGCCACGGTGATGAGTTGGCGAGGCATCAAGGGCGGTTGGGAAGCTTCCAAAGAAGGGCACGACGTGGTAATGTCGCCAGGAACCCATTGTTATTTTGACCACTATCAAGGCCCGCAAGAAAATGAACCTGTGGCGATTGGAGGGTATACGCCACTTTCCAAAGTGTACCAATTCAACCCAATTGTGGATTCCATGTCACAAAAACAAAAGAAGCATGTGTTGGGAGGGCAAGCGAATCTCTGGTCAGAATATGTCACGACTACAGAACATTCCGAGTACATGTTGTTTCCAAGGTTAGCAGCCCTATCCGAAGCATTATGGACTTCAAATGAGCGAAAAAATTGGACGACTTTCTCCCGAAAAGTGCAAAACATGTTTTCACGGTTTGATGAAATAGGTATTAACTACGCCTTAAGTGCTTACAATATATCCGCTGATAGCGAAAAAAATGAAGAAACGGGAGCGATTGAACTAGCACTTATGAGTGAGTTTCCCGAAGTTGAAGTCAAATATGTGACCGACAGAGGTGTATTGGAAGAGGATGGAATCGCATATGAAAAGCCTATTGAGATAAACCAAACAAAAACCATAAAAGCACAGGCTTTCCAAGGTGGAATACCTATGGGCAAATTGTTTGAAAAAACGTTTGTCTACCATCAAGCGGTTGGGAAACAAGTTGACTACATAGTCCCGTATAGTGAAGTATATCAAGGCACTGGTGCAATGAATCTAGTGAACGTACTGCGGGGCACAACTAATTTTCGGGATGGTCAATGGCAAGCTTGGCTGGACACGGATATGGAGGTGGTCTTGGATTTGGGTGAGTTGCTCCCCGTCGAAAAAGTCATTGTGGGTACCATGGAAAACCAAGGCCCTGACATCTATTTCCCAACAAAAATTCAAGTGATGACTTCTTTGGATGGAGTTGATTTCAAACCGGTGGGAGTTGTGGAGAGACCCTATGCTTCTTCTGGTGAGGTACGCTTAAAAGATTTTGAAATCACTTTCGATTCACATTCAGTCCGCTACGTAAAGGTTATGGCTACTTGTTTGAAAGACAACCCAAGGAAAAGAGGTTCATGGTTGTTTGTAGACGAGATTTTAGTACAGTAAATTGAAAATGCTATGAAGCGGAACCTTTTGTCTTTTGTGAGTTTACTGCTGGTGATGACCGCCATGTCACAGAAAACCCCAGTGGACTATGTAAATCCGTTTATCGGAACCTCAAATTTCGGAACCACAAATCCCGGTCCGATAGCCGTGCGTGGCATGGCTAATGTTTCTCCCTTCAATGTGGCTGGTCCGCAGAACCTTCCTTTGGAAAAAGATAGCCGATGGCTTTCAACCCCTTATGTCCATGAAAATACTTTTTTAACGGGCTTTAGCCATGTAAACCTTAGTGGTGTCGGTTGTCCGGAGCTTGGTGTTATTCTGGCCATGCCCATTACAGGCGCCCTGGAGACAAACCACTTGAAATATGGTAGTACGTATTCACAGGAAGTTTCCAAAGTAGGATACTATAGTACAAATTTGGACAAATATGATGTGAAAGTTGAAGCAACAGCAAGCACAAGAGTAGGGGTAAGTAAGTATCAATTTCCTGTGGGTGAAGCCAATATTCTGCTGAACTTGGGTTTAGGGCTTACCAATGAACAGGGCGCTCAAGTAAAAGTAGTTTCTCCCACTGAAATTGAAGGCATGCGAACCGTGGGTTCTTTCTGCTATTACAAACCCGAAGAAGCGTATCCGGTTTATTTTGTAGCTCAATTCTCCTTACCTGCATCTGAATTCGGAATTTGGAAAAAAATACCAGAATACAAAGGGGTAGAAGCACAATGGATGCCCTACAATGGAAAGAAACGCTTTTTTGAAAACTATAGAAAAGAAATAGTAGGTGACAGTATTGGGGCCTATATGCGATATAAATTCGAGGTGCCTACCGTTGTAGAAATGAAAGTGGGTGTTTCTTATGTCAGTATTGAAAATGCTCGTGAGAACTTAAACAAAGAAACTTCAGGTAAAAGTTTTGAGCAAGTCTTGGAAGAAACCCAAAAGGAGTGGAACGAATACCTTTCCCGAATTGAAGTTGAAGGCGGGTCTGAAAACGACAAAACTATTTTTTACACGGCCTTATATCATACCTTGATTCATCCCAATACACTGAATGACAGCAACGGGGAATATCCCAGCATGAAAACACGAGAAACCCTGAAAGCGGATAATACCCGTTTTACGGTATTCTCGCTTTGGGATACGTACCGGAATCTACATCAGTTGATGAGTTTGGTGTACCCGAAACAGCAATCCGACATGGTGAAGAGCATGTTGCAGATTTATGAAGAATCCGGTTGGTTGCCCAAATGGGAGCTGAATGCAACCGAAACTACTACCATGGTGGGGGACCCCGCAGGAATCATTATTGCGGACACTTATTTAAAAGGTATTCATGATTTTGATGTTGAAAAAGCCTATACCGCGATGCTGAAAAGTGCGAACCAATTAGAAGAAAATCCATTGCGACCGGGAATCAAAGATTATTTGGAGAAAGGCTACCTGACGACCAAAACAACCCATAGTGGTTCAGTATCCACAACCCAGGAATACAATATTTCAGATTATGCAATTTCACAATTGGCAGCGGCCCTTGGAAAGAAAGAAGATGCGGCACTCTTTCGAAAAAGGTCAATGTCTTACCGAAAATTGTTTGATACCAACCTAAATTTACTCCGACCCAAAAATGATGACGGGACCTGGCTCTCGCCTTATAATCCTGAAGATGGCGCAAATTTTGTAGAAAACCCTGGCTTTATTGAGGGGAATGCATGGCAATACACCTTTATGGTGCCGCAAGATATTAAGGGGTTGATGCGGTTGATGGGCGGAAAAACAGCATTTGCCGCTCAGCTAAAAAAAGTATTCGACACCAATCAATTTGATATGGCAAATGAGCCGGATATTGCTTATCCCTATTTGTTCAACTATGTAAAGGGTAAAGAGCAGCTTACTCAAAAAACCGTTGACGAACTATTAAGCAAGCATTTTAGAAATGCACCGGACGGCCTCCCTGGAAATGATGATACAGGAACTATGAGTGCTTGGGCCGTTTTTTCAATGATGGGCATCTACCCTGTTAGTCCGTCAAATCCGATATATGCGCTTACCAAACCAAAGTTTGATAAAATCACCATTCATTTAGACAATGACTATTACGCCAACGATACCTTTACAATTCTTTCAAATACAGATAAAGGAAACCAATTTATCGGAAGCCTTTCAATAGACGGAAAGCCCTTTCGAAAGTATTTCATCTCTCACGATACCTTGGTTAGGGCGAAGACTGTATCATTTACATTAAAATAAAGGTCGTTTTACGAAAACTGCTTCGAATTGCCATTTTGTTTAACCTCGCTAAGCGACCTTAGAAGGAAAACTGAACCCAACCTTTTTCCGGTAAAAGCGTTTTTAAACAACATTGCAACTATCTTCAACAACGCGGAAAAACCTGCCCAAAATGGAGTTTTCTTAAGGAAAATGATGTTTGGGAATGAAATCTTAGTTTTTTTCTGTTGTTTTTTAGAAACCTGTTAAAGGTGTTAAAATGAGGAAAGCCAATTTTCAAATAGGTCGATTTCGACGTTCTTAAGCTTTTCAGCATTGTTATTAGTCGAAATTTTTTTCGCTTCCCACTATTTAATAAGACTTTGTTTAAGGTTAAACTACTGTTAAGTTTAATGAACTAATTAACTAAACCAAAGAACAATATGATTGAAAAAATTCAGTATTTCTTGGTGTTGTGTTTTCTTTTGGGATTCCAAAGTATCATAGCACAAGGAAAAAGCGTGACGGGTACGGTTACTGATGCTGCAACGGGTAGTCCGTTACCCGGAATCAACGTAGTGGAAAAAGGTACCTCCAACGGTACCTCAACTGATTTTGATGGTAACTACACAATCAACACAACTAGTGGTGATGCGGTTCTTGTGTTCTCTGCCTTAGGGTATTTGGATCAAGAAGTCACCGTAGGTACGCAATCCACCATCAACGTTTCCATGCAAGACGACGTCGAAAACTTGGATGAGGTCGTAGTTACTGCCTTGGGTATCAAACGGGAACGAAAAGCCTTAGGGTATTCCGTAACCCAACTAGAAGGTGAGTCTATCTCGGAGGTTAAAACACCAAGCGCACTTAATGCCCTGCAAGGGAAAGTGGCTGGGGTAAACATCACACCACCGGCGACCGGTGCCGCAGGTACTTCGCGGGTTGTTATTCGTGGTCCATCTTCATTAGGAGGTAATGCTGAACCCCTCTATGTGGTAGATGGTGTTATTATCGATAATACACAGTTAGGGGCAGCTAGTCAATGGGGTGGCTCTGACTTTGGAGATGGTGTTTCCAGTATTAACCCTGATGATATCGAAGCGGTAAGTGTCCTTAAAGGAGGTGTCGCGGGAGCGCTCTATGGGTCTCGTGCGGCCGGAGGTGTTATCCTGATAACCACCAAAAGCGGTAAGAACCAAAAAGGTCTTGGGGTTGAATACAGCTCACAGCTAACCTTTGATGTGGTGAACAACAGCATTTTGGATTTTCAAAGAGAGTACGGACAAGGTAGTCAAGGTGTTGCACCAACATCTGCTGCAGAAGGGCGGACCAATGCATTTAGTGCATGGGGTCCAAGACTCGGTAGTATACCTACTTCGGTACAATATGATGGTGTGGCCAGGCCATACGTAGACGTAGGGGATAATTTGGACAGATTTTATAATACTGGTACAACTTTGATTAATACTGTAGCCATCTCCAAGGTAGGAGAGGATTTCAACTACAGATTTGCAGGAACTAGTTTTGATAATGAGGATATTCTTCCGAATTCCGCGCTGGACCGAAAATCATTCTCATTGAACCTCGGTGCTTTGGCAGCGAAAAAGTTATCGGTTAATTTGAGTGCGCGATACTTGATAGAAAAAGTGAACAACCGACCAAGGGTTTCGGATTCTCCAGGTAACGCGAATTTCTCGGTTGCTTTGCTTCCGGCAAACGTGAATGTTGAGGACTTAAGAGCTTTTGACAACGGAGCCAATGAAGATGGAACGGAAAGTCAAATTGGAGATAATCCTTTTGTGCAGAACCCATATTGGGCGGCCTCAAGGTTTAGAACCCTAGACCGAAGAAATCGTATTCTGAGTCAAGCCACATTAAAATATCAAATTTTAGATTGGTTAGACCTTACGGGTAGGGCGGGTATTGACCACCAGACAACTAGAACTACCCAGATTGAAGGCTTTGGAACTGCCTTTACACCGCTAGGTAGCATCGAAGAAAGAGAAAATATTATCTCTGTGGTTGATGCAGATTTAATATTAGGAATCAACAAGCAAATCAATGATGATTTTGGGGTCAAAGCCTATTTTGGAGTAAATAAAAATAATTTAAGACGAGATGAACTCTTTTTAAGAGGTGAACGTTTCGTAATTCCTTTTCTTGAAATTCTAGGTAATGTTGAGAATCCTAGTAGAAGGAGAGTGGTAACTGAAGTGCAACGGTCGGGTATCTACGGTTCCGTCGAGTTGGAATATAAAGATTATTTATATCTAACCGCTACAGGTCGTAACGATTGGTTTTCTGTACTTTCATTCCCAGGAAAAACCTCTCCAAACAACGAATTTTATCCCTCTATCAGCGGTAGTTTCGTATTCTCAAATGCCCTTGATATGCCATCTTGGTTAACCTTTGGTAGATTGCGTTTGGGATACTCAGAAATTGCTGGGGGTAATGTAGACCCTTACTCATTGGCACAGACGTTTGAAATATTTGGTCAAGGCCACTTGGGACAACCACTTGGTCGAATCAGTCCAGGTCCATTACCAAATGCAAACCTTACGCCTTCCACCAAGAAGGAAATAGAGGTTGGATTGGATTTAAGCTTCTTAAACGGGCGTTTGGGACTTGATTTCGCTTATTATGATAATGAAATCGATGGGGACATCCTTAGGGTGAATATATCCAACTCTTCAGGTTTTGGAGATGTCTTTACCAACATTGGGGTACTCAGGAATAGAGGGGTCGAGGTTTTACTTACAGGAAAGCCCATTCAAAACAAAGATTTCAGCTGGAGCACGAACTTTAATATGGCGTTCCTAGAAAGTGTGATAGAAAAGACCGATGAAGACGGTAATGCTTTGAATATTGGAGATGTGCGAACTTTTGATGCCAATATCAGCCAAATACCTGGAGAACGTTTTGGTTCTATTTTTGGAACAGCTTATCTCCGCCAGAACGGACAAATCGTGTACACGGCAGATGGCCTACCCGTAATAGACCCCGAAAGACGGGTGTTGGGTAATGGTGTTCCACCATGGACGCTTGGTTTTACCAATACCTTCACTTATAAAAACTGGAACTTGAGTTTCCTAGTTGATGGAAAATTTGGAGGACAGGTATACTCTGGTACGAATGCGCTTGCATATAGCACCGGATTGCACAAAAACACTCTAGCGGGTCGCGAGGGAGGACTTACCGTCACCGGTGTGGATGAAGCTGGAAATCCATTTACCTTTACTCATGACAACACTACACTTCAAGCATATTACGGACGTTTGCGGTCTATTGCAGAAGAGCAAACACTTAGTGCTGATTTTGTAAAACTTCGACAATTGAGTTTCGGATATTCCTTTCCATCCAAAATGCTGGAAAACACTTTCCTTAACTCAGCACGTGTATCCTTTGTGGGACGGGACTTGTTTTTTATCACTAGAGCTGCCGACAACATAGACCCTGAGTCTGGTTTTAACGCAGGAAATGCCCAAGGACTTGAATACTTTGGTCTACCAACCATAGCAAGCTACGGGATGTCGGTTAACCTCAAGTTTTAACAATAAAAAAATTAGCAAGAGATGAAAAAAGTTATAACAGCAATTTTAGTCGTTCTTTTCGTCGCTACTTCCTGTGATGATGGTTTTGAAGAATTGAACGTAGATCCGAATGCTTCCCCAAATCTAAATCCGGGACCGAAGCTTACCGCTACCCTTTTGTTTACTGCTGGGGACCGATTTGAGAATTGGAGGGCCAATATTATTTATAGCTCCTACATGATTCAACATATGGCGAATCCAGGCGGGTTAGGTGCTGGTGATAGATACTTGTACAATGCACAATGGTCCGGAGCTTGGTTTGAAAGAGGTTATAATGATCACGTGAAAGGGGTTGAAGATTTGATTAACCAACTTGAAAACGATGAAGAGGGACAGTATGCTCCTGAAATGCTCGCAGTTGCCAGAATCTTAAGGGTGTTTGTTTATCACAAAATCACCGATTTGTACGGCGATGTTCCGTATAGCGAAGCGGGTCAAGGATTTACTTCAGGAGTATTCCGACCGGTTTATGACCAACAAAGCGAAATTTACCCGGATATGCTCAACGAACTTGCAGAAGCCACCGCAATATTGAGTGACGGCACGTCCCAGTTCGGTAGTTCCGACATCCTGTTCGGTGGTGATTTGGGCAAATGGCGTCGTTTTGGATATTCCATGATGTTGCGATTGGGACTACGTTTGATTAAGGTAGACCCTTCAGCAGCGCAATCTTGGGCACAACAGGCCATTGATGGCGGTGTAATGACATCCAATGACGATATTGCCTATATCGAGCACACCAACGGTCCTGAAGGAATCAATCGAAATGGTAACGGACAGGTTTTTCAAGCCGATAATAGCATGCGATTGAGCAACACTTTTGTCGATGCACTTAGCAGCACAAATGACCCTCGCTTACGAATTTATGCGGCGTTGCCTGATGGGCTAGGGAATGTGAACACTAGTGGCACGAACGACCCTGCGTTACAAGTAGGTTTGCCTAATGGCTTGGATGCAACTACCGTATTGGATATTCCAGGGGGAGATGATTTGAACAACTTCTCTGAACCGAATCGAAATCTGATTACAGGAGAAGATGACCCATATTTCTTCCAAACGTATGCCGAGGTATCCTTTATGTTGGCGGAAGCAGGTGTACGATGGGGTATCGGTGGAGACCCGGCCACGAATTATGCCAATGGGGTTGAAGCAGCAATGCGTCAATTAGATTTGTATACGCTCGGAGATGAAAGTATCACCGATATGGAGATTCAAGATTATCTTACAGCGAATCCATATGATGCAGGGGATGCCTTAAATCAAATCAATACCCAGTATTGGATTGTGACCCTCCTAAACCATATCGAGGCATATGCCAATTGGAGAAGGACTGGACTTCCGGTATTAGTGCC
>CALBPG010000080.1 GCA_937899065.1 uncultured Allomuricauda sp.
GCTTGGAGGAAGAGTATGGGCATTGTCATATGTTTTACTAAGTTTCTCATACGATATTCCAGCTCAATGTCAAAGCTGGTATCGTAGGTTTGCGCCACTGCAGCGGCTATTCCCTCGGTTCCAAATTCCTTGTAAATACGATCCATGTGCGCGGGGGTGAACTCCATAGATACCCATGCTGAATTGTAGGTGGCGGTTATCATAGTACCGTCTTTATAATTCTCAGCATGGGCTAGATTTTCATGAGAAGGTCGTGGCTCGCCATGAGGTTCGTCAAACGATTGTTGCATCCTAACCCAATTTGTGACTCTTTTATTTACCCCTGGCACTGCCATCATATTATCCGCTATGCAAGTACCTCTGTCATGGGATACCAAATCAAACTTATCGACTCCTATTTTATCCATCAGTTTCACCAAGCTTTTAGCCACTCCTTGGTGAGTCAAATCTTGTTTAAGCCTTTTATCTGACTGTCCATAGGCCAATTGATCAACAGAAATAACGTAATAGTCTTTTGCGAGGTCTACCATTTGGTCGTGAAATCCCCACCACGATTCAGGAAACCCATGAATCATAACAATAGGGGCTTTGTGCGGATAGCCCGCGGTAACAAAGTGCCAAACAAAGCCCTCTACTTCCACAAACCAATGGATTCCGAATACATTCTTGCCCAAGAATTCAAGTTCCCCGTGCTTATTGAATGACCCACTGGGTGGGGTTGCTGCTGGATAACGATCCATATCACGCGTAAACTTGGCATACTTATAGGGCTTATAATCTATAGGTTGACCGGTTCCTACGTTGGTAAGTTCATCAGGCATCGTGGCAAGAAGGTCTCCTTGATCCTGTTCCTGACTGATTCCAATAAAACTTAGTAAAGTACTTAGGGAAAACAGCAGGAATGTTTTTTTCATTACATGAGGTAATCTGTTTGTTTTTTTCATCTTGATATAGGTGTAAGTGGTTTATATTGTTAAAGTTATCTTCAAAATATTGCTTGTGGATTAAACTAATTGAAGAAATGACTGGGGTGACCTATTTCAATATTAAGCTTACATTCTATAATATTTTTTGGGTTTTAGACCCTTCATGAATTGATACGATAGCAGTCGCCAAATAGATTTTCAAGGAAACCCAAATCTCATCTTTCTAAATTGCAATGGAGTATCTCCAGTAATACGCTTAAAGAATTTTATGAAGTTTGTAGCTTCCTTAAATCCCTAGGCATAGGGAATCTCTTTGATCGGAGCATGGATAGCCGCCAAACTGCGCTTCGCTTCAAGAAGAATATAGCCATTGATATATTCCTTAGCGGTCTTTACTGTAAATAACCTGCGGAGTTTATTCAGTTGCTTGTATGGTATGATAAGGAGCGAAGTATACTTATCAAGCGGACCTTGATTTCATATATTTTGTGGAGACCGCATTTTGTACTGGGTTCTTCACATTCAAAGTCTGTAAATATAAACGCTCCCTTCTTCAATATTTTTGTTAAACTAAATTGTACAAAGCCCCTAATTTGCTAAGCATGTATAAATCTTGTGAAACTCTTTAACAAAATAATCTTACCGGGTAAAAACGTCTTTTTTGGTTTGAGCTGAACCTGACCTTGAATTTGAAACGTTCAAATTGAAATCCAAAACTTTATTGATATCTTCTTTCGCTAAGTTTTTTACTTAACCATTGAGGGGTGACTCCAAAGAAATTCGCGATTTTTTTCCAAGATACCTCATTAATTATTTCAGGATATTCGGAATACAAAAAGTCCAACTTTGAATCAATCCCCATCGCCTTTATGGAAATAAACATTTTGTCTTCCAATAAGTTTTCCAATAACCTTTTCCGAAAATATAATCCAATACCGTCGGAGTACAAATAAAAATGGTTGAACAATTTATGAGGTATAAATACTCCTTCTGTATCTGTTACTGCGGAAACCACGTCATTCACAATCGAACGGGTTAGAAAACTGGAAATATTACTACACAGGTTTTTGGACTTAAAGAATCTAGTTATCGTTTGTTCATTCTCGTTAAAATATTCCGTGACAACAATTCCTTTTGAGATAAAGAGCATATCCAAACAGACTTTTGAATGTGGGAAAATTACGCTACCCTTTTTAAAACTTACTTGTTTTAACCGCAGCTTGAATTCCTTCCATTCTTCATCAATGGATTTTTCCACATATTTGTCCAATTCTCTTTTAAAGAATTCTATCGGTTCTTCTTTCATCGTTGGTTTCTAGTTTTTCGAGTTCCCAAACCTCATTTCCCTAAATTTCATTGGGGTATCTCCAGTAGCTCTCTTAAAAAATTTTATAAAGTTTGTTGCCTCTTTAAAACCATAATCAAATGCGATTTCTTTTATAGATAAATTGGTCGAAGCCAAACTGCGCTTGGCTTCTAATATAGTGTAGTCGTTTATGTAGTCTTTGGCGGTACTTTCTGTAAATACTTTGGTAAGATTGTTCAATTCTTTGTAGGATATATTCAAAAGATTGGCATAGTGCTTAGCAGACCTTGATTCTTTATGAAACAAGGAAATGAAATATTGAAACTTTGAGAATGTGGCAAAATCTCCGCGATAAGACTTCAGATCGTGGCCGGCATGTAGTTGTGCTTTTAGTAAAAATACCGTGAGCATTGAGGCCACTAGATTCTCTTTAACTATTCCAAGGTCTAGGGTCAATTCTCTTTTCAGTGCAGTTATAAATAACTCTATATCCCCGAAATCCTTAAACATGGTAGGATTCAAAACATAATTGGACAAGAAACTAATTTTGGAAAAAGCAGACTGGGAAAAATTCCGCACCATAAAATCCTCGGTGAAGTTCATAACATAACCTGTGCAATTGGCTGACTCGTGGAACTTTTGGATTCTTTCTTGGGATATGAAAAGGCAATACCCCTTTTCCAAGGTATAGGTCACAAAATCCACCTCATGATGGGTTTCTCCTTCCGTTAATAACAGCAGTGTAAAATACTTTATTCTATGGGATACAAAAGGGTCAACACTCGAGGAGATTTTTCCGGTGTAAATATCTTCAATTCTAAACCATTGAAAACCGAATTCTTGCATTGACTCTTGATACTCTGGCGTGGTCTCTAAACGATCTTTGTTTTCCATAGCTACCCGTAAAGAACTTGTATTCCCATATCATTAAAGCGGTTTTTCAAAAGACAATGCGAGCCAAAGCTAAATGTTAAAATTGTTTTGCAAAAGGTAGAAGATAGCCTTAAAACGATCAAAATTAGACTTGATTAATTCACTTGCAACTGATTTTCGATAGAATATATTGGTCAATTCCAGTTTTTATTTTAAACGCTACTTCAATTTCATGGGTATGTATGATCCTTAAAATCAAATTCAAGAAAAGAATCGTAGCTGCAAAAACCTAATGGGGATTTGGAGAATTCTTAAAAGAAAAGATAGTGAGGACCACATTTTTCAGTTAAAATCTGCTTTAATACCTATCGAAGTAAATTGTTGATTGCTGTCCAAACTCTCAAGAGTTACATTTTCATAGTTAAAACGATAATCCATTGTGAGTGAAAAAACTTGGGTAAGTTTTAATTCCAAACTGATGTACAACTTAAAAATGTAATCTCCACTTTCTCGGGTCGATTGTAAAAACCATCCATTGGATTTTAAGAGTAATTTATCTTTGAAAATATGGGTGTTCCCATCGTAATGAAAGATGAGTCGAAGCATCTTTCTTTGATTCCCTATCCGGTTGCTATTGACGAAAATTGATTCGGTGTACCGGTTTCTATAGTAAACCGCACCAGTAGAAAACAGCAAACTATTATTGTTCTCAAAAGTTGGTTTATAGGTCACACCGCCCCCATAACCTAAACGAAGCCCTAACTCATATCCTAGGTTGGTTTGTAAATCGTTCACCAAAAATGGATACCACTTTTTCTGACCATTCAGATAAAACTTGAATAATGACAATGCGTCCCAATTTCGATTTAGCACTTCGTTATCGGCATCACTAAATAGAAATCTGAATTGGTTTTCGAAACTCCAGGTTCGCTTTTCCAAAGTTGGGTTGAACTCAAATTGAAATGTTCTTTGAAATTCGGTTCCACTGGTCAAACTCCCAGATAAACTAAAATTCCCTTTAAATTGCAGGGTGTCTTTGAGAACCCTTTGACTATGGATGGATATTGAAAGGAGTAGTAAGAAAAATAGGATTTTACTCATTCAATTCTATTTTAGTACAACCATTGGCTCAAGAATTTTAGGAAGCAAAACCGCTATGATCATAGCAAGCCAATTTTCAGCTTTATTTTAGCAATACATCCAACTCGTTCTCACTCAAAACAACCTGCATTTTTTTTACCTTTCCCTTGCTTATATAAAGTCCCTTTCCACTGTGTTTTGAATCGAAAGCAGCTTCATATAATTGTTGCGCACCTTCTTTTGGGGATTTAAACAGTAAATTTCTGATGGGTTTTAGCCAGATAGGCATTCCATCCCCTGCCGTCATTTTTGTTTTTATAGCTCCTGGATCCACATTAATGACACGAAGGTTTTCATTTTTACTATTCAAATAGTTCATTAACAATACCATTGTCAGTTTTGAATCTATGTAAGCGCCTGTCAGCTTAGTAAACTTCTTGGGTTTTTTGAAACTTGGGATATCAATTGACTTCTTGTTCTGTAAACCTGTCGTTGCCGTATTTACTATTAAAGGATTTTGTGCCTTTTCCAAGAGTGGAAGAAGTTCTTTTGTAAAAAGGTATGGGCTTAGCGCATTTATTTCGAGCTGTAACTCATTTCCATAATCTGAAAAATACAGCTTATCCAAAAGCACGCCCGCATTGTTAAAAATTACGTCAATTTTTGTCCAAACGGTTTTAATATCGTCTGATACTCTCTCTATGTCTTCTCTTTTGCTTAAGTCGGCAAAAAAGAAGTCAATTTGTGGAGTATTGCCTAATTCTTCCCTGGCATCCTTTTTTCTTTTTTCATTCCTAACAATCAAACCAATCTTATGACCCTCACTGAGAAGCATTTTTGTGAGTTCAAGGCCCATTCCTGAGTGCCCACCTGTTAAAAGGATATTTTTGTTTTTCATCTGTATTGGTCGCTTATCTTTTGTAATCTATTTGATCAAGAATGATAATGTTGCTTCGAATACCTCTTCCGGTTTTTCTTCGACGATAAAATGCCCAGAATCCAATTCTAAAAAGGAAACTTCATTCACTTCGTTTTTCCAGATGGCGGGATAATCAAAATTTCCTGTGTTTGATTTTTTTCCCCAAATCACCAAGGTGGGAACAGTAATCTTGACATCGGCGTCCGCCTCATCGTGTTCCATATCAATGCCTGCACTAGCTCGATAATCTTCGCACATGGCATGGAAAGCATCCTCAGTTCCGTTGGTGGCAGCATAATCGTTACCAGCTTCCTCATCATCGCCGGCTGCCGATTTAGCAAATGCTCCAGCTTGGGGACCCATAAGATTTTCAGGTAAAGGATAGGGTTGTGTCCAAAATATCCAAGCCCAGAATCTATTGGCTACTTTCCGATTAATATGTTCCCAAACATAGGTTGCAGGCACAATGTCCATAATGATTATTTTTTTAGCAGCCTTGGGGTAATCTTTTGCTAATCTTCTAGCAGCATGTGAACCTCTATCGTGTGAAGCAATAAAAAAAGATTCATACCCCAATCCTTGCATTAACTCTATTTGGTCTTTCGCCATCCGCCTTTTGGAGTAATCACCATTTCTTGGCTTATCACTTCTTCCATAACCACGTATATCAGGAATGATTACCGTAAAACTCTCTGCCAATTTTGGTGCTAAATCACGCCACATAACATGAGATTCAGGGGCGCCATGCAGTAAAAGCAAAGGGTCCCCAGCACCGCCAACCACAGCATGAATATTTATGCTGTCGATAGTCATGTCAACATCTCTAAATCCTGGAAAAAATGTTTTCGTTGTGGATTCCAATTCTTGGATTTCCTCTTGTGATGTTTCCTCTGTTATTTCTGCCTTATTTTCAACTGTTGGTTGCTGCTTGCAAGCCAAAACAATCAAAAACAATATGAGGGGGATGGGTAATTGTCGGAAAGTGTAGTTCAACCTCATGATTTACGGTTTTAGGGAAAGGGTTTTGTTTAAAAGGTCTTGTTTATTCATTATACTAAATAGGCTCTAAAGTTTGCAGCCTATCTTCCCATTTTGTCAGAAGTCAAATCTGGATAACCCTCCATCTGCTTTACCATGTCGTGGTACTGTTTTGTTCCAGCTTGAGCTTCAGGATATTCATAATCCGGAAAATCATACTCAGAAATAAAATCACTTAACCTCAAAAATGTGCCCGTTAGTTCAGAAACCAAATCTATATCCCCAGTTTCGATATTGCGCCGAACCATTCCCAACATCTGGGCATTTTGAATGTCTACTTGCATAACATTGGCAGTTGGAATTTCTTGAATCCCATCCAAACCTGATGCAAACATGGCCTGCTGTCCTGCCATTCCGTCTCCGTTGATACCAGCCATTACCGAATTTAGTGGAATCATGGTCCCACCTCTGTTCTTATTAGTGACAATCAAACTTTTGCTCGTTGAACCATCAAAGCCTTGTGTGGTTACTACCAACATATCGATAGGGGTATTTCCATAACCAAGCTCTGCAATGGTTTTGCCCTTCACATCAGCTCCTTCCTTAATTTCCTTTGCCGGAATAGTCACTAAAGGGGTACAGGTATAACTTGCCAACAAAGTGGAACTTCCATCTATTTCCTCAAATAACATGGTACGTATGGGAGCACGTGTTTCGTTTTGCGTGTGCACGGCATGATAGATTTCAATGCTGTGCACCATTTCTTGATTTTCGGAAAAAGGATAGGTTATTTTACGAAGCGTGGAAGCAAACTCAGTATTGGTCAATCCTGCGACATAGACAAAGCCCTCATTATAATCAATGTCAGTTATGTTCAAGGCGCTTGCAGCCGTTTCTTTCCAAAAGACTAAATCTGGGGAAGCAGGATTTTTTATGGAAACACTTTGGGAGTTTTCCTCACTGATTTCCAACAAACGGATATCCTGAGAAGCAGGATTCACAATCGCTATTACTGATTTGGCATCTGGTTGATGTCCCAACTTTATAGCCACGTATGCCTCTTGACTTACCGGATGCACCTTCATATCTCCGATGATGATGTCCCTAGGTTCGATATTCAATTTTTTCGCCATCAACATATCGAAGCCCTCAAGGTTATACGGAATAGCATCTTTCAGTTCATTTGCTTGCGTTTGCACAGCATGCAATTTTCCTGCCTTACTATCGCCTATGAATAAGACGTTGTCAGGTCCAAAAGCAAGAACATTAGCGCCGTTTAGCCAGACCTTATCATCTAGTACTATTGAAGATTTGTCAGTACTATCTGCTGTAGTAGGAAGGTTTATGGATTGGTCTTTACAACCGATTGATACAAGTAAAAATAAGCCAAGTAGTGTGATTTGTGTTTTCATCGTCTTCGATAGCTTTAGCGTTAGAAGCCCAAGCTATTGAATAGTCAACACATATTTATTAAAGTAAATTAAGAAATGGCTTGACTTTTTTTGTTATTATCCGAGGTGAATATCATTCACACCCTCCCGTAAAACCATTGGCATTGAACTTGGTCTGTACCGCTCCTTGAAGGCCACCAGAACTTAGTTGTATCACTAAATTGTTTTCTCCGCTACCATCGCGTTTGGGAGTACAATATTCAAAAAGATAAAAACTGCGCGCCTGTTCCGATACACGCTGGGAAATTTGATTGAAAGTGGCTTCCAATTCTTCCTTGTTTCCAGCGAAAACACTTGCGGTTTTGCCTATGCCCTCCAGCACCTCGGTATCAATTTCAGCCCCTAAGCCAATACTGAAGAATGAAATATTGCTATTGGCTTGGTCTACTGCTCTTAACGCAGCATCTTCCGTAAATCGTGAGGCTTGGTCCGTTCCATCGGTGAACAGAACCACTGAGGCGGCACCAATTATGGAATTTTGATTGTTTTGTTGGATTAGGTTTTCAGCAATATCAGTAGACTTCAGTACAGCACCGTATAAATCCGTGGACGGGTCATTGCTGATATCGGTAGTGATGCCTTCAATAGCGGCTAAAAGTTCCATACGAGAAGAAGTAAGGTCATTCAGTAGATGTAAAGTGTTTTCCCCGTCAAACCAATAAATAGCCATTTGAAAAGACGGTGATGCTGCTTCGGGCATTACGTTTTCTATAAAACTACTTGAGGCGGTTTTCAATTCATCCAAACTACTTTGTAAAACACTGTTGCTCAAGTCTAGCACGAGTATAGTTGAATTATTGAAGACTTGCGAATTGGGCGAAATACGCGCTTGCGATTCAGAGGAGGATATTGTGCGAAAGCAGTCGTCATTCCGTCCTTGCTCATAAACCGTAAATTGGTCTGCGGTCAAGCCGGAAATGGGACGCCCGTTTGTATCCGAAACTCTAAACAAAATAGACACCTTACTTGGTGGTGTCGTGAATTCTTCTTGAATGGAAAGTAGTAATTCATTCTCTTCAAAACCAAGACAGGGGTCTGGTTCAGTACCCCTTCCCAACTCACGTTGGTTGATATCAAAACTTACATCATCATCTGCGTTGCCGCAGCTATTGATAAACAAGCATATTGCAAAAAGTGCCGTGAAAAAAGTGAGGTTGTTTTTCATCTTCGTATCCTATAGGTTTCTTTTTGGGGAACGATAGAATCTGTTGAAAAGTATGCAGCGATTCCACAATTACTTTAAAGAAAAGTTAAAAAAAACGGCCTGCTGTTAAAAAAAAGACCTTGCCTTTAAATTTTGGTAACTTCAATCACAAAGAATCCTAAAAACAATACAATGCCAACGTATCAAATTCGCGTGAACGGAGTAGACCGAACCGTTGACGTTTCTTCTGACACGCCCTTGTTATGGGTATTACGAGACCATATCGGTTTAGTAGGAACCAAATTCGGTTGCGGCATCGGACAATGTGGAGCTTGCACCGTGCATGTTGATGGCGTGGCCATGAGAAGCTGCTCTGCCACGGTTGAAATGGCAAAGGATAGAGAAATCACTACCATTGAAGGCTTATCTGAAGATGGAACACATCCCGTTCAGGAGGCTTGGAAAACCATAGATGTACCACAATGTGGATATTGCCAAGCTGGGCAAATCATGACAGCTGCTGCATTTCTGGAAAGCAATCCAAATCCTTCAGAGAACGATATTGAGAACGCGCTGCACGGCAATATTTGTCGTTGCGCTACCTATTCCCGCATCAAGAAAGCGGTGAAATTGGCTGCTGAAAACATGGATTAACCGCTGAAAATGAAAAACATGTCATCAAACAATACAAAACATATCAATAGAAGGGCGTTTTTACGCAATACCACTTTGGCAGGTGGTGGCTTGGTTATTGGTTTTAACCTTATCCAATCTTGCAAGACTAAAGTAGTTAAGGAAGCAGTCATTGATTTGGCTAATCTGGACTACATGGATTTTAATGCCTTTATTAAAATTGCCGAGAACGGAGCAGTTACTATTTTTTCACCGAATCCAGAGATAGGGCAGGGTGTCAAAACTGCTATGCCCATGATTATTGCTGAAGAACTCGATGTTGCTTGGAACATGGTTCATGTAGAACAAGCTGCATTGGATACCAAAAGTTTCGTGCGGCAGGTAGCTGGAGGAAGTCAATCCATCCGTCACGGTTGGGATGCCCTGCGGCAAACGGGAGCCAAGGCCAAGCACATGCTTGTACAGGCCGCGGCGAATCGTTGGGGCGTTGATGCTTCTACCTGCAGCGTAAGCGAAGGGGTCATTACCAATGCCAATGGGGAAACTTTAGGCTATGGTGATGTCGTCAAAGAAGCTGCGCTTTTGGAAGTGCCCGAAGAAGTGACCTTAAAAACACCTAAGGAGTATAAAATCATGGGGAAGGATGCCCCAAATGTAGATTTGGATGAAATCGTAACCGGAAAACCTTTGTTCGGTTTGGATTACAAAGTAGATGGAATGTTGTATGCATCCGTGCTACGACCACCAGCCTTCGGTCAAGAATTGGTTTCCTTTGATGACAGTGAAGCACGAAAAATGTCTGGGGTTGTGGATGTCATTACCATTGGGTCTAAACTCAGGGCATATCTGGAAAAAGACGATAGGTTCCATAGTAAAATAAGTCCTAGTGACAAAGTAGTGGTTATCGCCAAAAGCACCTGGGAAGCCATGCAAGCCAAAAAGGCTATCAAAGCCACTTGGGAAGCCAAAGGCACTTTGGAAAGTACAGAAGAGCATGACAACATCTTAAATGGAATCCTAGATGGAAATGATTTCGTTACGCAAAGGGCCGATGGGGATGTGAAAAAAG
This sequence comes from uncultured Allomuricauda sp., assembly GCA_937899065.1. GTDB lineage: Bacteria > Bacteroidota > Bacteroidia > Flavobacteriales > Flavobacteriaceae > Flagellimonas. The sequence continues at coordinate 10,380 of CALBPG010000080.1, forward strand.
CATTCGCTGAGGCGGATGACATTTTGGAACGCACGTACGAGTCTCCCTTTCTACCGCACAATTGTATGGAACCCATGAATTTCTATGCCCATGTCACCGATGCCAAAGTACATTTGGCAGGTCCTATACAACCCCCAGAATGGAAAGCTGGACTCGTAGCACAAATGTTGGAACGCGAGCCCGAACAAGTCCAAATGGATATGACTCGAATGGGAGGAGGCTTCGGCCGAAGATTGTTTGGAGACTTTGTGGTAGAAGCCGCAGAAATCTCGGATGCCATTCGAAAACCCGTTCAAGTGGTTTCCAGTAGGGAAGATGATATGACCACTGGAGTGTACCGTCCGGCCATAAAGTATCGTATTAAAGCAGGGGTAAAAGATGGTAAGGTGACAGCCTATCATCTGAAGGAAGCCTCCATCAATGATTCCATGTATGGTTTGATTCCGAATTTTTTTCCTGCCGGAGCAATTGAAAATTATCAGGTGGATACGTCAGCGCATAAGAGTGAAATCACAACAGGAGCGTGGCGTGCACCGTTCACCAACTTTTTGGCTTCAGCGGAACAGAGCTTTTTTGATGAGCTTGCTGAAATGATGGAAGTAGATAAAATCCAGTTGCGCTTGGACCTTCTTCAAAAAGTAAAAGGTACTTCGGATGAGCGTATTCAGTATTCTCCAGAACGTATGGAAGAGGTTATCAAAGTCGCTGTTGAAAAATCAGGTTGGGGCACCAAACCCAAAAATGTATACCAAGGATTTGTCAATTACTACTGCCACAATACACATGTGGCCGAGGTGGCCGATGTTGAAATTGAAGACGGAAAACCGGTCGTTAAAAAAATAACCTGTGTCGTAGACTGTGGTATCGTAGTTAACCCCACCGGGGCATTGAATCAAATTGAAGGCGGCGTTATCGATGGGGTTGGTCATGCCATGTATGGTGACTTTATCTTCAAAGATGGAAAACCACTAGCCAATAACTATGACCGTTATAAATTGATTCGAATGAAGGAAGCACCAGAAGTGGAGACCCATTTGATTCAAAATGAGTTTTAATTTAGAAAAATAATTTATAATTTTTATTTTG
>CALBPG010000081.1 GCA_937899065.1 uncultured Allomuricauda sp.
TTTTTGCCATTGATGAGGAATCCCAGGCATTCTTCAACCGACATCGCGCGGATGTACCCCGGTTTTTACTGGACTACGGTTGGTATTATGGCAATCCCCAGAATAATTATATGCTTACTGGTGCAGTTTACGCCATTGGTCTTTTCAGTGCTAATGAAAAACTCAGGCGGGTTGGAGTTCTTTTGATTTCGTCTGCCTCTGCAACAGGTTTGCTACAGCAGATTTCAAAAAGTGTAGTAGGAAGTGCGAGACCGAGAAGCGTGAATGGCAAAGATACTTTTTCTCCATTCAGCTCAGACAAAGATTTTCATTCATTCCCATCCGGTCATGCCGCACTTGCTTTTTCCAATTCGCATGCCATTGCCAAACTGTTTGGGTCTTGGTGGATAAAAGCTCCTGTTTATACTTTGGGCATAATTCCAGGGTTGACAAGAATATATGAACGGGCCCATTGGGCAAGCGATGTATTTTTAAGTTGGGCATTACGTTTTTTCGTGGTAGAGTCCATAGACTTATATCTGAATAGGAAATATAGCAGAACTTCAAAAACAACACGAAAGATCTCAAATATGAACGTTGCCCTTTTGGGCACATCCATGAGACTAACTTATAAATTTTAAGATTGAGATATAAGACATTCCAATGTCTTAACAGTAAAGCAAGCCCGAATTATCGATGCGAATGAATGAAAAATTCATTTTGGGCATTGTTAAGGCTGATTTGTTGGGTTGTAAGGTGGCCGCCGTACGGCGGTCACTTTATTTAAATAAGTTGATTCTATAGAAGGGTGAAAAATAGGAATGTCCATAATAGATTATTGAAAAAATCAGTGTTCTTCGTTTTGATTTTTCTTTTGAACTGTTGCGCTATTGCACAGTCAAGAACCTATTCCAAGGAAGTCACCTTTGGAACTTCAAATGATTTTTTTGTTTGGTTTTCAAATACGGACCGGTTTTACACCTATGGTATTCATACTGACTTTAGATTTATCAACGGGCCTCAAAATGTAGTTTCAAGAATTCTCAAATCAAGGGCTTCCTTCACAAAAATTGGGTTAAATGTTCAAGCATACACACCAGACCATCACCAGACTGAAGCCATGTATCAAAATCGACCTTATGCCGGTTGGTCCTATCTAGAGATTACCGTTAACAGTCTTTTCAAGCAAAGCTCCCTTGCCATGGGATTTGACATAGGAATATTGGGGCCCCACTCTTTTGCCGGTGACATCCAAAATTGGTTTCACAGGGAGTTTACTGGCGACCCCGAACTTACGGGATGGGAAAATCAGCTGGGCGACTTTTTCGGCATCAATCTAAAAATAGATTATTTCAAACCCATATGGCGGGTGAAATGGTTGGATGCTTCCCTGGAGTTAAGAAATTCAATCGGAACTATTTTTATGTTCTCAGAACCAGGATTGACGTTTAGGTTGGGAAAATTCAATCCTTCGCATCGTTCGTCAGACACTGGCAACAGGTTATTGTCCCAAAATAGTGATACGGAGTTATTCTTAGGCCTAGGCGATTTTACAAAGTTATCCGGTTACAATGCTACGCTGCAAGGAAACATTTTTAAGGGTGATAGCCTATTCAGGCAAGACGAAATCAACAATTTGATATTGAATGCGAGAGCAACTATGATTTTGGCATTTCACAGCTTTACCATGGCAGTAAGATACCATTGGAGCGACGGGGAGTTCAATAACGGTGACGAGCACCAGTATATGACCATTTCAACGGCGTACCAATTTGATTGATAACAAAAAGACGATATGGATATTTCCAGAACAAAAACAGCAAGCCAAATCAAAACCGATACAAAGCATAAGAATGCTATCGCACAGATTTTTGCAGCTATCCTTGCCGTTCCCAATCTTTCAAAGAATCTTAGGCAAAAGCTGGCTTGGATGTTACTTGTCTCCTGTATGCTTCATTTTTCAGTGTTAGGTCAGACAAAGTCTACATTAGATACCCTAATAAAAACCCAGGGACTACAACCACCCGAAATATTTCCCCGCGCTAGGCTTGCAGAATATAGGTACGGGACAAGTTTGTCAAGACAATTCAGTTCTGAATTATTTAAAGA
>CALBPG010000082.1 GCA_937899065.1 uncultured Allomuricauda sp.
CAACAGTTTCATGGAACTGAAATGTGCTATTCAATACCATTATTATAGACTCGTTTTACAGATGGCTTAAAATATCTAGCAAACGTTGCAGATTGTTTTTGGCTCATTACGGACACTTCGGTAATTGCAAAAAGTCTGATGAACCGAAGCGAGTTTATCACAATTGACTTTAAAAAACTGTCAGCGGAAGAAAGACTAAACAAAGGTTTTGATGCAATCATAACTTATTCGGATGGCAATAATACTATTTTAGAAAAACAAGGGTATCGAGCCACCGATTTCCCATTGGATGAACTGCAGTTATTTTTTGTAAATAACACATTGATGTTACCAAACGAATACTAAATCTTGAAGCTATGATTTACATTAAATTTCAAGATTTGAGCGAGGAAAAACAAGAAGAACTTTTACAAGTTTCGAGAGAACACGTTATACATCTTTATGGGGAATCCATTCGGAAATATGTTGAGGAAACAGGTGCAGATTATGAAAAATTAATTGACGAAGAAATGATTAAAAATCTATATACATACGATTATGTTTTCAATATCTGATACTTTAATTTTATACGTTAAGCGCCTCTAAGATTTTAGAGGCGTTTTCTTTTTCCTGTGATATTAAATGATTAAAAAAATTGTATCTTTATTTCGCTGAAAAATAGCAACAAAATTTATATAGCTATCCCAATTTTTGACTTTCGCTGATAGCTGTATCCATTCATTTTTTAGGATTGAGAATTGTCGAGATTCCCAAAAAAGCAATCGACTTTTTGAGTCGAATTGTATGGAATTTTTGTCCTGCGAGCGGGACGAAATGGAATAGCAAGAGGGTAACACGCTGCGCGGTGTTACGTATTCCGTTTTTATCGTAAATCATTGATTTTTAAGTGTCTGAAAACCAATCGGATTTCGAAATTTTCTACGATTTGCGTCAAATGCCCTCAAAACACCTGAAAATAGGGATGGATTTACGTCAAATCTTCAAAAAAAGCGAAAGAAAAATGGATTCATTCATCACTATTAGGTTTAAGCGGAAAACCGCTAAACGGTTTCAGGAATTTTCTAAGATGCACTTTAAAACGCACACCGAAGCGATGGAAGCCATCCTCGATTTTTTCTTCTACAACGAGATTTCACCAAAGGAAAATTTAGGCCCAACAGGGCGAACCATCGAGGCTAAATTATTGAAGCGTATTAATGCAGTCATTGCCATTATGCGTGACGTAGAAAAGACCCAAACCAAACCCACGGTTGCAATGTTGCAATCCCTTTTTGAGATGGATGAACCTAAAAAGAAATCTTTGATTTTGGAAAAGAAATTTACTGAAGAAAAGAAGGAAGTAAAATTTCAAGAGAAACAGAATAACCCAAATCAACTTTAAAATTCTAATCTATGTACATCAACATCACAGCACAAAATTTGGGAACAAATTATAGTCAGAGCTCTGCCTATTTTGTTGTCTATCTCGAAATGGAAAATGAGGGTTTGGAAAAAGAGGAAATGGAACATTTTTTCAATCAATATGGCGATGAGATTTCTGCAAAGGAAGTGGTCACGGAAATTGATGGTAACACGGCTAAGTTAAAAAAGAAAGAACCGAAATTCTATTCCATAACGGTCAGTCCATCAAAATACGAATTGCAAAAGCTTCAGAACAGCAGCGAAGATTTAAAACGATATACCCGTGAGCTCATGAAAGACTATGCAACCAGTTTCAATCGGGAAATTAATGGACGACCAATTAATGATGATGACATTAAATACTTCGCCAAAATTGAACACCAACGCACTATTAAAGGAACTGATTTTCAAGTGAGGGAAAATCAACCTTTTGCAACAAAGATTCTTCAGCTTAAAACAGAGATTCGTAACATTCAAGATGGACGAGTTGAGGGCAATATCAGAGCCTTGCAGAAGCACATTGAGAAATTAGAAAGAGATGCACCACATCAATTGAATGGAAAACGCATCGTCCAGGGAATGAAAAAGGAAGGCAATCAAAGTCATATCCATATCATCGTGAGTCGAAAGGATGCATCCAATTCCTTTAGTCTTTCCCCAGGAAGCAAACACAAAGCATCTGAAGTTGAAATGCACAGTAAGAAAGTAAAACGAGGCTTTGACCGTGACCAATTTTTTGAACGAGCAGAAAAGACATTTGATAAAACTTTTGGCTACAGCCGTAACTATGCCGAAACCTACAAAGCCAAGAAGGATTTTGTGAAGAATCCAAAACTCTATTTCGCTGCTTTAATGAAATTATCTGCCAATGAAAAGGCAATGGCATTTAAAATTATGGGTAAATCGGGTGTGCCTCTAATTCCAAATATTCCAACCAGTAAAGCACAGTTAGCGCTTAAGGTTTTTAAGCGATTACGCAAAGGTGCTGAAATTGCTGTGAAATCAAGTTCAATTGGTATCTAAAGCATCTTTCCTATGAATAATACAATAGCATCAAAAATGGAATCAGTTTTATATGAACCCAAAATAGAATTATTGGTGACCGATTGCATGGATTATATGAAAGAATGTGATGATGGACAGTTTGATTTGGCCATTGTTGACCCACCGTATGGAATCAATATTCATAAAATGAGTTTTACACAAAGTCGTAAAGGCGGTTTAGCAAAAAGACGAGATTACAGTTCAATAGGCGATTGGGATAGGGCAATACCTGAACTAAATTATTGGGTTGAACTAAAGCGAATCTCAAAAAATCAAATCATTTGGGGTGGCAATTATTTCCCTTTGCCTCAATCAAGAGGGTGGATTTTTTGGGATAAGAGAACCCAAGATAAGTATAACGTGGATTACGCGGATGGTGAGTTGGCATGGACTTCCTTTGATAGACCCATGCGCTGTTTCAGATGGTTGTGGAACGGGATGCTTCAGCAAAATATGAAAAACAAACAACATCGTATTCACCCTACCGAAAAACCAAAGGCGCTTTACGAATGGTTATTAATGAATTATGCTAAAAAAGGTGATAAAATTATTGATACGCATTTGGGTAGTGGCAGTATTGCAATGGCCTGTTGGAATATGAAATACGATTTAGTAGGAATGGATATCAATCCTGAATACGTAAAAGCAGCGAAGAATAGGCTTGAAGACTATAGGAAGCAATTAACACTTTTCTAATGATAGAGACTATTCCTAAAATATTGATTTATGTAGTAGTTCCAATTATGTCTTTGGCTATACTGATTTATGCTTTTTACAACAAGGAACCGAAAAAGAAAAGGGATAAAAAGTATAAAGTAAAATTCCAAACCAAATCAGGAAAATTTAAAATTGAAAACATTAAACGTGGTGCATCCGTAATAGGTTCTGCAGGAAGTGGAAAGACCGAAAGTGTGGTCTATGGATTTCTAAAACACTTTTGTGAAAATGGTTTCTGCGGTATCATACACGACTATAAGGATTTTGAACTGACTGAAATGGCATATCCGCTTTTTAATGAAGGTAATATTCCAATAAAGGTCATTTCATTCGATAGGATTATCCATCGTGTCAATCCCATTGCACCGAGATACCTAGAAAATGAGGAAAGCGTCAACGAAGTGTCCAGGGTGTTGATTGAAAATCTTTTAGAACAAAGAGAAAGTGGAACCACCGGAACTACTAAATTCTTTAATGATGCCGCCGAAGGACTTATAGGCGGATTGATTTGGAAATTGAAAACTGATTATCCGCAATTTTGCACCCTACCTCATTTGATTGCCATTTATCAATTGTTGGATACCGATAGCCTGGTCCAATTTTTGGAAACCAATAGCACTTCTAGGGCAATGGCAGATGCCTTTATTAGCGGAAAGGATTCCGAACGTCAGACTGCAGGTGTGAAAAGTACTCTTGCGAATGCTTTAAAACGCATCAGCACCCAACGGATTTTTATGGCTTTATCTGCTGATGAAGTATCATTAAATATAAATAATGAAGAAAATCCAGCAGATATTTCAGTTGTGAACAACACCAAATATGAAACCTCATATTCACCGGTTATCGCTACCATAATCCACACCATTACCAAGCAAATGAGTGTACGTAATTCCAAACCGTCATTCCTATTAATGGAAGAAGCGCCTACCATTCGTTTATTAAATATGCACCGTATTCCAGCGACGCTCAGAAGCTATGACATTGCAACTATTTATGTGATGCAGGACAAAATTCAAAATGATATGATGTATGGTGATAAAGCGAGTAAAGCGATATTGAGCAACCTGTCCTATCAATTTTTCGGGAAGGTTAATGACCCGGATACAGCAAAGTATTACGAGCGATTTTTTGAAATCATCAAAAACCCAACGAAGAGTGTAAGTAAGGCTGCCAACATTTTTAAAACCGACACACGAATCACTAAAGGTGAGAGAGAAGTTTCTAAAAGAAGGGCTGACATATTCTTTAGGCTTAAACCAGGTGAGTTTGTGACATTTGCCGACGGAGAGGATAAGAAGGTTCAGTTTCGGCTATCCAAAATTCAAAGGCAACTTCCACAGGCTACTAAACAATTTTCGGATACAGATTTAAGAGCGAATTTTGAGCGGGTTTATGATGAGGCGAGGTCAATATTTAATTAATTAGTTGTAAAAACCCTCATATTGAAAACAACCCTTTTCCATTTCACTGTAACAATTACTTCTTTTTTCAATCCTTAGAGTAAACGTGATTTACAATGCCAAAAATCTTTACACTTTTCTTCGCTCTTATTTCGATAGTAACAATTGCCCAAAATGAAAAAAAGGCAAACGATTCCAAATACAAAATCCTTTCCGATGAAATTCCGGTTTGGCTAGACGAATACGATGTGCCTGCTGTTTCGGTGGCGATTGTTGATAATGGGAAAATAGTGTATCACCAAGCATTTGGTTTGCAATCCCCTGAAAAACCAGCGACAAATGAAACCCTCTTTCTCAGTGCATCTATCGCCAAACCAATGACCGCAGAGGTGTTTCTCAGATTGGCCTCATTGGGAAAAGTAAATCTTGATGAACATATGGCAAACCATTGGCTGGATCCTGATATTGCCGATGACCCGCGTGCCAAACTGCTCACACCTAGGCACGTGTTGACACACCAGACAGGTTTTAAGAACTGGCGAAGAATGACCGATGGTAAATTACGATTTGAACGTGACCCTGGGACTGAAATGGGTTATTCTGGCGAAGGCTTTTTGTATTTGGTTCGATTTCTAGAAGGTAAACTGGGCAAACCTTTTAACCAACTTGCAGAAGAAGTTTTATTTGAACCAGAACAAATACAAAACGCATCTTACGTGTATCAAAAACGGTTTGAGAACAAGATGGCGTGGGCTTATTTTCCCGATGGTAACTGGCGGGAGTCTAGAAAAGTGGAGTCGGCCTTCGGAGCGGGTGGATTGAGAATTACTGCTGAGGATTATGCCAAATTCATTCTCAGTATACTAAACGAAGACAGAGTCACCTCTAAATTAAGGACGGAACAATTCTCAATTTCCTTGAATCAATTTTCCCATTGCCAGAAAAAAGCAACGACACCTGATGCCTGTCCCGAGAATGCGGGCTTTGGCTTGGGATGGTATGTGTATGGATTTGAGGACGAAACAATAATAGGCCATACCGGTGCCAATATGGGGGAACGAACCCTGGCCGTCTTTTCACCAAAAAATAAAACTGGCCTTGTGGTGATGACAAACGGCGCCAATGGCAATGAAGTTATCTACCGAATAGCAGAAAACATAGGTGTACACCAAGGCTTTATTGAGCTCGAAAAACCAAAGAAAAAGTAATAACAAAGCATTTTAAACACTATGAAAAAACAAATTGGAGCTTGCTTGCTTATAGCCTTTGTGTTCACAACTTGGGCACAAGAAACGAAACACACCATCTTTATGGATTTGGCCCACGGACAACGAATGTGGAATGACCCGAAAGACCCAGTGCAAAACATAGGTTTTGAGGAATCCCAGAGAGTCCAATATATGAACGATGAACTATCAAAAACCTTAAAGCCCCACAAAGGCAAAGTTTCCTTTCTCAAAAAGGAAATAAGTTACAATGACATAGCAAAAGGAAGCCTTTTGATTTTGCACGTTCCTTCAAGTGAATATTCAAAAAAAGAAGTTATGGACATCAAAAAATATATCAACCAAAGCGGTTCTTTGCTTTTGATTATGGAGGCAGATTATTGGACAGATTTGGAGAAGACCAATGTCAACGATATTATTAAGGACTATGGAATCCATTACGGAGCACAAAACAAGGATACACTGGCTGGCGGATACGCAAGGAAAGAAGGCATCGTTCCCAAGAAACTAAAAGTTACCTACGAACTGGGTCGGTCCATAGAAGGAGGTGAACCCTTTGCATTTAATAGCCGTACTAACGAAGCGTTTGCAGTTTATAAGGAATTGGACGAAGGAGGCAGGCTCGTTGTGTTAGGCGACGCAATGGCCTCATTGTATATGACAGAGTGGAGAGGTATAAGTGATTACCAATGCCAAGAGTTTATGGATGCCATTTTTAAATGGCTTTTGAGGGAATAATTTACCCAAAACTTCTTTAAAAGAAGACTTTTTTAAAACGGCCCACGTTCCCTCGGTCCTTTATTGGTTACTTTCCATTGACCATCCGCTTTTATTAATTTAAGAACACCTAGTTTTTCATCATAGGAAGTATTGTATTGTACCCAGCAGGTGTCACCTTCAATAGATTCGTTGAGGATAGAAAACGTAGCATCGGTATCCGTAGGAATGTACCCTTGAATCATTTGCAAACTTTGAAAGCCATCTTCAGTTGTGTGTTTTTTTAAGCTGCTATCGTCCTTTGAATGCAAACTTTCTAAAACAGTAGTTGCAGTTTCTGAAGGCGAAAGTGTCTTTTGTTCCGAACAGGAAATGAATAGAATTAGTATCGAGCAAATAAGTACATTTTTCATAGTTAAATCAATTTGGGTTATTTATTATGCGATGTGGTATTTTAAGCTTAATATCACGTTCACCATTTTTTTCGTTGAGTTCCAATACAACGCGTCGTTCATCAGATATTGAAAATTTTGGAATCACATATACCAATCTTTCAGTTGTGCCTTCATTTATTTTTGCAGGCAATCGATGCCTGTAAAGCGGTTCTTTATAGATGCGTTGTAAAGACTTTCGTTTCCCTTTTTGCCGAGTTTCAACAGATAGGTTTAAGAAATTCAAATCATAATCCATCGAACTATTGTTTTTGATTTCGACAACGACATACAATTCCTCTTTATCAAAAACAAGGTTTTCTAGGCTCAAAACCACACCATTATTTCGTTTTCTTTTAAGAGTATTATTGTGTTTTTGGCCTAAAAGATAAGAGCAAAACCGTTCGTAATACTGGCGCTTACTTAACGGCACTTTCGGAATAACTTCAATCTCAGATGTATCTTCAGTAATCCTATTTTCATTTCCAATACTACTAGATTCTGAAATGAAATAATTCAGTTTTGACAGCTTCGCCTTATACTTTACAATATACGAAAAAATTGCCCCATTTTCATTGATTACCAGTAGATTACTTTCCTTCCCAGGCTTGGCTTGCAGCAACCCTAAATACTGTTCTTTTTCACGATTGAATGTAAACACAAAATTATCCGAACCTGTAATTCCCTGGCGAATAGGCTCAGGAAAAAACAGGGCTACGTTTTTGGTGTCGTTGGCATAAATGGTATCGAGAACTACTGGTATTTGCGCTTTCACGAAAGCAATTTGACAAATCACCAAACTGGTAAGAATATATTTTTTCATAAGAGTGAGTTTTTAAATGCCCATTATGGGCTCATAGCTTTGGTTTTAGTATGAGTTTATAATTATTGACCACGGTGACTTTTACCCTTCGGTTGTTCCGTCTAAGTACCCTAGTAATGCCACTAACTTGTGGTAAGCTGGGAATATTGACTTGACCCATCACATCATCCATAACTTCATTCGTAGCTTCTGCACGAAAATTATTTTCCACATAAATACCCTCGCTACCATCCTGCAAATCGAATGCCTTTAATTTTGTAGGATGATGGTTAATGTTTTCAATT
>CALBPG010000083.1 GCA_937899065.1 uncultured Allomuricauda sp.
ATCTGCAGATACTGGTGACACGGCTACCATTATAGGCGAGCAACTAGATTACTGTAATATGTCGTACCAAGAAATCATTACGCATTTTGGCATAGCGGAATAACAGCTTTCATTCTGTAGTGACCAGTTCCCCCATTTTTTCCCGAATCTTTTTGAAAACTTTGTTTAACTTCTCCTCTTTCCCACAAAAGCCCTACAAACCCTGGAAGTCTTGATAAAAAAGCTAATCTTCTTCATTTTGGAATCTGCAATTTTTTAGCTTTTGCATTGTAAAGTTCCACATTTTGGCTCCATACTTATACTCGTTCTAAATAGGTGCCTTTGAAAAGTTGAAAACTTGTTAAAAACTCAATCGTGACGTAACTTTGCGTCAAATTCGACATGAATGAGTGGTTTGGCAAAATCTTCAATTGCCCGAAAAGTAGTGATGGCACTTTCTGGTCTTTTTTTGGTTGTTTTTTTAACACAACACTTTACCATCAATATCACTTCAGTACTTGATCCCGAAACCTTTAATACTTGGTCACATTTTATGGGATACAATCCATTGGTGCAATACGTATTGCAACCAATACTTATCGGTGGGGTAATTATTCACTTTATCATGGGTTTCATTTTGGAAATCCAGAATAAAAAAGCACGAAGTGTTCGCTATGCGAAATTTAACGGCGGTGCCAATGCACCCTGGGTTTCGCGAAATATGATTTACACTGGACTTGTAGTCCTGGCATTTTTGGGATTGCATTTCTACGATTTTTGGGTACATGAAATGGCCTATAAGTATGTGGAATTCTTACCGGAAAACCCAACACGATATCATGCAGAAACGGTAGAGAAATTTGCTCCATTTTGGAGAACTATCATCTACATCATTTCGTTTGGTTTGTTGAGCTTGCACCTGTGGCATGGCTTTTCTTCATCCTTCCAATCCATGGGGGTGAACAATAAATACTCTTCCAGTATCAAAGCATTTACTAAAATCTTTTCGGTGGCCATTCCGCTGGGCTTTGCTTTCATTGCCATTTATCATCACCTTAACCCTATAGCACATTAAATATGGGAACAGTTACAAAATCATCCACTTTGGTGGCCGAACCACCAAAGGCAAAAGCGAGCAAAAAGAAAACCTTGAATGCCAAGGCACCACAAGGACCGCTTGCTGATAAATGGACCAAGCACAAAAACGAAATTGACCTGGTAAATCCGGCCAACAAGCGAAACATCGATATTATAGTTGTAGGTACGGGACTCGCTGGAGGCTCTGCTGCGGCTACTTTGGCTGAGTTGGGCTACAATGTCAAAACCTTCTGCTACCAAGATTCCCCTAGAAGAGCGCACTCGATTGCTGCACAAGGCGGGGTGAATGCTGCAAAAAATTACCAAGGTGACGGAGATAGTGTCTACCGTCTTTTTTACGATACCATAAAAGGTGGGGATTATCGTTCTCGTGAAGCCAATGTATACCGTTTAGCTGAAGTATCGACCAATATTATCGACCAATGCGTAGCGCAAGGAGTTCCTTTTGCGCGTGAATATGGTGGATTGTTGGACAACCGCTCCTTTGGAGGGGTATTGGTTTCCAGAACATTTTATGCCAAAGGGCAGACGGGTCAACAACTTTTGTTGGGCGCTTACGCAGCGATGAACCGTCAGATCCAACGGGGTAAAATCAAATCGTACACGCGTCATGAAATGCTCGATTTGGTTTTGGTCGATGGAAAAGCAAGAGGTATCATCGCTAGAAATTTAGTTACTGGTGAAATCGAGCGTCATTCAGCGCATGCAGTGGTTTTGGCCACAGGGGGATACGGAAACTTATTTTTCTTGTCAACTTATTGCATGGGAGCCAATGTAATGGCTGCGTGGAGAGCTCACCGAAGAGGTGCCTATTTCGCAAATCCATGTTTTACGCAAATCCATCCAACGTGTATCCCGGTTTCGGGAGACCATCAATCTAAATTGACTTTGATGTCAGAATCCCTTCGAAATGATGGAAGAATTTGGGTGCCAAAAAATATTGAGGATGCGCAAGCCATTCGTGAAGGCCGATTGAAACCTACCGAGCTCAAAGAAGCGGACAGAGATTATTATTTGGAAAGAAGGTATCCTGCTTTTGGAAACTTGGTGCCTCGAGATGTTGCTTCCCGCGCGGCGAAAGAACGTTGCGATGCCGGGTATGGTGTCAACAAGACCGGTGAAGCGGTCTACCTGGATTTCGATGCTGCTATCATGCGTTATGGTAGAGAATAGGCCTTGACATCAGGAATTAAAGATGCGGATGACAAAACCATTCGCGAATTAGGTGAAAAAATCGTTGAAGCCAAGTACGGAAACCTCTTCCAAATGTACGAGAAGATTGTTGACGAAAACCCATACAAAACTCCGATGAAAATTTATCCTGCGGTACACTATACCATGGGTGGATTATGGGTGGATTACAATTTGCAAACCACGATTCCTGGTTGTTATGCTGCTGGTGAAGCTAATTTCAGTGACCATGGTGCCAACCGTTTGGGAGCTTCGGCTTTGATGCAAGGTTTGGCAGATGGCTACTTTGTGCTGCCTTATACCATTGGAGATTATTTATCCGATTACATTAGAACCGGAGTAGTTTCAACGGATTCCCCTGAGTTTGATGATGCTGAAAAAATGGTGCGCGAGCGTATCGAAAAGTTGATGGGTGGTCGTGGGATTCATTCCGTGGATTACTACCATAAAAAACTAGGCAAAATCATGTGGAACAAATGTGGGATGTCTAGAAACGCCAAAGAGCTTAAGGAAGCGATTAAAGAAATCGCTGAACTACGTGCTGATTTCTGGGAAAACGTAAAAGTTCCTGGGGAGGCCAACTCCAAAAACCAAGAATTGGAAAAAGCGGGTCGCGTAGCGGACTTCCTGGAGTTGGGAGAGTTGTTTGCCAAAGATGCTTTGGAACGCAACGAATCCTGTGGTGGACACTTTAGAGAAGAATACCAAACTGAAGAGGGGGAAGCCCTTCGTGATGACGAAAACTTCAAATTCGTATCCGCTTGGGAATATACGGGTGAGCCTAGCAAGTCCGTTCTTCACAAAGAGGATTTGGTATACGAAAACATAGAATTGAAAACACGTTCATATAAATAAAATTGCTATGAAATTATTTTTGAAAATATGGCGTCAGAAAGATGCAGGTTCTAAAGGGGCTATGGTGGACTACACCTTGGATGGGGTAGAAAGCGACATGTCGTTTTTGGAAATGTTGGATATTTTGAATGAAGAGTTGATTTCCAAAGGGGAAGAGCCTGTGGAATTTGACCACGATTGCCGTGAAGGTATTTGCGGAACTTGTTCGTTGATGATCAATGGTCGCCCACATGGACCCGATTCGCGTATTACAGTATGCCAATTGCACATGCGAAGCTTTAACGATGGTGATGAAATTGTCATTGAACCCTGGAGCGCGACTGCTTTTCCGGTTATCAAAGACCTTATCGTTGATCGCAGCGCTTTTGATAGAATTCAACAGGCTGGTGGGTATATTTCCGTAAACACTTCGGGAAGACCCGTTGATGCCAACGCTATTCCTATTGAAAAAGAAATGGCCGACAAATCTTTTAACGCTGCCACCTGTATTGGTTGTGGTGCTTGCGTAGCGGCTTGTAAAAATGCTAGTGCCATGTTGTTCACCTCAGCCAAAGTATCTCAATTCGCCTTGTTGCCGCAAGGACAAGTAGAAGCTGCCGAAAGGGTAGAAAATATGGTTCGCCAAATGGATTTGGAAGGTTTTGGTAACTGTACCAATACCGGAGCCTGCGAAGTAGAATGTCCGAAAGGAATTTCCTTGGAAAATATTGCTCGTATGAACCGAGAGTACCTTACCGCTTCGGTAAAAGGATAGTCAATACGATTCAAACATATAAAACCCCGAAGTTAGTGCTTCGGGGTTTTTTTTGAGGTTCATTCTGAACGTATTTCAGTTGACCTCTATTAAACCATCAACTTCATCTCTACTATTGGATAGGAACACAAATATCTACAAAGAAGAGGCCTTCTGGATGTTCCCTTCCATTATTGTAATAAATCTCGTGATGATGCCCGTCGCGTTGTTCAAATCCATTTTCAGGCACCCATAATGACATACTGTTCCAAGCTTTTTCAAACTCATCCATCTTGATTTTGAAACTGCCCACGGCAAATTTTCCTTTCGGGATTTTCAAAGTACCAATCTCACCATCGACTTCCACTGGCTCTTCAACCGTGATACAAGCGCTGGATTGCATCTTGTTTTCATCCGTAATACGAGGACTGTTGTAATAGATGGCAACCATTTTGGTTTTAGGGAATTGTAACAAACCTCTGGGACCTGACCAGTTCAAGAGCTTATCAAAGGCTATTCCAATCTCTCTGTACGGGCCAATGTGACGTACATCCAACAGTTTAAGCTCGGGCATTTCTTTAACTTCTACTTCTGTTTTCATTTGTAACCATGTTTTTAGATTATCCATGGTGTAAAAGTATTTTTCAAAAGACACCTTACTTTCACCATTCTTGCTAAGCGTTTTACCAATCTTGCTAAACTCTGTTTTGCCCTGTTCTTGAAACTCAGAAGCACTCATTCCGAAAAAGTTCTTAAACGCCCTTGAAAACGAATGAATACTTTTAAAGCCATGGTCTTGGGCCAAATGGGTCAAGGATGAGAAAGATTCATCCAATAGCAATACGTTGGCAATTTTCTCCAATCGTCTGCGCATGATATATTGGTTGGGGGTTTCATTGAGCAAAGCTGAAAAGATGCGATGAAAATGAAATGGTGAAAAACAGGCAATTTCCGAGAGCTTTTTTAGAGAAAGCTCTTCTTGAAGATTGGCATCAATATAAACCACTACATCATTGATGCGTTTGATATACAATAATTGTTGTGCGTTTTTGCCCATACCCTTGAAAACCAATCCAAGTTAAAAGCTTTGCTGGTTATAGCAAACCATAGGATTAAATAGCGCAAGAATGGTTAAACCTTTTAAACCGAGAAGAGGTTTTGTATTTTTAAATATGGCCAAATCCTATGACGAAAACCCCATAAAAGTACCTCGATTCAGCGAGGCTTTGGGTTTTTACACTACTCCACAGCGGTCGAAGCAAATGAGCAAGATTCGGAGCAAAAATACCAAGCCAGAGCTTTTGTTTCGCAAAGCCCTCTGGTCGGAAGGTTTTCGTTATCGTGTCGACTACAAAAAACTCATGGGAAGACCTGATATCGTTTTGAAAAAGTACAAGACGGTGATTTTTATTGATGGGGAATTTTGGCACGGTCACCATTGGGACGTGCGAAAAGACAACATAAAGACCAATCGTGAATTTTGGATTCCCAAGATTGAACGAAATATGCAACGCGATAGAGAGGTAAACCAAGCTTTATGCGAACTAGGATATACGGTATTTCGTTTTTGGGAAAAAGAAGTAAAGAAAGATTTGGAAGGCTGTCTCGCGAAAGTAGTTCAACATCTAAATAGTATCAATATTGCTTCTTGACAACTCGATATAAGGCAACAACTTCGGAAATAGGAATTTCAAAATCTTGGTACTCCGGAGAGTTATTTAGGTTTTTACAACGCAACATGCCATTAATGGCATCTACCTCATCCAACTGACGACAAATTATTCGATTGCCATAGACTAAAACCATTGGGTTTCCAATATACGTTTCAGACTTCTTCAAAAAGGTTTTTATCGCCACTTCAGTGCCAAGCACAAGCGACTTATTCGGAATGGCATCAATAGTGCCGTTCATCATTGCGTCTCCTGAAACCTCAAACGCTACATGATGGCCTTCTCCTAAAGCCTCCAAAACGAATCCTGCATGGGTCATTTCCTTTATGGTACTTGTGCCAAGCGCCTGAATGAAAACCCCTTGTTCTTCTAAAAGTATGATGGGAGCCATCAACAAGGTTTTGCCATAGCCCATAACATAACATGGATTTCCCATGTGTGCGAAAGGTTTTCGGTTTCCATATTTTGGGTCCGTCTCATTGGCCTCGTTCATGTACATTTCCGTAATCGACATTCCAAAAACTTCAGCCATTTTGGTTAAGTTCTTCATTGGAATATTTGCATTGCGGCGCTCGTAAAGCTGTATGGTTCTCAGGCTGACCCCAATCTCAACCGCCAAGTCGGTTTGTGTCATGTTATTTTTTCGCCTGAATTGCTTTATACTAAGCATAGAATTATTATATTGTGTAGTATTTTTACGTAATATCGTATTTGTGTATCCTTACAATTTATATCTGTAATTGAATTACAAGCAAATATATGTAAAATACCAAACGTTATTAATTCTATGTTTCATCATTAAACCCAAATCATGAAGAAAACGCCTGAAACAGCAACCATTATGCGCTCCGAAAGTCTTTTTAATCTTGAAGACTACGGCAAACCCTTAAATGAAAGACTTTCATTGATTTTAAGACGAAATGCATCCAAAAACGACTTTGCGAATGTGGCCATCCGCAGTGAAATTAGTTTTTCCACCATTCGCGATGTGGTCTATAGAACCAACAGCTTAACCAAAAGTAATGCGCGTGCCATTTCTTTACTCATACATGCGGCTTTTGAAAATGCTTTGGCCAAAAAGCTTCAGGCCGAGGGTGACATTTTACTGTTGGATGATATGCTAAAGCTCTAAGCGATAGAGCCAGTCCGTCTGCTTGTCATTTCCTATCCAATAGGGATGCGAACCAAACTTTTTAAAGCCTAATCGCTCGTAAAATCGGATAGCATTGGTATTGCGCTGCCAAACTCCAAGCCATATTGAGGTCATTTTAGCGGTTTGGGCAATATCTATGGCTTGTAGTACCATCCATTTGCCGATACCTTGGCCTTGGAATGTGCCATCTACATAAATGCGTTCCAATTCCAATGCGGTGTCATCTCTTAAATCTGTTTGAGCTGGTCCTCTGTTTAGTTTGAAGTACCCAACCAAATGTTCACGGTTAAAGACAAAGTAGAACAGGCAATCTGGATTGGACAGTTGCGCTTCCATCCCTGATAAGGTAAATACGGTTTCAAGGTAATCTGCAAAATCTTCAGGGTTGTTGTCCTTTTCAAAGGCTTCAACAAAGGTGCGCCTGGCCAATTGCAGTAATTGGGGTGCATCAGAAAGCGTACATTTTTTTAGAACAGGCATAAACAAAAAAAGAGCCCATTGGCTCTACTACATTAAGTTGAACTCTCAGGAAGTTTATAACATAAACAGCTTCATAATCAAAAGCATAAATCCTGTAAAAAAATCGTATCGGTAGACCTGAATGTTGTCTTCTGCGGTAGCTCGGTTTAGTTTAAATGCCATGGTAGTTAATTGGATTAACAAGATTTGGAAAAAATTCCTAAAATCAAAATTATTCCACGGCTTTGTTTCTGAAAAAACTTTGTTGCGAAGGTTTTGTTTCGTGTTGTGAAGTTTGTTAAGACGAAGGTTTACAGAATCATTTCAGGAATTTCTCCATCTACGATAAGATTTCCTTCTGTTGCTGCTACAATTTCCTCTACGCTAACTCCTGGAGCACATTCTAGCAGTTTGAAACTTCCGTTTTCAATTTCCATAACGGCCAAATTGGTAACTACCTTCTTTACGCACCCTACTCCAGTTAAAGGAAGGGTACACTTTTTTAATAGTTTTGATTTTCCGGCTTTGTTGGTGTGCATCATGGCCACGATAATATTTTCTGCAGAAGCCACCAAGTCCATAGCACCTCCCATACCCTTCACCATCTTTCCTGGAATTTTCCAATTGGCAATGTCACCATTTTCAGCCACCTCCATCGCTCCAAGAATAGTCAAGTCTACATGTTTGCCGCGAATCATTCCAAAACTAAGTGCTGAATCAAAAAAAGAGGCTCCCGGTAAGGTTGTAATCGTTTGCTTCCCGGCATTGATGATATCGGCATCCTCTTCCCCTTCAAATGGAAAAGGGCCCATACCAAGCACGCCATTCTCGCTTTGAAATTCTACACTGATGTCCTCCCGAACAAAATTGGCCACTAGCGTAGGAATCCCAATCCCTAAATTGACGTAATAGCCATCACGAACTTCTTTTGCAATGCGCTTGGCGATACCATTTTTGTCCAACATATCTAAAAGAGTACTAGTTAAGTGTATTTTTAATTCGAATCAACGTGAGCGCACGGTACGTTGTTCAATTCGCTTTTCGTAAGCATTCCCCTGAAAAATCCGTTGCACAAATATTCCGGGAATATGAATCGCATTCGGGTCCAATTCTCCGGCAGGCACCAATTCTTCTACCTCAGCGACCGTGATTTTTGCTGCCCCACACATACAGGGGTTAAAGTTTCTAGCCGTTCCTTTGAAGATTAGGTTGCCCGCTTCATCCCCTTTCCAAGCCTTTACAAAAGCAAAGTCTGCTTCGTAGGCTGGTTCAAGGACGTACATTTTTCCATTGAACTCTCGGGTCTCTTTTCCTTCAGCGACCTCTGTCCCATAACCTGCTGGGGTATAAAAAGCGGGGAACCCTGCCTGTGCGGCACGGCACTTTTCGGCCAACGTTCCTTGTGGGGTCAATTCCACCTCAAGCTCGCCTGAAAGCATCTGGCGCTCAAACTCATCATTTTCACCTACATAAGAGGAAATCATTTTCTTGATTTGCTTCTGTTGTAAAAGCAATCCTAATCCGAAGTCATCCACCCCGGCGTTGTTGGAAATGCACGTAATGTCATTCACTCCCAAACGCACCAGTTCCGTAATAGCGTTTTCTGGGATTCCACAGAGTCCAAAACCTCCAAGCATGAAAGTCATTCCACTACTCACCCCTTGTAGGGCTTCTTCGGCACTTGAAACTACTTTCCTAATCATTGATTTTGCTTTGAATATGTTTTGACCTATGTTCTTTTAAAATCCAATATCGTCAATATCGTCTTCCGTATCCAATTTTTTCCCAATCTCCTCTCGAATCTTGGTGCAATCTACATTTATGGACAGGTCTTCCGGTTCTTCAAAAGCAGCCTTGGAAATGCCCAGCGACTCGTCTTGGTAGTTCATTTTCATATACATTCCCCAAATAGGCAATGCCATAGAGGCGCCCTGACCATAACGCAAGCTACGGAAGTGAATGGAACGGTCCTCACCGCCAACCCAAACTCCGGTGACCAGATTAGGAACCATTCCCATAAACCAGCCATCACTTTGGTTTTGGGTAGTGCCTGTTTTTCCAGCAATAGGATTGGTAAGTTCGTAAGGATATCCAGTAACCACTTCTTTATACACGGTTTGGTTCTTCGCCCAAGAATGCCGTAATCTTCCACCTGAACCAAATTGGGTGACACCTTCCATTAAATTCACCATGGCATAGGCGACATCTTTACTCAATACATCTTTGGTTTCCGGAACATATTCGTATAGCACGGTTCCGTTTTTGTCTTCAATTCGGGTCACCATAACCGGTTTTACATACACCCCTTGATTTGCGAAAGTCCCGTAGGCCCCAACCATTTCGTACACATTAAACTCAGGAGTACCCAAAGCAATCGCTGGCACCTCCAAAATCTCGCGGGATAAGCCCATGTTTTTCACAATGTTCACTACAGAACCTGGCCCTACTTTATCAATCAATTGAGCGGTTATTGTGTTAATAGAATTCGCCAAGGCTTTCTTTAAAGTCAAGCCTTCACCGGAATATTTTCCATCAGAGTTTTTAGGACACCAAGCCTCAGGATTGTTATGCTTTAAAGGTTCGATACAGTATTGACTATCAGGAAGGGAATCACAAGGTGAATACCGTAATTGATCAATGGCCGCAGCGTAAACAAAAGGCTTAAATGTAGAGCCTGCTTGTCTAGAACCTTGAATCACATTATCGTATTGGAAGTGTTTGTAATCTACACCGCCCACCCAAGCTTTTACATGGCCTGTTTGGGGTTCCATGGACATCATCGCTGTGCGAAGGAATGTTTTATAATAGCGAATGGAATCTATCGGTGTCATTATGGTGTCTTTTTCAAGAGAATCACTGTTCCAATCGAAGACGGTCATTTCGGCTTCTTTTCGGAAAGAAGAACGAATTTCGTTTTCAGATGCACCCTGACGTTTCATAGACTTCCAACGGGCAGAATTTTTCATCGCCCTTTCCATGATGTTGTCAATCTCGTAGGTCTCCAACTCCAAAAACGGTGCTGTAGGATTGCGTTCCAAGGTATTTTGGTTGAAAAACTCCGCTTGTAGTTTTTGCATATGGGCTTGAACTGCTTTCTCTGCATTAGCTTGCATACGAGAGTCTATGGTAGTGTAGACTTTTAATCCATCCAAATAGATGTTGTACTTTTCGCCATCGGGTTTTGGATTTTCTTCCACCCATCCTTTCAGATACCTCTGGAGATACATTCGGAAATAGGTTGCCAACCCTTCTCTATGGGATTCAGGGTTGAAATTGATATCCATTTCCAATTTTTGCAGCGAGTCCTTTTGTTTTTCCGTGATGTATTCGTATTTGGCCATTTGACCCAAAACGGTATTCCTTCTATTCAGAACCAACTCTTCTCTACGCATGGGATTAAACAAAGAAGAGTTCTTGAGCATTCCTACCAATACCGCGGATTCCTCGACTTTTAATTCCAAAGGCTCTTTACCGAAATAAATTCTCGCAGCAGAACGAATTCCGTCTGCATTGTTTCCAAAATCATAGATGTTCATGTACATTGCTATGATTTCTTCTTTCGTATAATTTCGTTCCAAACGGGTAGCAATCACCCATTCCTTTACCTTTTGCAATAGCGCATTTGTTGTACTCTTCTTATCCCTTACCCCAATAAAAAGTTGTCTTGACAATTGTTGAGATATGGTACTTGCACCCCCTTTTTTACCCAGATACGCAACAGCACGAATGGTCCCACGAGCATCTATCCCCGAATGGTCGTAGTACCGCGCGTCTTCGGTGGCAACCAAAGCCTGCACCAAATTTTCTGGCAGCTCATCGTAACCCACCCAAGTCCGGTTATCGTTCAGATAGAGTTTTCCGAGAGTTTCACCGTCTGAGGAGAGGAATTCAGTAGCGAGATTGGTTTCAGGATTTTCCAAACGTTCGAAGGTTGGCATTTCGCCAAAAACACCCCAAGAGGCCAATAAAAAAATCATCAGCCCAAAAAACAATCCTGAGCCAAACAGAATCCAAAACCATTTGATGTATTTACCGAAACCTTGCGCTTTTTTTTGTTTTGCTTTTGCCATGTTATGGGTCTGCTTTTTCAATTTGAAGTCCAACATCGGTCACCCCTGCTAAGTGAGACAAGCCTTCCACTTCACCAATTTTTCGCATGGCGTGGGAAAATGTCACAGTATATACGCCAGATTCTTCAAAAACGATGGCTTCTTTGTACCAAAGTTTGTTTTCCTTGATGCTGCCTAGCCCTTTTCCAAGCCATTCGCCGTTGACGTCTGCCATCTTATATTGCAAAGTGTCCTTGATGGTTTTCCCATCTGGGTGTTCCAACTCCGTTATCAAAAAGAGGTTGCTAAAGGAATAACGGTTATCGTTCCGTAATTGTATAAAAACATGATATTGTTGCAACGAATCCAAAGAAGGTAGTTCAAATACTACTGGACGGTCTTTCGCCCAAGTTCCGTTGTTGATGTCTTGGTAATTTGAATATTCTATCGAGTCATTGCAGGCAAAAAGAATGAACGACCCTACAAGTAGAACTAAAATTTTCCTAAGCATTGGAGGAAGCTTTGGGTTTACCTTTTCTTCTTTTTTTCTTTTTGTGGTTCTTCTTTCTCGGACGGTCAAAACGGGTAAGACTATCTTGACCTACAACATTTTCGAATACCAGTTTTTCTTCGCTTACGTTGTCTTGGGCGTAATCTTCAAGGCTACTGGCCTTTTCGTTTTTCTTGTTGAGTTCCAAAATCTCAATGACTTGGTCTTTATCCAAAGCGTGCCATGTAGCTGGGTCATCTTTGTAGGAAAACCACAAGGTTTCTTTGAAAATATCAGCCTTTTGACAAAACGCAAGGCCTTTTTTGGTCAAGAGCTTGCTGTCTTGCGAAGGGAAATCTTTCAAGGCTTCCAAGTAAGTATCCAATTCGTAGTTCAAGCAGCATTTTAGCTTTCCACATTGACCGGCCAACTTCTGCGGATTGAGTGCCAATTGTTGGTAGCGTGCCGAAGCGGTACTTACTGACCTGAAATCCGTTAACCAAGTAGAACAGCATAGTTCACGTCCACAAGAACCGATACCCCCTAGGCGTTGTGCCTCTTGGCGATATCCAATTTGACGCATTTCGATACGAATTCCAAAAGCCCGAGCCATGTCTTTGATGAGCTGTCGGAAATCAACACGTTCTTCAGCAGTGTAATAGAAAGTTGCTTTAGAACCATCCCCTTGGAACTCCACATCACT
This sequence comes from uncultured Allomuricauda sp., assembly GCA_937899065.1. GTDB lineage: Bacteria > Bacteroidota > Bacteroidia > Flavobacteriales > Flavobacteriaceae > Flagellimonas. The sequence goes on from CALBPG010000083.1 coordinate 12,381, forward strand.
TAATTTCATTTCCAAATTGAGTGAGATGGCAATCTCGCGAGATCTTTTCTTGATTTCTTCTTCTTTATCACGGCATTTCTGCCAAACATCAATGTCGCGTTGGGAAGCTTTTCGATACACCTTGGGCAGCGTCTTATCTGAGGGGTCTACTTTCTTTTTCGACATCTGAACGCGAACCAATTCGCCGGTTAGAGTAACCATGCCAACGTCATGTCCGGACTTAGCTTGCGTAGCGACAATATCCCCTATCGCCAAGGACAAGCCTTCCGTATTTTTAAAAAATTCTTTTCTGCTGTTTTTGAAACGCACTTCGACGAAATCGAAGGGTTTTTGCCCATTGGGCAGGGCCATATTCGAAAGCCAATCAAAAACTGTAAGCTTGTTACAACCATCAGAGCCGCAAGTACCATTGTTCTTGCAACCACGCGGTTGTCCATCCTTCCCGGTTGAACAACTGCTACATCCCATACATCTTATATTGATTCAAAAAGCTTAAAATACTTTTCGAAAAGGGTTCAACTTATGAATGTAAATATAACATAAATTGAAAGGGCTGGGAAATCCTAGTTTTTGAACTTGAGTACTGGAGAACGTCCTTTTTTAAAGATTTTATTGCTTGCTTTTTTCCCTTTCCGAAGCTTTTTTTGTTCATCGTAGGGCAACGCAATCACCTGCTGGCATTCAGCCGAACAGCAATTATCCATTTTTTCAGCACATTTGTCACATTGGATAAAAAGGAGGTGGCATGCCTCATTGGCACAGTTTACGTGTGTATCACAAGGCGCACCGCATTGATGGCAATTAGCGATAACATCTTCTGAAATGCGCTCACTCCTTCTATGGTCAAACACAAAATTCTTTCCCAAAAACTTGTTTTCAAGTTGTTGATTTTTTACTTGACGCGTGTACTCAATAATACCCCCTTCGAGTTGGTATACATTTTTAAATCCTTTGTGCTTGTAGTAAGCACTCGCTTTTTCGCAGCGTATCCCACCTGTGCAGTACATGACCAGCTTCTTGTCTTCTTTATGCTCTGCTAAGTCTCTTTCAATAGTATCCAGTGAATCTCGAAAGGTGTCTACATCAGGAGTAATGGCATTTTTGAAATGGCCTATTTCGCTTTCATAATGATTTCGCATATCGACCAAAACCGTATCAGGGTCTTCTATCAAAGTATTAAATTGTTCCGCATCTACGTGAACGCCTTTGTTGGTTACATCGAAAGTGTCATCATTCAATCCATCAGCAACAATTTTATCTCGAACCTTGACCTTGAGTTTCAGGAATGATTTGTTGTCCTGCTCAATGGCAATGTTCAGTCGTACTCCATGCAGAAAGGTAATGGAGTCAAGATGCGTTTTAAATGTTTCAAAATTTCTGGCTGGGACAGATAGTTGGGCATTAATGCCCTCTTTGGCAACATAAATACGTCCCAAGACATTAATCTCGTTCCATTGAATAAAAACATGGTTTCTGAAAATTAGAGGATTGCCGATGTGCGCATATTGGTAGAACGAAATAGTGAGGCGGTCCTCTCCGGCTTCCTCTATAAGCTTTGCCCGTTCCTTAGCGCTTAATGTATTGTACAGTTGCATGCTATACTAATCATTAAGGTTAACGAATTATTAATGGGGTAAAGGTAGCAATAAAAAAGACTCCCATTTGTAGGGAGTCTCTAGGATTTTCTTTTCATAGCACTATTTCCCATCGAGGTGAAAATATTGCGCAAACCGTTATTTTAGTTGAGTTACTTCGGTTATCAATTACTAGATACACGGTTTTTAAAAAGGTTGCGTCGAGATTGTGGCATGCGAAAAGAATATGGTATTTTAGCTCGTCATAATTGATATTTCATGAGCAACGAAAAAGAAGCAAAACTAAAAGCGCTTAAGCTGACCCTAGACAAATTGGACAAAACCTACGGCAAAGGTGCCGTGATGAAAATGGGAGACTCGGTCATAGAGGATGTAGAGGTGATTTCCTCAGGTTCTTTGGGCTTGGATATTGCGCTAGGTGTTGGGGGCTATCCTAGAGGACGGGTCATTGAAATTTATGGGCCTGAATCCTCAGGTAAAACCACACTAACCCTCCATGCTATTGCCGAGGCTCAAAAAAATGGTGGTATTGCAGCTTTTATTGATGCGGAACATGCTTTTGATCGTTTTTATGCCCAAAAGTTGGGGGTTGATATCGACAACTTGATTATCTCGCAACCAGACCATGGTGAGCAAGCTCTCGAAATTGCAGATAATCTTATTCGGTCTGGCGCGATTGATATTGTAATCGTAGATTCCGTGGCTGCTTTGACACCCAAAAGTGAGATTGAAGGTGAAATGGGTGATTCCAAAATGGGATTGCATGCGAGATTGATGTCACAAGCTTTACGAAAATTAACTTCTACCATAAGCAAAACGAATTGTACTGTAATCTTCATTAACCAACTTCGCGAGAAAATTGGAGTGATGTTCGGAAATCCGGAAACCACCACCGGTGGTAATGCATTGAAATTTTACGCTTCGGTTAGATTGGATATTCGTAGATCTACCCAAATAAAAGATACCGATGGTACCGTTCAAGGGAACAAGACCCGAGTAAAAGTGGTGAAAAACAAAGTTGCTCCTCCATTTAAGACCGCTGAGTTCGACATCATGTACGGCGAAGGTATTTCCAAAATCGGGGAAATCCTTGATTTGGGCGTTGCCTATGAGATTGTCAAAAAGAGCGGTTCTTGGTTTAGCTATGGAGATACCAAATTAGGTCAAGGAAGGGATGCCGTAAAAGCGCTATTGCTTGATAATCCGGAACTTTCTGAAGAACTTGAAGGTAAAATCAGGGAAGCTATTAACGCCCTTCAGTCGTAAAAACCATTTATTTCATCTGATTTCTTGTAAAATCAAAGGATTGACGCAACCTTAGGTGCTTTTTTTCATCTATTTTGAAAAGGAAATGTGATGAAAAGAATACCATTGGTGTTATTACCGCTCATTTTGGTGTGCTTTTATTCTTGTGATATCAGCGATGATGAACCGAATTTTCATTTTACCACGCTTTCAGTAGTATCCGCAGATTTGCCGGATTCCTTTGAATTGGACAGCACATATACCATTGAGGTAACCTATTTGAGACCCGATAGCTGTACCTTTTTCGAGGGTTTTGATGTGGCGCAAACGGAAGAGACCGAAAGAGTGGTGGCTGTAATTGGTTCGGTGATAACTGATAGTGATACCGCATGCGCAGAACAGGCTGAAGAGGTTACCGCGGGCTTTAGGTTTAGAGTAAATTTTACCGGCGAGTATACGTTTCGGTTTTACACAGGTTTGGATAGCGAAGGTAGTGGAGAATATATCGAGTACACGGTACCGGTGACCGCGAGAGTAACAAATTAATAATAGTAGACTTTCGTATTCCAAAATTGACCAACATTTGGATATAGAAGATCTAATACATTATTGTAGACAAGGGAAGCGCACAGCTCAAGCAGAACTCTACCAGAAGTATTCTGGGGTTTTGTTTGGGATGTGTCTTAAGTATTCCAGGAACAAAATTGAAGCTGAGGACAATTTGCACGACAGCTTCATCACCATCCTGGATAAAATAGACCAATACAATTTTAAAGGTTCTTTCGAAGGTTGGATTAAAAGAATTACGGTAAACACCGTGCTCCAGAAATATAGAAAGGAGCAATATATGGATGTGGTTACCGAAAATATACCGGATGATGCCATTGAAATCGATTTGGACGAGGCGGATGTTAGTCTGTCCACGCTTTTAGGGCACATTCAAGACCTACCCAATAAATACAGAATTACGTTCAGTTTGTACGTATTGGATGGATACAGTCATAAAGAAATTAGCGAAATGCTGGGAACTTCTTTAGGGACGTCGAAATCCAATCTCGCTAGAGCGAAGGTGATTCTAAGGGAAAAAATTGAAAAAGAAAATATAAACATTGCTTAAAGGAATTAGTGATGGGGAAAAAGAATTTAGAGCAATTGTATAGGGATAGTTTCGAAAACTATTCTGAAGTACCAGACCCAATGGTATGGCAGAATATAGAAGCTACTCTAGACAATAGAAAAGAAAAGAAAAGGGTGATTCCCATATGGTGGAGACTCGGTGGGGTAGCTGCGTTGCTAGCTATCATGTTTTACGTATTCAATCCGTTTGGCAATCCCACGCCGAACAATACCAATCAAGAGGTAATCACGAATACGGATAACAATGAAAAGTCTGACAGCAATAAAGAATCGACACAAGACTCTTTACAGTTGGATAATCCGACTCAGCTAGCCACAGAAGATGAGCCGGTAGAAATCCAGGGCAATGAAGATGCGTTAAAAATTAGCCCTGCCCAAAATGAATTGGTGCAACAAGAACGTGCCAGTGACAATGCTGTGAATCCTCAGCGTCTTTCTAAAAGTTCATCTCAAATTGTTGAGCAAAACAACTCTAAAGAGGATCTGGAAAAAGACAAAAAAGACGTGCTTCTTGAAAAGCAAATGAAAATAAACGAAGATGCAGTTGCCGTCGCAACCAATGAAAAGGATAAAAACCTCCAGGAATCCAAAACTGACCCTGCAAAACAAGATGCGCTTCTTGAAAGTCAAATTAAATCAGATAAAGATGCGGTAGCGATGCAGACCGTTGAAAAGGATAAAACGGTTCCTACGGAGTCCAATACAGACCCTACCAAAAGGGATGCTACCAAGGAAAGTTTTGCCGAAATAAACAAAACGAAAGACGCTGTCGCGGAAAACAATACTATCGAATCCAAAGAAAAGGTTGATGAAACCAAAGCAAATGAAAAACAATCCATTTTCGATGCCATAGCCGAACAGCAAAAAGAAGCTGATGACGATTTTGTAGTAGTGGCCGACAATAGTGGAGGAAAGTGGTCGGTTGGACCTTCCATAGCTCCTATTTTCTTTGGAAGTAATGGTGAAGGTTCTCCAATCCACTCTGAGTTTCAAGGTGCCTCCAAAACAGGTAATGTAAACTTAAGTTATGGTTTGACCGTTGCGTACAATATCGGAAAACGACTTAAAATCCGCTCAGGAGTGCATCGTGTTGATTTTGGTTATGATACCAATGATGTAGAGTTTTCATCTTCAGTGTCAAGTTCAACGAATGCACAAATTGATAATATTAGTTACAACTCCACTTCTAGAAACTTGGTGTTGCGCAACAGCAGAAATGCGCTGCCTGAAGGTCCAGCTACCACGGCAGACGTATTTAGTGAGGAAACCTCAGTTTTTGATGGCCGTATGATTCAACAATTTGGTTATATCGAGGTTCCGTTTGAACTTGATTATGCCCTCATGGACAAAAAATTTGGCATAAACGTTATTGGTGGAATCAGTTCTTTGTTCCTCGTTGACAATTCCATCCAGTTGGAATCGCCCAGTCAAAATTTGCTAACCGAAATGGGTGAAGCGAATAATGCCAACTCCGTCAACTTTAGCACCAATATTGGATTAGGATTCAATTATGACTTTTCACCAAAGCTTCAATTCAATCTTGAGCCGGTATTCAAGTATCAATTAAATACGTTTTCTGAAACTGCGGGAACCTTCAGACCTTATTCGGTTGGGATTTATAGCGGTATCCGATTTAATTTTTAACGAAGTTGGTTAGGAAGATTGTCCCTTTAGACAATCACAAAGCACCCTGCCCTATAAGGTGGGGTGTTGTTTTTTCCTTTCCTACAAAGTAGGTAAGCATTTGCCCAATTAGCGTTTTTGCTTAATTTTCATTGGATAAAATGTTGCATGGCTACTTCCTTTATCCGATATCTTCTTTTTCTTTTTTGCCTGACGGTATATGCCAAGGAACTCAAAATACAAAATACGCCTTCATCTGGGTCAGCTGATTCCTTGAAAATCAAAATATTAAAGTCAACTGAGACTTTGCAAGATTTTCAAGAAGTCTTTGGTGACCTAAAATCTTTTTTACCACAGGAAAGCATTCAAGAGAAAACGTATCCCAAAGACACCTATTGGATTTTGTTGGATTTCACCAATATACCCCGTTCTGAAACTTCTTACATAATTTTCAATTCGTTCGATTACGGTTCGGTTTATCTGAATCAAAATGGACAAGTCCAAAAACAGAAAATTGGCCAGTTTGATACCGAAAAAATCTCGAAAAAAATAAGGTTCTCTAATTATTACTCGTACATCCCTTTAAAAAAACACCACCTATTCGAAAATCGATACCTCCTTCTGAAAGTGAAGCGTATCACTTTTAGAGAAAATCCCAAATATTGGAGCTTTACGGTAACCCAAAACCAACCCAATACATCCATATCACTTGAAAACGCCAAAAAGCAGATTCCCTACATTCTTTTTTCGGGTTTTTGTTTAGTAATGCTGATTTCTGCCCTTACCCTTTACTTCTTGAGAAGAAAGTTGGAGTTCATTTACTACGCTATCTATTTGGCCATAATTTTTGCATACCTAATTGGGAGTCACTTGGAGCCCTTTGGCTACTTGTTCCCAGACAAATATTATATACAGCACTTGTTTTCGCAAAGTTTGGTATTTCTCTCGCACGTTGTTTATTGCCTGTTCCTCATCAAGTTTTTGGATACCAAAAAGAACTTTCCTCCTATAGTCCATCAACTAATAATAGCTACAGTTTTCATAAACATAGTCTGTATCCTCTTGATTTTTGTTTTTCACTATGCAAACTATCTCATAGGTCAAATCTATTTGGTAGACGTGTTTTTCAAAACCATTACCATTTCATCCATTTTTGCCGCACTATATGTGCTCTATCTAAAACCAAACAAATTGGTTGCTTTTATTATCATTGCCACTTTGGCCATAGGTTTTGCGGGTTTGGCAAGAATATATCTCGCCGAACCGGAAGATGGACTTTATTTGGATAGTCTATACTATCTGCTTATTGGTAGCTTTATCGAAATCGTTTTGTTTTCCATTGCTTTGAATTATAAATTCTATCTGGAACTAAATGAAAACTTTAGGCTTAAGGAAGAAGCCTTAGAGAACAAAATCAAGGCGCTAAGGGCACAAATCAATCCTCATTTTATTTTTAATGCCCTTGGTTCCATACAACATCTTATTCTTAGAAAAGAAAACACCGTCGCCATTACCTATCTAACAAAATTCAGCCGTTTGGCCCGGAATACCATGGAGAGTTCTGTTGATGGTTACGCGACCTTGGATGAAGAAGTGAAAATGCTAAAGGACTATCTAGAATTGGAATCCCTCAGGTTCGATGGCGTATTTTCATATAATATAGAGGTAAATGATACTGTAAACACCGTTGAAGTTGAGATTCCCTTTATGATTACACAACCCTTTGTAGAAAATGCTATCATCCATGGGATTCTTCCCAAAGAAGATGGTGAAAAGAAGCTAAACATACATTTTGAAGAACGAGAGAAGCTCTTGGTTTGTACGATTGATGATTCTGGGGTGGGTAGAATTCATAAAAAAGACACCCAAACCCAATATAGTAGTAATAAAAAATCACGAGGCATTCAAGTGACCAAAGCCCGTTTAAAAACCATGACCCCAAGTCCGGGAAAGTTGGAAATTGAAGACAAAACAAATGAAACAGGAGAAGCTTTGGGAACAAAAGTCATTCTTTACTTACCCATAAATCTTACTGTTTCTTCCTGAATTTATGATAGCTGCCACTAGTTACCGTTAGAGTTTTTGAAATTCCTATTTACAAGAATATCTGTAACTTACCTTTCTCAAGTTCCCAAAAAACCTACAAATGCTTTTCGACGATATCCTTATTCATTTTTCCAAAGCATTAATGGAAAAAAACAATGAAGAGGACATTTTATGGGAACTTGCGAAGAATTGTATTTCCAAGTTGGGTTTTGTTGATTGCGTCGTCTGCATGGTCAATCGAAACGACAACACTTTGATTCAAAAAGCTGCCTTTGGCCCAAAAAATCCTCGCGATAGGGTTGTTTCCAAACCCATGGTGGTGAAACTTGGCGAAGGCATTACTGGACATGTTGTCCTTTCGGGAAATCCTGAGCTTATTAATGACACTTCAAAAGACCCTCGTTATATAGTTGATGATGTAGTGCGCCTATCCAAAATCTGTGTCCCGCTTCGCTATGAATCCGAAATTATTGGTGTAATCGACTGCGAACATCCCGAACCAAACTTTTTTACCCCACAACATCTTAAAATGCTTTCGGTTATTGCCTCTATTTGTACCATAAAAATCAAAAGCGTACGCTCTACCCAAAAGTTACTAGACGAGCAGCGTCAACTTCTCAAAATCAGAGAAGAAGTGGCCGATTTAAAGCTCAAGGCTTTAAGTTCGCAGCTACATCCTCATTTTGTGTTCAACATTATCAATGCCATTCAGTCAAATGTTGCTAATGAGGACAAATTGACTGCTTTGGACCAACTCTCGACCTTTAGTAAGTTGCTTCGGTTTCATTTAAAATCTCTAGAGCTTGAAATGGTTCCCTTGTCTCAAGAAATCCAAATGTTGCGTTGTTATTTAAAACTACAACAGTTTCGATACGCGGATGCGTTTCAATATGAATTGGTTCTTGATGAAAATTTCGAAGAAGCTACAATTCCTGCTTCCATTTTGTTGACGCTTTTTGAAAACCTGGTTGAATACGCCATGTACAGACAACATACCAATTCCCATTTTACTATCTGCTTTACAGTTCAAACCAACGCAGTTATTCTTGATGTTGATGTAAAGGGAGATGTTGGTCAAGCCTTACTAGATTATACTCCCGAATACCGAAAACAACAAATGAAATGGGAACATCAGATTGAACTGCTCAATGAAGCCAAAGGCTACAATATTAAAAAAGAGGTGATTTTTCTTAAAACCCAACCTGCCTCAGGAAATATATGTCTTTCGATTCCCAACTTAGCTTAAATCACATTCTCTTCAAGGTCTTTTAGTATGGTTTCTCGCACGGTAGTTTTTAGAAAAACGTAATCTGGTTTCGATAGCGTATCGGTTGAAATGGATGGATGAACTATGGCTCTTATTTTTCCAGGACCACCACTAAAAAAAGTAAATGCAAAACGCGCTTTCGTATCCAAAATTGATATGGGTACTATAGGAAGGTCATGGTTAATGGCAATTTTGAATGCTCCGTTCTTAAAGGTGTCCAACAAGACTTCTTCTTCAGGCACACCACCTTCTGGAAAAATACAAATCCCCAATCCTGTTTGCAATCTTTTTTGTACTTGGCGATATACCCTTGAACGACTTCCAGCATCGGAACGGTCTACCAAAATGCAAACTTTTTTATAGAAAAACCCGAAGAGCGGAAGGCTCGCCAACTCTTTTTTGCCAACAAAAACAAATGGGGTTTTGCTGATGTGTAGCATTAACATGATATCCAGCATGCTCGCGTGGTTGGCAACCCACATATAGCTTTGTCCTTTTTTTGGTTTGCCATGAAAGTATAGTTTGGGTGGACACCCCATACCATAAAGAATTGGGGTTGCCCATAAATTACGCGCCACCCAATAAAACTGAGGATAGGTTTTTTGTGAGAAGGAAAAGACCAGCAAAAGCGGTAAAAAAACAATGATGAGCAACCCTACCAATATATAAAACCAGATGCGGTATAGTAGGTGCCCAAAATGTTTTATCAGCTTTATCACGTTTTCAAAAATATCAATTTGAGGTTCAATACCCGAATTGCTTTACATTTGTGTTTTTCGAAAAAATGGCACGAATTCTTACGGGGATACAAAGTACAGGAACCCCACACTTAGGAAATATTTTAGGAGCGATTTTGCCCGCGATTCAAATGTCCCAAAACGCAGAGAACGAATCCTAACTGTATATAGCGGATAAGCACTCGCTTACGCAAATCAAAGACGGAGAGAACCTTAAAAACAATAACTACGCCACCGCTGCAGCTTGGTAGGCTTTTGGTTTGGGTACGGAGCGAACCGTATTTTACCGACAGAGCGATATTCCCCAAGTAAGTGAGTTGGCATGGTACCTCACCTGTTTTTTTCCATACCAACGGCTTACGTTGGCACATTCCTTTAAAGACAAAGCCGACCGACTTGAAGATGTCAATGCTGGTATTTTCTGTTATCCCATGCTAATGGCTGCTGATATCCTGTTGTATGACGCAGAGATTGTTCCTGTCGGCAAAGACCAACTTCAACACCTTGAGATGACTCGTGACGTAGCCTCCAGATTTCATAACAAAATGGGTGAGACATTTGTTTTGCCCCAAGCTAAAGTACAAGAGGCCACCATGTATGTTCCGGGAACGGATGGTCAAAAAATGAGCAAAAGCAAAGGCAACATCATAAACCTGTTTCAACCCGACAAAAAATTGCGTAAACAGATTATGGGAATCGTTACAGATAGCACTTCCATGGAAGAGCCCAAAGACCCATCAGCCGATAATGTTTTTGCGCTATACAAGCTCTTGGCCACCGAAGAACAGATTGAAGAAATGAGCGCAAATTATCTTGCCGGAGGCTACGGATATGGCCATGCCAAGCAAGCCCTATATGAGTTGATTTTGGAACGTTTTGGCGAGGCCAGGGAAAAATTCAGTTACTACATGGAGCATCTGGACGAAGTGGACGAAGCTCTGGAAATTGGTGCTGCAAAAGCGCGAACGGTTGCCGATGCGGTACTACAACGAGTACGTTCGAAAGTAGGTTACTAAACGAGTTCATACCACTTTCCAGGGCTAGGACGAACTACCCCTTTCATTTCCAAGGTTAAAAGACTGGTTGAAACCTTATGGACCGGCATAGCAAGGTCTCGTACGACGGTATCCAATTGTTGTTTTCCACGTTCCCGTAAAAACCCGTAAATCGTTTTTTCTTGTGCATCCATGTCTACAAAAAGGCTTTGTTGGAAAGCTGGTTTTTGGGGACTTTTCTCAATATCCCACCCCAAAATATAAACCAAGTCCGCTGCGCTGGTCATCATATGTGCCTTTTGGGACTTTATCAAGTTATTGCATCCGGCGCTATAGGGGTCATCCACTCGTCCGGGAACAGCAAAAACATCGCGATGATATCCATTAGCCAAATCAGCAGTAATCAAACTCCCCCCTTTTTCGGCTGATTCAATAACTACAGTAGCTTCGCTTAAACCTGCAATAATTCGATTCCGTTTCAGAAAGTTCTCCCTATCCGGAGGGGTTCCCGTCCAAAATTCTGAAACAAATCCACCATGTTGCATAAAAGTTCTCTCATACCTACTATGAACCTTGGGGTAGATAGTATCCAAACCATGCGCCAAACAGCCAATGGTTTGTAAACCCTTTTCATAGGCCATTCTTTGTATTGTAATATCTACCCCATAGGCAAACCCACTTATTATAGTCGGATTTAAGGGTGCAATAGCTTCAATAAAATCACGACAGAATCTTTCACCATTTTTAGTGATATTTCGCGTGCCAACTACGCTAATGATACGCTCCGTATCCCATTGGATGTTTCCTTTTTGAAACAATACGACCGGAGCATCGGGACAGTGTTTCAGCCGTTCTGGGTAGCGCTCATCCTGAAAATACAGAACCTCATATCCTTCCTTACAAAGTTGTTTGTACTCAAGCTCGGCCTTTTGTAAATAGGTTGCATCAAAAAGACCCTTAACCGTATGGAGGCCAATGCCATCAATTTTTATCAGGCGTTGCATTTTATCGCCGAAAACTGCGGTTGGACTACCGCAATGCTGAATCAGTTTTTTCGCTGCTACACTTCCAATATTTCTTACAATACTTAATCTTAAAGTGTCAATAATTTCATTTTCAGTCATTTACAGTTCGATTTGGTGGATAAGCAAAGTAGTTGTTTTTTGCTGTTAATAAAAAGTGATAAGCCCAATTTTTTGCTTTTGTATTTTTTTTAATATTTGCGGCTATGCGTATTGAAGGCTATATCAGTGATTTGTTGTACCGATACAATTGTGTGGTAGTTCCTGGTTTTGGGGCCTTCCTTACTCATACACAATCGGCTCGTTTTGATGATAAAGGTCGATTTCACCCTCCTAAAAAAAGTGTTTCGTTCAACGCTCAGTTAAATACCAACGATGGATTGCTTGTTGCACACATCGGTCAACTCAAAAAGTTACCTTACGATACGTTGTTGGAGGAAATTCAAAAAGTGGGTGAAACTTGGCAAAAACGATTGTCTAATGGTGAATCCATTTTAATTCCTGAGGTTGGAAAACTGAAGATGCCGCATGAAGGTAAAATCGTTTTTGAGCCAGACGCTACCCAGAATTATTTGACTTCTTCCTTTGGTTTGGGGGCAATCGCTCCGGTAAAAATAGAACGTGAAATATTGAAGGAGGAAGTGGAAGCCTTGGAAGAGACCATTCCTTTTATCATTACAGCCGAGCAAAGGGAAAAAACATCTTTTAGGCCTTGGTTGAAGTACGCTGCTGTTTTGCTTTTGGCTTTTTCTGTTGGTGCTAGTGCGTACAATTCGTATCTGGCCTTGAACAAAAGAAAAAATATTGCCCAACAAGATGCTCAAAAAGAAGTATCCCGACTCATTCAAGAAGCTACTTTTTTTGATAGTGCCCCGTTAGAATTACCCGCGATATCACTTTCCGTGACCAAGAAAGAAACGGTGCGCGGTAAGCACCATATCATTGCAGGAGCTTTTCGTGTTGCTGAAAACGCGGAGCGAAAAGTTGCGCAACTTAAAGAAAAAGGGTTTGACGCCCTTTATTTGGGTACCAACCGTTTTGGACTACACCAAGTAGCGTATGGTAGTTTTCAGGATGCCGATAGCGCCCTTGACTTCTTAAAAAAAATACGTCAGAGCGAAAGTGCCGACGCTTGGTTGCTTTCCGAAAAATAGTCTTCCCTTACTATTCCTTATCCTAAACAAGGACATATCTTTGCCGAAAATAAGATATGGAGGCCAAACATCCCAGACATTCAAGAACCGTAATGACCGATATGGTTTTGCCAGGAGAAACCAATCCACTTAACAATTTGTTTGGTGGTGAACTACTGGCTCGAATGGACCGCGCCGCAAGCATTGCCGCAAGACGGCACAGTAGACGCATTACCGTGACAGCTTCCGTAAATCATGTTGCATTTAACAGAAACGTTCCTTTGGGGAGTGTTGTGACTATTGACGCTTCCGTTTCGCGTGCCTTTCGTACCTCAATGGAAGTCTTTATTGATGTTTGGATGGAAGATCGGTTCACCGGAATGAAGTCTAAAGCAAATGAGGCCATATATACCTTTGTGGCAGTAGATGAAACGGGTAAACCTACTGAAGTGCCTGAAATCACTCCAGAAACAGACTTGGAAAAAGAGCGTTTCGCCGGTGCTTTGCGCAGAAAACAGTTGAGTTTGGTTTTGGCGGGCAAAATGAAGCCTGGGGATGCCACCGAACTGAAAGCACTGTTTAGTTAATTGTTTCTTTTTTATAAGTCAATTACAATTGATAAATCCACTCCTCGGGATTTAGGCGGCTTGTGTCTTTGTAGAGATAGAATTTAAGTTTAGTAAGGCCGTCAAACCGACTGGTATAAATATCGCCTAGTACATCTTTCGCATAAACTTTATCCCCCTGTTTTACATACAGCTTTGAAAGATTATAATAGGTGCTGATATAGTTTCCGTGTTTAATAGAAACTGCCCTACTTCCCCCAGGAACGGATAAAATGGCCACTACTTCCCCTTCAAAAATAGCGCGTGCTTTACTTCCTTTATCCGTAGTAATGGTAACGCCATTGTTACGGTGTTTGATACCGGGATATAACTTGTCCGCATAAACCCCATATCCCTGACTCTTTACGCCTTTTTCCACGGGCCATATCAGCTTGCCTTTGTTAGCGGAAAAATTATTAGCGACCAATTTAGCTTCTGGAGTTAGTGCAAAGGAAGTAGTACTTGTTTTTCCAGCCTTTTTATTGGATTTTACGATTGCACTTTTGATAAGTTTATCTATTTCCCTGTCAATCTTTCGCGCTTCTTTGCGTTTTTTCTCAATTGCTGCGGTGTAACGCGTTTCGTTTTGGCGAATGCTGGTTAATAAATCCTTTTGCGTTCTTATCTCCTTATAAAGCGCTGCTTTCGCTCTTTTGTTTTCTGCCAACAAGACATCTTTTTCTTTCCGTTGCGAAACCAAAGCTTTGTTCAATTCGGCTAGTTCGTTGGTTTTGGTTTCGATTGCCTCTCCCTGATTTTTACGATGTTGCGCATATTGTTTCATATACTGAAGTCGCTTCACCGCCTGATAGAAGTTATCCGCCGACAACAGAAACATCAAACGATTGTTTTGCGTTCTATTTTGATAGGAGCGACGCACCAATTCGGCATACTCTTCTTTTAGAAGGCGCAAGTCTTCCCTCAACTTGCTTATCGACCTAATGTTTACATTTATCTGACGATTGAGCAGATTGGATTGTTGGTTTGTAACCCGAATCAATTCCTGACGGACGTTAATACGCTTGTCAAGCCCTTCCATTTGTTCCAAAACACTACCCTCCTGTTTACGTTCAGCGAAGAGTAAACGATTGATTTCCTTGATTTCGTTTTGGAGTCTTGCCCGCTTTGCTTCTAAAGCTCTTTGCTCCCCAGTTTGAGCAGAAATTAATTGCAGACTAAAAAATGCAATCAACACTATTACAATATGATACAACCTTTTATTTACCATATTGTTTTAATACTATTTGCTTATATCCTTTTGGGATTTTATAGGGGAAATTAAGGTTTCTATTTAGTTCCACGTTCCGTAATTCTAAATCGATTTTGGTAAGTTCAGCTTGGTTGGTTGCTAAAATATTAATGTTTTTGGGCAATACCCTTCCCTCAATATTCTGATAGGTATATTCCGCATTTAGCTTACGTTCTTTTTCGGGTTGGGCGATTTGCTGGGTATGTACTTTAAAATGTTTAGGCTCCAACTGAAATAAAATCTTAAAGAGTTCATTAGCCTTTTTGGGCTTCAAGGCATAGGTGTTGTCTTCAAAAGATGAGGAATACTTCTGCTTTCTCAAATCCAAAAACGTATGGCCTAACAGCAGATTTTCGACGATTTCGAAATCAACTTCAGTTCCTAACAAATTGTTCAGGTAACTAAAATCACCATCAAAGTACTCTCCTTCCAGTTTGTTGTAGAAGGATATTTTCTCTGGGGTAATCTTGGCTTTAACCACCCCAAGCGGAGCACTTAACCAAATCACCTTATCTTTTTCTATACGAAGGCTTACCGATATGCCCTGTTCGTCATCTCCCTTGGCATAATCAATCCTTACTTTCCCTCTTAAGGTTTTGAAGTTGGCTTTATCTTCGTAATGTTTTGCAATGATTTTTCTGGTGGAAAGGCTTCGGTCTAGCGCTCCACCACTTATGGTTTTGGTCGTCTTACAAGACAAGGCAAGTAACATCGCCGTCAAAAGCAACGCGGCATTCTTCCCAAAAGCCTGAAATCCATTCATGATTTCGAATTGATTTTGTTTTTATATTCTGCAGCCTTTTTGAGGTCTCCTTCGGCCGTATACAATTCAGATAAGGCTTGATATATCCTGTTTTGTAACATCACATCGTCAACAATAAAGTCCAATGCTCCTTCCAATACTTCAATGCCCTTGCTATTTTGGTTGTTCTTGAACAGTGCATAGCCATACGCATACTGAAAAAAGGGCTGTAATGGGTAGGTTTCCATTGCTTTTTCTGATTCCTGTTGCAAGTTGGCATAGGCTTCTTGACTCAAAAGCTGTTCTATTCTTGCTTTTACCCCATCAACAGGATTGCCAACGGAAATGACTCCAGTAGTTTTGGTAATCGTTTGTTTTTTTCTTTGGTTTGACGCCAAGGAATCCTCAATGCGCCTTCTTCTTTCACGTGTATCTTGGGATAGTGGTAGCGCATCCAACACTTCCAACGCCTCTTTATACCGTTTCTTTTTGAAATAGATTTGGGATAGATTATCCAACAAGGACATGTTGTTCAACAGTTCGGTGTAGCCCATAGCTTTCAAAGAACTTCCTTGTTCGGACAATATGGAGACTACGGTTTCCAAATACCAGTAGTTGGCTGGGTCGGTTCGAAGCGCTGTAATCCCATACTCTTGAGCCTCTACGTAGGTTTTATTCTTAAAATGGGCTCTTGCCAACTCATAGTCCAAAATGGGGTTTTCAGCATCTAACTGTTTACAATCAAGAAACAATTGAATCGCTCTATCATAATTTTGAATTCCCTTTTGCTTCAATCCTTCGAAAAAAGTTTCTTGAAACTCATCGGTGTATTCGTCAAGAAAAAGTTCCGCACTCTCCTCTTCTTGGCCAAAACTATTTCCTAGTACCCAAAAGAAAACAACAAAACAAGACCACCACTTCATCTATTCTATTTCACAAATCTTATCGTAATTCGGAGTAATCCCCAATACTTATCTTTTCAAAGTTTCCATCATAAAAGGCATGGTTTCCAATCATGGCATTGTCCAGATTGGCATTTTGTACTACGGTATGCTGTTGAACAATACTGTTTTTAATGGTAGCATTATCCACAACCGTGCCAGCACCGATAGAGACAAACGGCCCTACCGTGGAATTTCGAATGGTTGCTCCATCTCCTATAAAACAAGGTTCTATTACATTGGCATTTTCCAAGTTCACGTTTTCAGATACCAATACTTCACCGTCATCTTGCAAAAAGCCCAACATTCGCTGATTGGTTTCTACCGTAACCGCTTTATTACCGCAATCCATCCATTCTTGAACTTGACCTGGCACGAAAATCATGCCTTTATCCATCATACGTTTGATACCATCATTGATTTGGTATTCGCCGCCGTGCATTACATCATTATCCAAAACGTATTGGAGCTCTTCTTTCAATTGACCCACATCCTTGAAATAGTAAATACCGATTACGGCCAAATCGGAAACAAATTCCTTTGGTTTCTCTACAAGTTCTTCAATGTGGTTCTGTTCATTAAGTTGGACCACACCATAGGCCTCGGGATGTTCTACTTGCTTTACCCAAATCACACTATCTGCTTTCGCATCCAGTTCAAAGTCTGCACGAATTAAGGTGTCCGCATATGCAATTACAGCTGGGCCAGACAAGGATTCTTTGGCGCTCATAATCGCATGACCCGTGCCCAAGGGCTGGTCTTGCCTGTATATGGTTCCTTTTGCGCCAAGTCCATCGGCCAGCGCCTTAAGACTACTTACCACATCATCTCCAAAAAAGGCTGGATCTCCCAAAATAAACGCGATTTCTTCGATGGGTTGGTTCAGTACCTTGGCAATATCGCTCACCAAACGGTGAACAATAGGTTTGCCCGCCACGGGAATCAGTGGTTTTGGCACGGTTAACGTATGAGGCCTTAAACGCGAACCCCTGCCCGCCATGGGTACAATAATTTTCATGTATCGATTTTAATTGAATACTATTTTGGCTCTATTCGCTTCCGGTACTACCGAAACCTCCAGTGCCTCTATCCGTATCTGAAAGGACTTCCACCTTTTCCCAGTCTATTCTTTCATGTTTCGCAATTACCAATTGTGCAATGCGTTCGCCATCATTCACCAAAAACTCTTCGTTGGAAACATTGGCTAAAATTACGCCCACTTCCCCTCTGTAATCTGCATCTACGGTCCCTGGAGCGTTGAGCACGGTAATTCCTTTTTTTGCAGCCAATCCGCTTCGAGGGCGTACTTGCGCTTCAAATCCAATGGGCAATTCTATAAATAAACCGGTTGGTATTATGGCTCTTTCCAAGGGTTTTAGCAAAATGGGCTCATCCAAACTGGCTCGTATATCCAAGCCCGCAGCGCCAAGAGTTTCATATTGGGGCAAATCGTGCTTTGCCGTATTAATTACTTTTAACTTAACGAGGACGGAATATTTTAGTAAGCGTTTCTCCTTCTAGCTTATAAAGCATACCCAAAAATAGCAAAAGTAGTATGCCTCCAGCTATTAAATTTCGGTTAAAAACATAAAAAGAAAGGCCTGAGAAGAGTAATGCCAATCCTGAGTAGAAGGCTATTTTTCGAAGGTTATAGGGAACGGGATAGTGCTTTTTCCCTAAATAATACGACATCGTCATCATTGTGGCATATGCAGCCAAAGTAGCCCAGGCCGAAGCCATATAACCATATTTCTCAATGAATATGAAGTTTATGGCTAAGGTAACTAAGGCTCCAATAAGCGAAATGAATGCGCCATACCTTGTTTTATCGGTAATCTTATACCAAACTGATAAATTGTGGTAAATACCCAAACAAAAGCTTCCCAACAAAATAATGGGCACTACAGGTAGCGCTTCCCAATATACCGGATTTCGTATCAACAATGAAGCAAGCACCTCTGCGAACACAACTACTGTCAATAGTATCAAACTGCCTAAAATGACAAAATAGTTCGTGATTTGGGCATAGGTCTTTTGAGGGTTCTCCGTTTCAGCATGTGAAAAAAAGAAGGGTTCAACGCCCATACGGAACGCCGTTCCAAATAAGGTCATGAACAGAGCCAATTTGTAGCAGGCGGCATATTTCCCCACTTCTTCCTCAGCAACATCGGGTGGAAGTAATTCGGTAAGCAAGATTTTATCAAAAACCTCATTGATGGTAAACGCGATTCCAGCAACCAAAACTGGCATCGCATATTTCATCATTTTACGCCATAAAGTAATATCAAAAGTCCATTTTACCTTAAAATAATACGGTAATAGTACCAAGAACGTAAAGGCGCTGGCGATAATGTTTGATATGAAAATGTATTGGATTTCCCATCCCTCCTTGTACATGCTACTCCAAAAATTATTCCCTTCGGACCCTGTCGCGAGCTTGGGCAACAACAGCAAAAAAAACAGGTTCAATCCAACATTGACGACAACGTTCAACACTTTGAGCACACCATAGGTCATCGGTTTTTCGGTCGCTCGTAAAAAAGCAAATGGAACGATTACCAAAGCGTCTAGTACCAAAATGTAGGCCGTGAACTGAATAAAATCGGGATTTATATTGGTGAAGGCTGCCAAACTATCGCCGGTCAACCATGATAGCACCAAAAACCCTAATGAAGAAACCAGCAAAGAGACCAATGCCGTGGCTACTACATTTTGTTTTTCCGATTCCTTGTTGTAAAACCTAAAAAAGGTAGTTTCCATTCCATAGGCTAAGATTACGTTGAAAATGGCTATCCATGCATAAATATTGGTGTATTGACCATACCCGGCAGCATTCTGGAACACTCCGGTGAATAAAGGGAGAAGAAAGAACGAAATCACACGGGGCAATACCGTGGCAACACCGTAGATTAAGGTTTGATTAAAAAGCTTTCTTAAGGGATTCAATCGGGGATTTCTCGTTTTGTTCTCGCGAACATCCGCTTGCAAGTTACAGAAAAGCTATTAGTCCCAGGTGGTTTTGAGCGGTTAGGCGTTTTAATTATTCTCTTTTTCCATCACCCATAGCCTGATGAAAACTGGGCTTTTCCGATTTGATGTCCACAATTTTGCAATGCCTTTTTTTTCCATCTTTTTGATAGGAAAGGATGGCTTCGTCTTTTTTCAGGTTGAACGTATTGACCTCATCGCCCTTTTTGGATATTTCAAAATCTGCAATCAACCAAAATGAACTCTTTTGAGATTCCAAACGAAGTTGGGCCTCGCTATTTCTGAAATAGGCTTTCTCAAGGACTATCGTTTCATCCCAGTTACTCACCTTTATTTTCAAGCGCCAACCTGAACTTAACTGTTCTCCTCGGTTATACCATGCCTTGCAAACTGCTTTTTCTACCGAAAACACAGGCTCGCCACAGACATCCTGCTGTGTAAAACCACTATAAGATATCATAAGTGCAATAGCCATAACCTCTTTTACATACTTCATGGGGTAGCTTTGAGTGGTAAAGATAAAAAAACCGCTATGGAGTTGATTTCCTAGGCGGTCACCTCATCTGATAAGTCAATGCGTCGCATAGCAGAATAGGCTAATAAAAAGGCTAGCAACAATAGCACAGCGGCAAGGGAATACGATGCGCCAGGAAAATAAATTTTGCCCTCTGGACGAATGAAATAGTAGAAAACCGGAGCGAAAATCAGTTGTCCGAGAATTGCTGTAATACTTACCAAGCCGGTAATCGAACCTTGTAGGTTTCCCTGTTCCTTTTCGGAAACTTGATTAGATATAATACCCTGTACCGTTGGTCCTGCAACACCTCCAAGGGCATAGGGAATTAAAAAGACGTACAACATCCATGGTTCGGATGCTATGGAAAACAAGAACATCCCTAAGGTCCATAACATGAACCCTAAAGCAACTACTTTGCGCTTACCAAACTTCTCTACTGCTTTTCCTACCAAAAAGCCTTGGACAATAGCCACCAATAAACCCACCACAACTAAGGAAACCCCAATTTGCATCGGACTCCAATCAAAGCGTTCAATACTAAAGTAAGACCAGATGGCTGGCAAAACTTGTCCGGCTAGATTGGCCAAAAAGAATGCAAAAATGAGACGTAGCACCCCTTTATAGTTACGAAGAGCCATCAAAGAAACCCCTGGAATCATTTTTAACGGTTGGATAGTCCTACGGTTTTCGGGTTGAAGCGATTCGGGAACGAAAAATAACCCAAACAGGAAATTGGCAAAGGTGAGTCCCGCCGCAATATAGAAGGGGAGACGAATGTCAATATCTCCAAAAAAACCACCGACTCCAGGACCAATGATAAAACCAAGTCCAAAAGCAGCACCAATTAGCCCAAAGTTCTTGGCTTTTTCCTCTTTGGTACTGATGTCCGCAATGTATGCTGAAGCAACGGTAAAACTTGCGCCCGTAATTCCAGCCAAAAACCTTCCAACAAAGAGCCACATTATGGTAGGTGCCCATGCATGAATCAAATAATCAATACTCAATCCAAAAAGCGATAATAATAAAATAGGTTTTCTTCCGTACTGGTCTGAGATTTCACCAAGCACTGGGGAAAACAAAAATTGCATTCCCGCAAAAGCCGTAGTCAGCCACATCCCGTAAATCACGGCTTTGTGTGTTCCTTCTCCCGTAAGTTGCATAATGAAATCCGGAATAATGGGAATAATGATTCCGATGCCTATTACATCTACCAAAATGGTGACGAATATGAAAAGTAAGGCGGTTTTGTTTGATTTCATGTTGGCTAAATCGAGTTTGAAGCAAGAAAAAGCCCTTTTGCAAGGGCTTTTTCAAGTTTCAATATGTTTAAACTTTAGCGAACGCTAAAGTCATTGAGCTTAGTTATTCAAGGCCTCAGCACCACCAACAATCTCCAAAATCTCATTGGTAATGGAAGCTTGTCTTGCTTTGTTATAGGTCAACTTCAACTGGTCGCGCAACTCTGTTGCGTTATCGGTCGCTTTGTGCATTGCCGTCATCCGGGCCCCGTGCTCACTTGCAAAGGAATCACGTATAGCTTTGTACAACTGAGTTTTAAGCGATTTTGGAATCAATTGCTCCACAATTTCCTCCTGAGATGGTTCGAAAATGTACTCTGAATTGGCATTTTCTCCTTCATCTACCGGTAAAATGGGAAGAAACTGTTCCGTCATCACAATTTGTGTAGCAGCGTTCTTAAACTTGTTGTAGACCAACTCAATTTTGTCATACTCGCCTCCTACAAAATGCCCCATCAACATTTCGGCAATCTTGGATACCTCATCAAAAGTCAAGTCGTCAAACACTTCGCTATGATTCGCAAGGATAGTTCCTTTTTTGCCCAAAGCATCGTTGGCCTTTTTCCCGATGGCTATAAAATCAACATGTTTGTCTTCGTAAACCGAACCCAAAAGATGGTTGCACTGCTTTAAGATATTCGAATTAAAGGCACCACAAAGTCCTCTGTTAGAAGTAATCGCTACCAGAAGAACTTTTTCAACGTTGCGATTCTCTGCATACTTATTCCCTTCAACATCTTCCAAGCTTCCGCTCAAGTTTTGCAGGAGCTCGGTCAACTTATCGGCATAAGGCCGCATAGCGGTGATAGCATCTTGCGCTTTTTTCAACTTCGCTGCTGACACCATTTTCATCGCACTGGTAATCTGCATAGTCGAAGAAACCGAAGAGATTCTGTTCCGTATTTCCTTTAAGTTTGCCATTCCTTTTATTTGTCATTCCACATCCGCTGTGGAATCTTACTATTTATGGGTTCCCGCTTCCCTTCGCTTGCGCTCAGGGAGATAGATAAAGCTATTATCCTCTATATTTTTCCGAAAGGTCTTTTGCCACGGCAGTCAAGGTTTCGATTGCACCGTCGGTCAACTTTCCTGACTTGAGGGTATCCAAAACATCTCTGTGCTTGGCGTTCAAGAACTCGATATAATCTCTTTCGAACTCTTTCACCTTGTTCACAGGTACATCTCTCAACAAGTTCTTAGAACCTGCGAAAATGATGGCTACCTGATTTTCCACGGTGAATGGGTCGTTCTGCGATTGTTTTAGGATTTCAACGTTTCTACGTCCTTTTTCGATAACATTCAAAGTAGCGGCGTCCAAATCAGAACCGAACTTGGCAAATGCTTCCAATTCGCGGAACTGTGCTTGGTCCAACTTCAACGTACCAGAAACTTTTTTCATGGACTTGATTTGCGCAGAGCCCCCTACACGAGATACGGAGATACCCACGTTAATCGCCGGACGAACCCCTTGGTTGAACAAATCTTGCTCTAGGAAAATCTGTCCGTCCGTAATGGAAATCACATTGGTTGGAATATAGGCAGATACGTCACCTGCTTGTGTTTCAATAATCGGCAAAGCCGTAAGGGAACCTCCTCCTTTAACTTCAGATTTCAAAGTCTCGGGAAGATCGTTCATGTTCTTTGCAATATCATCATCGGCAATGACCTTCGCGGCTCTTTCCAACAATCTGGAGTGCAAATAGAATACGTCACCAGGGTATGCCTCACGTCCTGGAGGTCTTCTCAACAACAAAGAAACCTCACGGTAGGCAACCGCTTGCTTGGAAAGGTCATCGTAGATAATCAAAGCTGGACGACCAGTATCTCTAAAGTACTCTCCAATCGCCGCTCCAGCGAAAGGTGCGTATACCTGCATAGGCGCAGGGTCAGAGGCGTTTGCTGCTACGATGGTAGTGTAAGCCAAAGCACCTTTGTCTTCCAATGTTTTGGCAATACCTGCAACTGTAGAGGCCTTTTGCCCAACGGCTACATAAATACAGTAAACTGGCTCACCTGCATCGTAAAATTCCTTTTGGTTTAGAATGGTATCGATACAAACGGTGGTTTTTCCTGTTTGACGGTCACCAATTACCAACTCCCTTTGTCCACGACCAATTGGAATCATGGCATCAATTGCCTTAACTCCGGTTTGCATTGGCTCGTTTACGGGTTGGCGGTAAATTACCCCAGGTGCTTTACGCTCAAGAGGCATTTCAAAGGTCTTTCCTGAAATAGCTCCTTTACCATCAATGGGAGTCCCCAAAGTGTCAACTACACGGCCTACAATACCTTCACCTACTTTGATAGATGCGATACGTTGAGTACGTTTTACTGTAGCGCCTTCCATAATTCCTTTTGAAGGTCCTAACAATACTACACCAACGTTATCTTCTTCAAGGTTCAAAACGATACCTTGCATTCCGCCGTCGAATTCGACAAGTTCTCCATACTGTGCATTGGACAGACCATACACCCTGGCGATACCATCACCAACTTGGAGCACTGTTCCGACTTCATCCAATGAATCCGTAGCTTCAAATCCGGAAAGTTGCTTTTTAAGTATTGCTGAAACTTCAGCCGCTTTTACTGCTGCCATATTGTTGTATTATGTTGAGCCGAACAGGGCTCGTATTTCTAACTATATATTGTTCGTAAATTCTCTTTTAAGGGTATCCAATTTTTGTGCGATGCTTGCATCATATTGCAAATCCCCTACGCGCAAAACGAAACCACCCAAAATGGACTCATCCACAATGTTCTCGATTGTTAATTTTTTTCCCGTCAATTTAGCGATCTGTTGCAACACCTTTTTTTCCAAACTAGCGTTCAAAGGAACTGCGGTAGTCACCTTGGCAACATCTTCATCTTTGCGTTTCTCGTTCAGAATGATGTATTTCCAGCAAACGGCTTCCAATAACTCAATCCGCTTGTTGCCTATCAAAGTATCCAATAAACCTTTGGTGGTTTCCGTTGTGCCTTTGAAAACCTCCTTTAGGATGTTGGATTTCATGGACACTTTTACTACCGGACTTTCCAATAGATTGCCCAAATCCTTGTTTTCCTTGAGGGTGGCTGCGATATCACGCATGTCTTGGTCCACCTTATCCGCCATCTTTTTTTCAACGGCGTAATCGAGGGTGGCCTT
>CALBPG010000084.1 GCA_937899065.1 uncultured Allomuricauda sp.
AGGTTGATTCGCTTTGTGTCCGCTCATGAAGTAGGGCACACTTTAGGGCTTCCACATAATATGGGCAGTAGCGCAGCTTATCCAGTCGATTCGTTGCGTTCCAAAAGTTTTACTCAAAAGCATGGCACTGCGCCATCCATTATGGATTATGCGCGTTTTAATTACGTAGCACAACCGGAAGACAAAGGAGTTGCTCTGATGCCTAACGTTGGGGTCTACGACAAACATGCTATTCGATGGGGATACAAACCCATTCTAGACAAAACCGCGGAAGAGGAAAAATCCATTTTAAACGCTTGGATACGCGAACATGAAAACGACCCTATGTACCGATTCGGGCATCAGCAGGTTGGCGATGTGCACGACCCAAGCTCCCAAACCGAAGATATTGGGGATAATGCTATCAAGGCCAGCCAATATGGAATAGCCAACTTAAAACGCATTGTACCCAAGCTAGAAGACTGGACCACCAAAGCTGGAGAGAACTACGATAACCTTGAGACCCTTTATGGTCAGGTAGTTGGTCAGTTTCGACGGTATATGGGGCATGTTTCCAATAATATTGGAGGGGTTTATGAAAATTACAAAACCGCGGACCAATCTGGGGCCGTATACACACATGTTTCCCGAGAGCATCAAAAGAATTGTATGAAGTTCATGCAAGAAGAACTTTTCAAAACTCCGGAGTGGCTCATTGACGAAGATATCTTTGGTAAAATTGAGTACTCCGGTTCTGTGGAGCGAATCCGTTCTGTACAGATACGATACCTGAACAATATCCTTCATTTGGGGAAAATGGCGCGTATTATCGAAAATGAATCCTTGAACGGTAGTGAAGCGTATGGTTTGGTTGAGATGATGACGGATTTACGAACAGGGATTTGGTCGGAGCTGCGCAGCAGAAGACCTATTGATACCTATCGCAGAAACTTACAAAAGGCCTATATCGAAAGATTGGACTATTTGATGACCACAGGCCCGCAAAAGAAACTTTCTAGTTTTGGCGGTTACCGAAAGTCAACCGTGGTGAACACAGCACAATCCGATATTCGTTCTTTGGCACGAGCCGAACTGAACAATACGGCGCGACAAATTCGCACTAGTCTTCCGGGAATTCAAGATAAAATGACTCGATACCACCTACAGGACGTACAACAACGCATAGAAGATATCCTGAATCCCAGGTAATTAGTTTGCTTTTTTGAGAACTTGATGGGGTAGTACACCCTAAACCATGCATTTCGTCGGTTTAACCATACCTTTCGTCCCATTCACATCGTGTTTGCGGCACTTGACAACATATCGTGGTATTTGGAAAAAGGTTTCGCTACTTTAGTAATCCCAAATCTTAACATCATGAGCTACAAAACCAAAAGTCTCGTTTATTTCTCTTGCTTCGTTCTCGCCGCTACGGCTTTACACTTCATGAATGAGAGTGAGATTTCGCAAGAATCCCAACAAACCACCGAGTTTGCCGAAACACAATTTGAAGAGGACCAAGCTCCTGAAGATGTTTTGGAAATGGAACTAGCCGAAAAGTAGATTTCAGCACAAACTGTAGTTAAAAACTTCACAAAAGAGCATTGCCCTTTAAACCTTGGTTGATGAACCGGGTCCTACTGGCAAATCTTAATAGTTAAACATATGAAACAGTTTGTAACCTTAGTATTATTGGCGGGCACGCTTATGGCCCATGGACAAAATCCAAAACACGGAAAAAACCGTGGACCATTGCAAAACATGTCTGCTGAGCAAGTCGCTACTTTACACACCAAAAAAATGACCCTTGCGCTGGACTTATCACAAATCCAACAAAAAGAAGTAATGGAAATTACTTTGGAAGAAGTCATGCGACGTAAAGCAAAACGTAAAGAAATTGAAGAACAGAAAGAAAACGGAACGCGAACAAAACCAAGTTCCGATGAACGTTTCGAAATGCTCAATGAGCGTTTGGAGCATAAAATAGCCCATCATCAAAAGATGAAAGAGGTTCTCAACGAAGAACAATACAAAACATGGAAGCAACTTGAGTTGCGAAAAGCCATGCACGGCAAAAAGAAAATGCAGAAGGAAGGTAGGAGAGGATAGTGTTTTTTGTTGATTTTAAAAGCCACGCCAGCCATGGGCGTGGCTTTTTGTTTTTAGGTTATACTGTAAAGGTGGTAGTGTTACCTTCCACTTCAGTATAGTTGGTACTTGCCAACGTATCAATAAAACGATATGAAGCGGTTGTCGAACCTGCCGTGAACTCCGCGAGCACATAACCTCTTTGCGCCGCATCGAAATACTGCAATCCATCAATCAATAACACAAAAGCTTGTTGAATGCCTTGAACCGTAGCTGGGTCGCTTCCAAACAATCCTTCAAAACCAGGCGATGTTACTGAAGCGCAGGCAAACTCCTCACCAATCTTATCTCCATTGCTATCAAGCAGCACATTGTGCCAAGCGTTATGGGTATCTCCTGCAAAAACAACTGTGTTTTTTCCCTTGAGCAAGGCATACAAACGTTCGCGTTCAACAGCATACCCATCCCAAGCATCCAAATTGTATGGAACTTGCGCTGCCAAACGGGCCAGTTCTTCTTGGGTAAGCGTCGGGTCGCCCGCTAAAGCCCTTGCCTTCAAAGCAGACAAATCCACAATGGCCTGCTGCAATGCTGCTAAGGTTTCTGGTCTCGTATCGCCTCCGGCTACTTGACCTATCAAAATCAGCAGTTCGGCCGGAACGGTCATTGTTCCCATAAGTACTTGTTGCCCTAAAACTTGCCATGTGGCTGAGCTGCCGCCAACGGCACCCGCGGTCCAAGTCAATTGTTCTTCTCCCATGAGTCTGCGAGATGGGTCTCCCAACGCAGTACCAAATCCAGCAAAGTCAAAACTACCGTCGGCATTGAAGAATCCTCCAAAGCCTAGTTGCCTGTCTCTACCAATAATTCTGGTATCCAGCATCACTAGGTTGACCAAATCTCCAAACTCAAAGTTTCGATAAATTACACCCGGAGTCTCCGTTCGTACTGGTAAGTATTCACTATGCACGCGAATGGCGCGCTCCAAACGCGCCTGGTAATCACCTTCGGAATCATCATGGTTCTCTGCACCATCCATATAGGCATCGTTGGTAATCTCGTGGTCATCCCAAACCACAATGAATGGTTTCTTCTGATGTGCCAACTGCAAACCTTCATCAGTTCGATACTGACGATAGCGCAAGCGATAATCTTCCAATGTTAAGATTTCCGTGCTGGGGTCGTGTTCGCGCCCGAGGGGTCCCGTATTTTCATTGGTTCCATAGCCGCCTACTTCATATTCGTAAATGTAATCTCCCAAATGCAAAACAGCATCTGCATTACTATTTGCAATAGCATCGTATACATTGAACAACCCAGCCGGATAGTTGCTACACGAGCAAATTGCCAATTTCAAAC
This sequence comes from uncultured Allomuricauda sp., assembly GCA_937899065.1. GTDB lineage: Bacteria > Bacteroidota > Bacteroidia > Flavobacteriales > Flavobacteriaceae > Flagellimonas. Next base: position 3,427 of record CALBPG010000084.1, read on the forward strand.
TGCTCAAAGCGGCACCTTTCTCAGGTAAGGTGATGGTTTCACCTAAAACTGACTTTTCATTCAGTTCCGATTGGATAAAACGGTAGTAGTATTTGCCATCAGCAGCTAATCCGGTTACATCCTGAACAATGGTAAAATCGTTTTCCGCAGAAGCGTACTGCAGCCCTTCTTTAACCACGTTGCTAAAATTTTTATCCGTGGCCACTTGCCAATTAATCTTGATGAATTCGCCAACCTCATCCATAGTTGGTGTAAAACGCGTCCAAATAATCACAGCATTGGCGATGGGGTCAAAACTTCCAACCCCGTGCAGGAATCGAGGGACTCCATCAACGGGTCCATCATCGTTTAAAAAATCATCCAAATGTTCGCAAGCCGCGAGTTGTGAAGTCAAAATAACGCCTCCTGATGCCCAAATAGCTTTGGCAAGAAAGGCTCTTCTTGTTTCGGTTTTTCTTTGCATTGTAAAGTGTTCTCAGGTTTCTTTAAAACTAGCCAACGGAAGTGCCTTTAGGGTTAGCAGAACATTACCAGAAAATTAAACCTGAAAGCCGTATTTTGGGTTAATGTTAATCTTGTGCGAGAAGCCTTATGGACTTGAACCAAATCACTATTCCAACAGTAAACCTGAAAATTGCGGTAGCATTTTATAAGAAGCTAGGGCTTGAATTGATTGTGTTGGCAGAGCCGCGCTATGCGCGATTTGAATGTCCGAATGGTGCTAGCACTTTTTCAATTCACACGGTGGATGAACTGCCTTCAAGAAATGGTATAATCCTATACTTTGAATGTGAGGATTTGGATTCGAAAGTAACAGAACTTAAAGCAAAGGGGATTCGTTTTGAAGAAGGGCCCAAGGACCAGAGTTGGCTTTGGCGTGAAGCGTTGTTACACGACCCAGACGGAAACGTCATCAAGTTGTACTATGCTGGTGAAAATCGTAAAAATCCACCTTGGCGAATTCCTAGTGGTACCTAAAAAAATACCTTATCTCATCTGTACGGCAGTTTATGGCCGTATATACTTATGACCTCCCTAAGGACTTTAATCCTTTAAAATCCTAGCATTATGATTAGAATAGTATGTAGTACCCTGGTATTATTATTTACCATGGGAACAACCATCGCACAAAACCGTTTCCACTGTACCGAGGACGACTGTTCCTTTAAACCAGGAGAACAAGTTTTTGTTTTTGGGGATAACGTCAAATTGAGAAATGCCCCAAAAACCGAATCGGAAGTCATGGAACTTTTAAAAATTGGTGAATGGGTCGAAATTATTGAAAAAACTGAATTCTCTTGGCCCTACCGAGGATTTGATTCTCCTTTTTACAAAGTAAAGTACGACACCACCGTGGGGTACATTTTAGGCGGATTGCTTTCCTTAGAAAAGAAAACCATCAATGGACAAGCCTATTTTTTCGCGTATTCAAAAACCAAAAAAGGACCTTTTCTCAATATTAGAGTTCTCGATAAAGGAAAATATACCGAAGAACAGCTCCCGTTGAGCAATACGAGCATCCACATCAAGACCATGAACGGTAAAGGTATACCTGGGCTAAAAAATATTTTGGTTGTGGATTATGTTTCGGAAGCTTGTGGTATGGAGGGTGGTGCGGTTTACTTTTTTCCTACGGAAGATGGCCTTTTGAAAATTGGCGAGTTATCCCAAGTATCTGAAGCAGGCATATTCTATTATGGCGAAACCTTTATTTTTCCAGATGATGAAGGCGGAGAACCAGATAAGATTATTTTCAAAAAGGAAACGCACAACATCTTGGATGAATCCAGTGAGTGGGTTCAAAGAACTGTTGAGACCCGTCGCCTAACTTGGGAAAACGATACGCTTACTCCAAATTTTAGGGAGAAATTACCGAGACAGTAATTTCAGAGTAGATACCATAGGGAGGTTTTTTGAGGAATCTCCCTTAGTATCTGCTATTTTAAGTGGACTCTTTTTACTTAACTTTCCAAAGGGCTTTGAGTCGGTTTTTTTAAAATGAAATAGACTATGATTCCCAAGGTTAAGACGTAGGAGGTTGTCATTAAAATTCCCGAAATGGCAATCACATACCGCATCCATAAAATTCCTTTGAACAACAAATAGATTCCCGCAAACGTGAAGAATACGGACAACAGTGGTTCAAACAACAAAAACTTCCGTAAAAATCCTTTGACGGGTGTGGTATAAAAAATTCCAGCCAACAAAAAGAACAACATCCCCATGGCCATCATGTGGGTATGTACAATGTTCAAAATTTGTTTTTCGCTTTTGGCAAATTTGAGTTCCTCAGCAGCTTCATCTTCTTCGTTCCCCAAGTAGTTTTCTTGAATCCCTTTGGGTTGCCCTCCTTCCGTGGTAAGATTCACAAATTGCAATGCAGAAAGAAATCCAATACTGGTCACAAAAAGATAGACGAGCAAAAGCCCTTTGATTTCTTTACTAAAATTCTGCAATTGCCCTTTAAAACGCATCAGTGGATTGGACCTCAAATTTTGGATATTCTAAAGTATGCCTTTTTCTTGCAACACCTTTAGGCTTTCCAAAACATCGTTTACCGCTTTGGTCATGGATTTTGCCGAAATCGTTGCGCCAGCGATGGCATCCACATCTTCTCCATAGCCAAGCTGCTCACCTACTTTTTTTCCTATGAATTGCTTTAACCAACGTTGGCTACCGATTTGACGTCCATAATCCTCACGGTAAATCAAAACTTTGGACTTTTTGATATGAAGGTCTGGGGTGAGCAATACAGTATAGTCGAAGATGTTTTTCATGCTAGGGGCCTGCCCCAAATAGGCGTATCCAAGGAGCACATCATCCTTTTTGATGGCATACAGATTTTCTTTGCCCAGCTCAACGGTTGTCAATTGGTTGACTTTAGCGTCAACTTGCATGACATCCAAATTAAAGTCTTGAACTGCAAAAGCACCTTCAACGGCAGCATTTAATTTCTGCATCAAACGCGTATTGGAGTTCTCAAAAGAGGCGAGCCCTAAAAAGAGGAAAGCGGCCAAAAAGGCCGCTCCAATTCTGTATGGTCTTTTATTTTCCTTGTGATGCATCTTCTGGAGTTGCATTGATAAATTTGTTCAAAACATCAGCAATAGCCTTGGCATCAGCATCCGCCTTTTCTAATGGATACAAATGCATGAACAAAGGTTTTTTGTCAATACTTTTATGTAGACTTAAACTCCCTTCGCGGTCGTAAATGCCATCCCAAGAGGTACGTACATTGGCCCAGAAACCTTGATGCTCATTCCACCATTCTTTTGCTTTAGCACATTTGGTATCCTCCACCTTATTATAAACATTCCAACCTTTTTCTTGTGCAATTAGAACGTCATCGCTCCCCGCTTCACGGAGAATTTTATCATTATCCTGTTCATGCACCCAACCCGCGTTGGTAATCTCCTGACGGTTACCTCGCAACATCACATTGTAGTCACTGCGTTTGGTATACTCTCTTCGAGGTAGAGGCGAATCCGTTTTATTTTCCCAGAAATGCTTCCCATCATAATGCACCCAAGTGGCCGAACCAGAGTACCGTGGACTATCGTCTACCTGAAATACTTTTTGAGTCCACTGCCCAGCGACTTCTTCTTTAGGCAGTGTCTTGAAGGTCCAGGTGTTGTTTGCATTGTAATAAAAAACCTTTTGATTCTCGTATTCCCATTCTTGTCTCCTATGCTTGATTTTCATGGATTCCCCTTCTACTATCTGGTGTTGAATCGAGATTTTATTGTCTTCTTTCACTATAGGAAGGGCCAATTCCAGCGCTGCAGCCGTATAGTCCAACTTTTTCTCATAGTCAATTTCAGGAGCAAACGTTTCCGTGTACTTAAAGGTAATATCATAGCAACCACACATCGTTAAAATTGCCTCGCGGTCCATATCCTTTTTGTCCTGTGCCGTCAAAGAAATGATGCCTATCAGCAAGAACAAACTTGTTAAAGTCTTGTTTCTCATAGTTTTCAGTGTTTTATCGTTTTTTTGGATTCCAAAAATATTAAATTTATTTAGATTGATTAAATATTAGAGATTATATTTGATCGCATTTAATTTCAAATGAGTCTAAATAAATTTAATTTCTTTTTCACCCTATTCGTTTTTACGACACCTATGGTTTTCGGCCAAGAAGAAAAGGTTGCCGATAGCGTATTGACGGAGAATTTAGACGAAGTAGTGGTTACCGCCACAAGAACTTTACGGCAACTCTCTTCACTCCCCTTACCTGTAACCTTAATCCCGAAAAAACAAATTGAACGCTCAGGGGTCACCCGACTCAATGAAATTTTGGATGAACAAACCGGAATCGTCATGACACCTGATGCTACCATTGGTGGTGGGCTAGGCGTACAAATTCAAGGCATTGCCTCTGACTATGTGCTGGTTCTAATTGATGGCGTACCTGTAGTGGGACGAAGCGGCGGTAATTTGGATTTAAGTCGTTTTGCGATAGGCAACATAAAACAGATAGAAGTAGTCAAAGGCCCCTCATCCGCGCTTTTTGGCTCGGAAGCATTAGGAGGGGTAATCAATATAATTACGGATAGACCACAGACAGATAAAATTAGTGGTCAGGCAAGTCATAGAACCGCTACCTTCAATAGTCAAAATACTGCTGTTAGCTTCAACCAACGTAAGAATAAACTGGGCTATTCCATTTTCTTAGATCGACTGAGCACCGATGGTTATGATTTGGCAGATGGAGATGAAACACAAACCATCAATCCGTATTTCAATTATACTTTCAATGGCCGCCTGTTTTACGATTTCAATGATAACCTCCGCGCCTTTTTTTCTGGAAGGTATTTTCTTCAAGATTTTAATGAACCCTCGGGTACGAGTGAAGAAAGAGACGGGAATTTGCAACTTAGAGTTGACCATAAACTATCAAAAAAATCAAAATTTGAATACGAGCTCTACTACACGAATTATGTAACCAATGAACAAAGTGTGGACCCTATCAATAATGAGGTTCTTTTTGAAAATGATTTTGACCAAAAATTATTTCGACCTGAAGTTCGGTTCAATCAAACTTTTGGGGACAACAACACCCTAACCACAGGGGGCGGTTACAATTTCGAAAATTTGAATCGCTCCCTTTTTGCTGAACAAGTTTCTTTTGATTCCCAATATGTCTTCGCCCAATACGATTTTGAACCATTTGACAAACTGAACATTATTGTGGGCGCGCGTTTCGACAACCACAGCGTATACAATTCCCAACTCAGCCCTAAAATTTCGGCGAGATACGCCATTACGCCTCACTTTTCGGTAAGAGGTTCTGTGGGCAGTGGTTTTAAAGCACCTGATTTCAGACAACTGTATTTGGACTTTACCAACGCACAAGGCGGTAATTACTCCGTTTTTGGGAAAGAAGTGGAGCGCCAAGGAATACAAAGGCTCATTGATAATAATGAAATCACACGGGACGAAAACAATGAAATCATTCTACGCGTTCCTCTTGAAGAACTAGGTGAACCTTTGGACGCCGAAAGTTCCATAGGGTATAATCTTGGTTTTGTTTACAAGAAGGGCGATTTCTCAGGAGAAATCAACTTCTACAGAAATGATTTCACCGACCTTATCGATACGGAAATATTGGCTACCAAAACGGGAGGTGCCAACATCTTTGGTTATGTCAATCGTGAAAGTGTATATACTCAAGGACTCGAAGTAGACCTGAGGTACAAACTGCTTGACCATCTGAATCTTTCAGCTGGGTATCAATTGCTGTACGCCTATGACAAGGATGTGGAGAGCGAATTAGAAGAAAATGGAGCTTTCGCTAGGGATCCCAATCGCAATAACGAAACGATAAGAATTGGTCGTGACGCGTACTTCGGTTTGGTAAACCGTTCGCGACATACGTTAAATGTCAAAGCTTTTTATGATATCCCAAAATGGGATGCCAATGCTAATGTAAGAGTAGTCTATCGCAGCAAGTTTGGGTTGACCGATGATAATGGAAACGGATTTTTAGATGACTTCGATGACACTTTTGTCGATGGCTACGCTCTGGTCAATTTGTCTTTTGGAAAAACATTTTTTAAGCACTATCAGCTTCAACTAGGCGCGAACAATTTACTCGATTTTAGAGGGGAAAGCCCTTTTTCCTCGGTAGAAAATCGAATCCTTGTCAATCCTGGGATTCAGCTTTTCGGAAGAATAAACATTCAATTTTAAACAATTAACTATAACAAGGATTACTATGAAAACAACCGTAAAACTTTTCACTTTGTTTTTTGCCCTATTCGCTTTTGTTGCCTGTAGCGACGATGATGAAGGGGTACCAGAAGAATTTACTGTAACCGCTGTTTCCCCTGAGTCAGGCACGGTAGGAACAGAAATCACCATTACTGGCACTAATTTCCCATCTGATGCATCCGATGTAACCCTAACTATTGGAGGTGTATCTGCTGCAATTACTTCTATATCAAGCACGCAAATCATAACCACGGTACCTGCCGGAGCAAGCACAGGTGCTGTGAGCGTGACCGTGGATGGTACAGCCAAAAATATCTCAACGGAGTTTAGGGTATTGGCAGATTTAGAATCTGGAACTGTAGAGAATCTTTTTGCACCGCAAACTGGTGGCCAAGGACAAGGTGAGATTGGTGGTGAGTTCAACAAATTCAGTTTTGCCACAGGCCTAGAAACCGACAGCGAAACTGAATGGGATATAGCTTTCCGAGGCACGACCATAGCAGTCAACGGGGGTGCTGTCACAGGTACGAATGACGCGCCCGCTCGAAATGGAAACGGTGGCGCTGCTATTGAAGATGCCTTGTTTAGTGAAATTACCTCTGCTGATGGACTTACCTATGCACAAGACGGTACTGGTGTTTTCGCCATTCCTACTGGAAGCGATAATGGCTGGTACAACTACAATTTCATGACCAACGTAGTTAGCCCACTTCCTGGCAAGATTCTCATTTTCAGAACGCATGATGACAAATATGCCAAAGTTGAAATCTTGAGTTATTATGAAGATGCACCTGCTTCTCCTGATGGATTTGCGGATTCCGCTCGCTACTACACCTTCAACTACGTGTATAATCCCAACCAAGGAGAAACCGATTTAACCAGCGCTGAATAAATGGGAAAAGCCATTCAAATACTATTTATCGTATTTCGACTTGTATTGGGAGGTATGATGGTTTATGGCGGAATTCAAAAATTTCAAAAGCCTATCCCCAAACCAGTGGAGGTAGTAGAAACCGCATCAAAATTCACTTCTCCTGAAAAGGAAAGCACTTTGCAAAAAATACTATATATCAGTGGCGCAAAGCAGACGGGATACTTTTGGCAAGTACTTGGAGTTTGCGAACTCCTTTTTGGACTGCTATTGATTTTGCAGGGCACCAGTTTTATTGGAGCCGTTTTTTTGCTCCCCATAACCCTTCACATTTTCCTATTCCACCTGTATTTGGAAAGTGATGAAATGGGTGAACTTTTGCAAACTGGAGGCTTGTTTGCCATCAATATCCTTTTGGTGTTGAAAGAACACAAAAAATGGAAACACCTCCTTTGGATTAAACCAATTTAGTTGAGTTAGTTTGGTCAGTTCTAGAGAAGCGGGGAGTTATGTCTGGTCCCCGCTTTTCTTTTTTCCTCCCATATGGAATTTGCTGTTAACTACCTTTCGAAGCTTCGTGATATGAAAAAAGAGTTTCCAGACTATTTTTTGGGTATTAGGCTCATTTCTGAAATAACTATTTTGCAGCTTTAAGAAGTTGTGAAACCACCCAAACACATCCTGCCTGTTATTGTCATTGCACAATTCTTTTGTACTTCGTTGTGGTTTGCGGGGAATGGTGTTCTGAACAGTTTGCTGGCTGAAAAAGGAATCGCTATTTCTGTCGGAACAGTCACCGCCTCAGTACAATTCGGTTTCATTATTGGCACATTGCTTTTTGCAATACTCACCATTACCGACCGATTTTCACCTTCTAAGGTTTTTTTGGTTTGCGCGGCTCTTGGAGCCTTGTGCAATTTGGGAATGGTTTGGAAAACCTCAGGTTCGGAGCTGCTATTGGCCTCTCGCTTCACTACTGGTTTTTTCCTTGCAGGCATTTATCCGGTTGGGATGAAGATAGCAGCAGATTACTTTGACAAGGGTTTGGGTAAATCATTGGGGTACTTGGTGGGTGCCTTGGTTGTGGGAACCGCACTTCCCCATTTTTTAAAATGGCTTACGGCTCTTCTCCCCTGGCAATACGTCATTTTTAGCACTTCATTTCTCGCAGTAGTTGGTGGGATACTTATGGTTTCTTTAGTGCCAGATGGTCCTTTTCGTAAATCTAGTCAACACCTAGACTTGATGGCTTGCTTTTCCATTTTCAAGAAGAAAGATTTTCGTGTAGCTGCTTTTGGTTACTTCGGGCACATGTGGGAACTCTACACTTTTTGGGCTTTTGTTCCCATTCTACTAAGACTGTTTATGGAGTTCCATAAAATACCTGAGCTATCCATTGCTTTCTGGTCATTTTGCGTTATTGCCATTGGTGGGTTGGCTTGTGTTCTTGGCGGATACATTTCACAAAACCATGGTGTAAAACGCACAGCAAGGTCAGCACTTTTATTATCCGGATTGTGCTGTTTGCTTTCGCCTTTGGCACTACTCTACGCTCCTTTACCTCTATTTCTCATCTTCCTCTTGTTTTGGGGAATGGTAGTCATTATGGATTCTCCGCTGTTTTCTACCTTAGTCGCCCAAAGTACACCTCAAACTATTAAAGGCACTGCATTGACCATCACCAACTGCATTGGGTTTGCTATTACGATTGTAAGCCTTCAACTTATCCAGCTCCTTCAAGGTATCTTACCTGATGTTTTTCTTTTTATGGTGTTGGCTCTTGGCCCCACGTTTGGATTAATAGGATTGTTTAGAAAGTAATTTAATCCTTCCATTTTGACATTTATAACTAAAATACCCTCTCCTACAACAAAGGGGAGGTGTCCTGATAGCAAAATCAGGACGGAGGGGTAATTTTTATTTTTAACTACCACCACTACCAGATCGTATCTTACTTATGCAAATTCACAACAAGAAAATACTTAAACCCTTCAGAAAACAACTGCGCAAAAATCCAACCCCAGCAGAAGCCTTTTTATGGAAATATCTAAAAGGAAAGAAATTAGAAGGAAGAAAGTTCAGAAGACAACATAGTATTGATTTTTACATTGTGGATTTCTATTGTGTCTCTGAAAAGTTAGTCATCGAGCTGGATGGCCAAGTACATTTCAATCCTGCTACACAGGAAAAAGACCACATCCGAACCCAACATTTGGAAGGTTTAGGAATCAAAGTAATTAGGTTTGAGAATAAACAGGTTTTTGAAAATTTGTCTTCCGTCTTAAAGGAAATAAAGCGCAATTTTAGAAAATAGCTTTCGAGAAGTATCAACCCTTTTGTCCTTCGGACATCTTCCCTTTAAGGGAAGATGCTTTTTTCGAGCGGTCAAGGGAATCAAAAACAAGTTTTAGAAACCAAAACTTTACCCCTGAAGGTGTGCACCAAAAGACTATTACAACTCGCAATGCCGAACGGCCTCAATGGTCTTATCTAAATCCGCATAGCTTAAGGCATCATTCAGGAAATAACTCTCAAAAGCTGAAGGCGGTAAGTACACCCCTTGTTTCAACATACCGTGGAAATACTTTTTAAAGCTATCATTGTTTCCTTTGCCGGAAGAAGCGAAATCCATAACTGGTTCATCGCAAAAATGGACTGAAATCATGCTCCCAAACCGATTGATTTGATGTGTCACACCTCTTTCCGTTAAAACTGCTGCCACACCTTTATGTAGGTATTCCGTTTTTTCTGCAAGACTGTCAAATACCTCTGGTTTTTCACTCAGTTCTTTGAGCATAGCAAGTCCGGCACTCATAGCCAAGGGATTTCCACTTAAAGTACCTGCTTGATAAACGGGTCCTTCTGGGGCCAGATGCGCCATGATTTCTGATTTGGCTGCAAAAGCACCTACAGGAAGTCCACCTCCGATAACCTTTCCGAACATGACGATATCCGCATCGATGCCCAGTGCTTCTTGTGCACCACCTTTTGCCAATCGGAACCCAGTCATGACCTCATCGAACAATAATAAAATACCTTCTTGGGTACACAATTCGCGTAGACCGTGGATGAATTCATCTGTTGGAACAATACACCCCATGTTTCCCGCAACCGGCTCAATGATAATGGCTGCAATCTCATCCTTATTGGCCGCAACCAAGTCTTTTACCCCTTCCAAATCATTGTAATTCGCCAATAGGGTATCTTTTGCCGTACCCTGTGTCACCCCAGGACTATTTGGGCTTCCGAATGTAACCGCTCCACTTCCTGCTTGAATCAAAAAAGCATCAGAATGTCCGTGATAACAGCCAGCAAACTTGATAATTTTATCTTTTCCGGTATACCCTCTAGCCAATCGAACTGCACTCATGCACGCCTCGGTGCCACTGTTCACAAAACGAATCTTGTCGATGTTGGGCACCATCGAAACCGCCAATTGCGCCAGCTCAGTTTCAATTTCCGTAGGCATTCCAAAGGAAGTTCCCTTTTTTGCCTTCTCAATTACTGCGTTGATAACAGGCTCATAGGCATGTCCTAAAATCAATGGACCCCAAGAGGCGATGAAATCTATCAACTGGTTGCCATCTTCATCGTAGAGGTAAGCACCTTTGGCTTCTTTCACAAATATCGGGTCGCCGCCAACGGCCTTAAAGGCTCTTACAGGAGAATTCACTCCTCCCGGAATGTATTTTTTTGCTTCAGCGAACAGTGCGCTACTGCGTTGATAAATCATTTGGATTTTTCTTTTCGAATGTTCAAAACCTGACCGATGGACAGTGAAGATGAATCAAGATTGTTCAATTGCATCAACTCGTCTACTGAAATATTGTACCGCTTGGAAAGGGCGTACAGCGTGTCTCCCTTTTCAACCACATGGGTAAACACTTTATATTTTTTGGGTTTTCGAACTTCAGAAAGACCTCCTCGGACAACAGCTTCATCAAATTGGTCCAGGTTGTAGCGCTCAATCAAGTAAATCAATTTTTGTGGGTACTTACGGTCCGTAGCATAACCCGCTTGGCGCAAACCATGGGCCCATTTTTTGTAGTCATCACGTCGATAATTGAACAGAAATTTATATCTGGAACGTGATGATAAGAAAATACTATGATCCCGAAACGAAAACATCGGGTGATTGTATTTTCGAAAGCGCTCCCCTCTTTCGTCATCGTCATGAAAATCAAACTCACCTTCCCAACCGGTATGGCATTTTATTCCAAAGTGGTTGTTGGTTTTACGGGTCAACTCTCCTTTGCCCGAGCCGCTTTCCAAAATCCCTTGCGCCAGAGTGATACTAGCCGGAATACCAAAAGCTTTCATTTCGTATTGGGCGATTTCAGAGAAGGTTTCAATGTATTCTTCGGTAGAAGCAATAGGAAACTTCACAAAACGCCCCGGATTTTCCGGCATGGGGTATAAATCCTTGTTTGCAGGGTCGGTCCTTGGGGTATTTCCGTTTCGGTCGGGTGTTTTGACCGTTTGGGTAGTTCTTTTCGGGTTTTGCGTCCTTGCCGTTCTCTTTTTAGTACCGCAACTGGCCAACAAAAGTGTTAGCACCATTACCGTTCCCATTAGCTTTCTCATATCTCCAATAAGGGCATTTTCCTCTGTTTCAATCTTTGGTTCATTCCGATGTTACCTTGTAATCCACCGGTGTGAATGGCGAGAATCTTACTTCCTTTTTGGAAATGGCCTTTTTGTATCAAATCCACAATTCCAAACATCATTTTTCCCGTGTAAACGGGGTCAAGCGGAATATCTGTTTCTTTTTTAAAGGTGTTGATGAAATTCACCAAGACTTCATTCACCTTGCCGTAGCCTCCAAAATGATAGTCTGAAATCAAATTCCAGTTATCTCGCTTCACAAAAGTAGCAATATCTGCTTTTAAAAAATCACCCTTGAGCGCGGGAAAGCCCAAAACGGTGTGATGCTGTTCTGAAGCATTGATTACACCGGATATGGTTCCGCCCGTACCAACTGCACAACAAACGTGGTCAAAAGATGCATCTTCCTCGGTTAGAATCTCCATACATCCTTTCACAGCTAAAGCATTGGTTCCGCCCTCGGGAAGTATCATGGGATTTTCATACTTCGTTTGCAGCACTTCGACAAAGCGCTTTGTGTTCTTTTCACGATATTCTTCTCTGGATACAAAGTCTAATTGCATTCCATATGCAAATGCCCTTTTTAAAGTGGGGTTATCCTTCCATTGATTTTGCAGTTCCTCCCCTCGAATAATGCCGATGGTTTCAAATCCATGTTCGTGGCCAGCGCAAGCCACTGCTAGAATGTGATTGGAATACGCTCCTCCAAAGGTGAGGAGTTTGGTATATTTTTCCTTTTTTGCTCGCTGGAGGTTGTATTTGAGTTTGCGTAATTTATTTCCTGAAATTATGGGATGTAACAAGTCATCCCGTTTCAGGTATAACCGAACTTCAAAGGAATCCAATCCAGGTATTTCAACACGTTGATTCACCGGAGCGTCCATCTAAAACTAGCGAACCAAATAATCGAGAAAGCTGAAGGGTTTCCGTCCAGCTAAATACTTTGGGTTTTTCTCATTGGCATAGGCTTCACGTTCAAAACTAATGTTTTGGTATGCGCGATAACTATCCAGATACAAAATTGTACGTATGAGCCACTCTAGAATATAGAAAAGATAAAAGGGAAGTATGAGCAATTCGCTCTGCTGTCTTAGGTGGATTTTTTCGTGGTTTATCAATACTTCGTCCTTTTTTAGGGCATCATCTTTTAAGATGATAAAAGGCCAAAGAGATAATCCGACGTAATTGCGATAGAACAAATGTTTGAAAATCAAAATCACAAGAATCCGTACTAATCTTCTTTCAAAGATAACTGCAAAATCTTCAGTTCAGTATGTGAGCACTTCAATTCAATTAACAATTTCGGTGAAAGACGGTTTTCGTAAGATGAATGGCAAAACATGGAAGACTTACCTTTGTATGGCGTAACTTTAAAAGAAGTAGCACCAATGCGCAAATTCATTCCTTTAGAAGAAGGAGACTATTACCTCTCAGAGAAAGGGTACAAGGTCTTTACCGAGCAATACCATTTAAAAAGAGGGTATTGCTGCCAAAGTGGTTGCAGGCACTGCCCATATGGTTATGATAAAAAAACCAATCAACAGGCCTAAAAAGAGGGGTTTCGGCATAATTGTTGATGCTTAAATTCAAAGGTTTAGGTATAAACTCAAAAAAGATTACTATGAAGAACATCAAACTATTTTCCCTGGCGATTTTGGCCCTCGGCCTATTGGCTTCCTGCTCTTCCGTACGCGTTGTTGCAGATTATGACCAAAAAGTAGATTTTCAAACCTACGATACCTTCGCGTTTTATAAAACAGGAATTGATCGTGCACAAATTTCCGATTTGGACAAAAAGCGAATTTTGCGCGCCATCGATGCTGAAATGAGCGCTCGCGGTTTTACCAAATCGCAAGAACCTGACCTTTTAGTAAGCATTTTCACCAAAGAAAGAGAAGAAGTTGACGTCTTCAACAACAATATTGGTTGGGGCTGGGGCTGGGGTGGCTTCTACAATCCTTGGATTTGGGGTCCCGGATGGGGCTGGGGCGGCGGCAATATGGTCAGCACCCGTACCGAAGGCTCTTTGTATATTGACCTCATTGATGCCAAAAGCAAGGAATTGGTCTGGCAAGGGCGTGGCGTCGGCACCCTGAACAACATCAAAAACATTGAAAAGAAAGAAAAAAGGATACGGGAGTTCGTTTCCGAAATTCTTGAGGAATATCCTCCGGCGAACCGAGTAGCCGCAAACTAAGAGTACAAAAACCGCTTTAAAAGCGGTTTTTTTCTGTCCAAGGTTTCCACATGAGGATTTCGTAAATTTATAAGCACTAAAGCAGTATTGATGGGATATGAATCAAATCCAATTTTAGATAAACTTCCAGAGCATTTAAAGCAGTTCATCAAACCGCAGGATTACGAGGCCTACACGGCCATTAACCAAGCAGTTTGGCGCTACGTGATGCGAAAAAATGTAGCCTATTTGGGCAAGGTGGCACACGCCTCCTACGTCGACGGTTTGCACAAAACGGGAATCTCCATTGAGCATATTCCCAATATGTACGGCATGAACCGTATTTTAAAAGAAATCGGTTGGGCTGCCGTAGCCGTTGATGGTTTTATTCCTCCCTCAGCTTTTATGGAATTTCAGGCTTACAATGTGCTGGTCATTGCTTCGGATATCCGACAATTGGAAAACATCGAATATACCCCAGCACCTGACATAATCCACGAAGGCGCGGGACATGCACCCATCATCGCCAATCCTGAGTATGCTGAATACCTGAGACGTTTTGGGGAAATTGGAAGCAAAGCCATTTCCAGTGCAAAGGATTATGAGTTATACGAAGCGGTACGACATTTATCTATTATCAAAGAAGCCAACGGGACCTTACCAGAAGAAATTCGCATCGCTGAGGAAAAAATAGCAGACCTTCAGCAAAACATGGGGAAACCCAGTGAAATGGCCTTAATCCGAAATTTACATTGGTGGACCGTAGAATATGGCTTGATTGGAACCCTTGAAAAACCTAAAATCTACGGTGCGGGTTTACTGTCTTCTATCGGAGAAAGTGAGTGGTGTATGACAGAAGATGTTACCAAGCTTCCCTATACCTTGGAAGCAGCAAATATGCCGTTCGATATTACCAAGCCACAACCGCAACTGTTCGTAACTCCAAATTTTGCACATTTGAGTCAAGTGCTCGAAGATTTTGCGAATACCATGGCATTGCGAACCGGAGGACTTTCAGGGGTTGACAAACTCATAGCTTCCAAGGCGCTAGGTACCATCGAATTGAGTACAGGTATTCAGATTTCAGGACATTTTCATAATATCATTTCGCATGAGGGTAAACCCATATACTTCAGAACGGTTGGGGCTACGGCTTTGGCTTACCGCGAAAAAGAATTGGTAGGACATTCCGTTTTAGACCATCCCGAAGGGTTTGGCTCCCCAGTAGGTAAATTAAAAGGCATCAACTTGGCCATTGAAGATATGAGCCCGAGAGATCTTCGAGCCTATAATATTTTTGAAGGCAAACAAGTATCCCTTGAATTTGAAGGTGGTGTAAAAGTAGAAGGCACCATTGTGACGGGAACACGAAACCTTCAAGGTAAAATCATCTTGATTACTTTTCAAGATTGCAAGGTGACGCACGATGGCAAGCTGCTATTTTTACCGGAATGGGGACTGTACCATATGACCGTTGGACGGGAAATTGTTTCCGCCTTTAACGGCCCTGCCGATTTAAAAAGTTTCGATTTGATTACCCACGTTCCAGAAGAAGGAACGATAAAAACGGAGCTGAGTCCGAACCAAGAAAAGTTGGAGCAGTATTACCAGCAGATTCGGGATTTCAGGGAACAGAAAAACCCTACCATTTCAAGACACAAAGTTTTCATGGAATTGGAGAAACATTTCCCTGATGACTGGCTCTTGCCCGTAGAACTTTACGAATTGGCCGTTAAAAATGGTGACAGTGGATTCGCCAAAGACATTTTGGCCCATTTGGAAAAAGTAAAGCAGAACCATCCTAATTTCGGAGCCTTAATCGACGATGGCATTGCGGTCACGAATGCAGAGCGGGTCAAAGCTTAAGTTGCTGCTGATTCTCTTGATTGTTTTTTAGAATTGCGATTTCAGCCTCTCGCCGCGGATAGTATAAAATTTGATGTTCTTCTCCGTTTCGTGAAAGGGTGAGCTGAACTTCCTTTTCCGGGTTGCCATACCAAATACTTCGTGAAAGCACGAGGTCTCCTCTTTGCACCCCAGCTTTTTCCGCAGCACTTCCCGAAACCACCCTCACCACCTCAGTCTGGTCTTTGTTAAAAGCAAAACCTAGTTCGTATAGGATGGTATTGTTTTCATATGCGAGGCCTTGTGCTTCAAAAAAATCTTGGAAGGGTATCGGATTTCCATTTTCAATAAAGCGGGTATATCCAATTTGGTCTGCATCAGGTAAATAATGTGTCATGTGTTCCAGAAACAATTCACGATTAAACTTGTTCCCTTCATCCGCTGCCGCTAGTAATTCTAACATAAAGTCATCCAGACTGTACTTTCCCTGAGATGTTTTTTGAATGGTATAATCCAAGTAGAAAGCATACAAAGCACCACGGAAATAAGGAAGCTTTTGATATTCCGGGTTCGTCCAGAAGTTGTTGTAATTGACTTCACTATTGGGTACCTCCTTTATGGATAAGGCTTCTAGGTTTTTAATCATGTCATTCATGGAACTGATAAAAAACGCTGCCCCCAACCCATTGATTTTATGCTTTGCAACATTTTTATAGGTGTAGTATTCGGTAAAACCTTCGCTAAACCAATACTCTAGTTCTTCGTTGTCATTTTGAATGCGGTGTCCTATCCAATTGTGCAATAACTCGTGATTGAACAGATGCACCATTTGTTCCATGTCAATATAGTTGTTGTTCGAAAAGGACGTAGCAAACGAATTCGTGAGTCCAGTACCTTGACAGCTACTCCCTAATTCTTGTTCGAACGGTTGCATGGTCACCGTGAAATAAGGCTGGCTATGGTCATTCCAAAAGTCTCGTTGAACGGTGCTGGTTTTTTCAAGCAAGGTTTTCATTTCTTCAGGCGTAAACGGAACCCAATCCCCACGCGTAGCAAGGAAAACTTTATTGTCTTGTATCGTAATTTCTTGGATGTTAAAGTCTCCTCCCAAAAAAATAGCACTATGAAATTCTTCGGGAGCAATAGCAACTATTTCTTGTATACTTGAATTACTGCCAAAACTGTTGTGAACTACTTGTGGAGCATCAAATCCTTTCCAAAGCAACCGAATATCCAAGGTTGGTACATCTACCTCGGGCAACATAAACAGGTTGTGTGAAAAAACATGAAAATATTCTGGTAGAATAATCGGCCTATAGGTTACACTAGTATTTATGGGGTGGTCAAAATCCTGTTTCAACGCATATTCAAATTCAATATTCTCTAGGTTTTTGGGGTATTGGAGTATCACCTGACCCGTCTTTTTATCCATGGAAACCTCTCCCTTCACCCCCAAAAGATTTGCATAGTGAACGGTATTATGAAGATTTTCTTCCCCCCAAGTACGGTCTTGATAGGTTAAAATGGTCTGACCACAGGAATCGGCAGGAAGGGTCATTTTGACCTTCAACAATTGAAGGGAATCCTGGTCAACCTGCGTAATTTCATATTCTACATCCCATATCTTTTCAGGTTGACAATTTATCAGCAAACACAATACTCCGATTATGGTGAAAATTCTTTGTCCCATTTTTTTGGTTTGAGTAAGAGACGAAACAAAAAAAGTAATGTCACACATTACTCCAAAAAGGCATCGCTTTCATGGATAGTATTCCCCTCATATACCAAAGTCCACCCCATGGTTTCCGTGAGCAGCAATATTCTTGAAAGCTCGCTTAAAAAGCGGTTCTCCGAATTGGAAACCAATGAAGAGGCTTCAATCTTTTTCAGTAGAGACCGCTTCACATTGTCTTTTATAGTATTGTAATCTTTTGCTTCAAAGGGATTTAAATAATCTGCAGTTACATCATAATATTCAAAGTCTGGATTGATGTTGATTTCTGGTTCCGGAAGATATTTTACCGTAACCGTTTTGGTTTCGGTATCAATTTCATAGGTCAATTGGCGCATATCGTAACTAATACTGACTGCGGCATTGACCACCACCAAGGCTTTTTTATCGGCAGTCAACATAGGTCCAAAAAGTTCTTTGGAATCCTTGTAACTATATACCTCAGAAAAATGGCCTTCTGAGACTATCAATTTGGAAACATTCTTCAGTTCCTGTTGAATCAGCATAGAGCTTTCTTCCAGAACTACACTTTCTTGTTTGCGCTCCGCACAAGACTTATAAATGAGTACAGAGGTCAACGCCAGTAGCGCTCCAGCAAGCACTTTTTTCATGTATCGAATTTTATCCGTGGGTATCGTTCCTGAAGATACTCAATTTTGGCAGCCAACTGTTTTTGCCGCATGCTATTCGCTTCTGAGTTTGGATTTATAGGTCTGTGGGCTAATCCTTTTTGTATTCCATCAATCTCTTTCATGGTGGTTTTTGCTTCTTCAGAAATCCAGGCATCGGTAAACTTTTCCCAGAGATAATCAATAGCCAATGCATTCGGATGAACCAGGTCCTTTTCATAAAAGCGATAATCCCGTAGCTCATCCATTACAATTTCGTACGCTGGAAAATAGGCGATATCCTTGCCAGGGTGTTGGTCTAAAAGATGATGCAAAGCGTGAATTAAATGCCCTTTACTACGTTGGTTTTCCACAAAACCATCTTTCAAATGGCGTACTGGCGAAATGGTAAAAAGAAGTTGCGTATTCCTATTCAACTCTCTTGCTAGGAAAACGATTCGCTCCAAACTTTTGATAAGCACCTTGGGAGATAGTAATTTCTTCTCGAATTCCTTTTGGGGCACTTTGTGGCAATTAGCCACGGTTTGGTTGTTTGTACCTTGGTAATATACCCAAGCGGTTCCAAGAGTGATGCACACATGCGAAGCTTCTTCCAAAAAAGCCCTTGTCCTTTGTAAAGCCGAATTTAGCTTCTCCAGCAATTCTTTCTTGGACGGACTGCTCAACCTTGAGTGCGCATCGAAGCAATGCCAAAGTCCATGATGCTGAAAAACATCACCCTCAGTATACGGTTTCTGGGTTACCACTCTATCCAAAAAGGCTTCAATCGCAAGTGGATGAAAAAGAATTCCGAAGGGATTTTGCTGAATTTCGAACTTAAAGTAGTCCAATTTTTCGCCTATGTTTTCGGTAAAACAAGAACCCAACAATAGTACTTTGCTTTGATAATCGATAGGCGATTGCCCTTTTTCTAATGGAACTTGGGCATATAATTTCATTGCAGATAGGCTTCAGCCGCTTTTAGGGCTTCTGGAATTCCATCGGGATTCTTGCCCCCAGCCGTGGCAAAGAAAGGTTGTCCGCCACCACCGCCTTGAATGTGTTTGCCCAATTCTCTCACAATAGTTCCCGCATTGAGATTTTTATCCGCAGCTAGCGACTTGGAAATGTAGCAACCCAGCAAGGCTTTCCCTTCCTTTTCAGCGGCAAGCAGTAAAAACAAATTATCTATTTGTCCTCCAATTTCAAAAGCCAAATCTTTGATGCCACCAGCGTCTAAATCCACCTTTTTAGCCAAGAATTGAACCCCATTTATGGTACTGAGTTCTGATATCAAATCGTTTTTAAGGCCTTTGGCTTTGTCCTTTAACAAGAGTTCCACCTGCTTTTTCAACTGGGCGTTTTCGTCTTTCAAGCCTTCCACAGCTTTTACAGGGTCTTTGGTGTTGTTTAGCAAGTCTCGAATCTCGAAAAGGGTTCGGTTGTTTTCAAAATAAAAGGCTTTCACCGCGTCAGAAGTAATGGCTTCTATTCGTCGAATACCTGCTGCCACAGCTCCTTCGGAAACAATCTTAAAGTGCCATATATCCCCTGTGTTGTTCACGTGCGTTCCTCCACAAAGTTCGATGGATTGTCCAAAACGAATGGTTCGTACTGTATCCCCGTACTTTTCTCCAAAAAGGGCCATGGCCCCTTGTTCCAAGGCTTCTTTTACCGGTACATTGCGATGCTCTTCCAAAGGAAGATGTCCTTCAATTCGAGCGTTTACAAAATTCTCAACATCGCGCAATTGTTCTACTTCCAACTTGGCAAAATGCGAAAAGTCAAATCGGAGGTATTTTGAATGTACAGCGGAGCCACGTTGTTCCACATGGCTTCCCAAAACCTCGCGCAAAGCTTGGTGCAACAAGTGTGTTGCGGTATGGTTGCTCGCAGTTCGGAAACGCTGCTTTTCATCTACGGAAGCCTTGAATTCTTGGTGTACATCTTTTGGCAGGTTTTCGGTAAAATGAACAATCTCGTTGTTTTCTTTTTTGGTATCCACTACGTACACCACATCTCCACCTTGGGATTCCAAATATCCTTTATCTCCTACTTGGCCACCGCTCTCGGGATAAAAAGGTGTTAGGTTGAATACCAATTGAAATCGCTCCCCTTCCTTTTTGGTCTTCACCTTGCGATACTTCACCAATTTCACTTGGGTTTGCAAGGTATCATACCCCACAAATTCTTGTTCTTTGTCTTCCGAGAGAACGGTCCAATCTTCTTTGGATACTTCGGAAGCGGCTCGCGAACGTGTTTTTTGCGCCTCCAGGGATTTCTCGAAACCAGCCATGTCCAAAGCATAGCCCTGCTCCTCAAGTATCAGTGACGTCAAGTCAATCGGAAACCCGAAAGTATCGTACAGTTCAAACGCTTTGTCGCCAGCAATGGTCTTGTCCTTTGCGGATTTCATTACTGAATTCAAAAGGACCAAACCTTGTTCCAATGTGATCAAGAACGAGTTCTCCTCTTCCTTGATGACGTTCTCAATCAATTGGTATTGCTCCTTCAATTCCGGAAAGGCTTGCCCCATGGTTTCACCCAAAACCTTTACTAACCGAAAAATGAAAGGTTGTTTCGTATCTAAAAACGTGAAACCATAACGAATGGCTCGTCTTAAAATCCTTCGAATCACGTAACCCGCACCTGTATTGCTTGGCAACTGTCCATCCGCTATGGCAAAAGAAACGGCCCTGACATGGTCTGCCACCACACGGATTGCGATATCGGTCTCCTCATTTTTACCGTATTCATGTCCCGTAATCGTCTCTATTTCGCGAATCAAAGGCGTGAAAACATCCGTATCGTAGTTCGATTGAACTTTTTGCAGCACCATACACAGTCGCTCGAAGCCCATCCCAGTATCGACGTGTTTTTGAGGAAGATTCTCTAAACGTCCATCCGCTTTACGATTGTACTGCATGAAAACAAGGTTCCAGATTTCAACCACTTGTGGATGGTCTTGGTTGACCAAACTGGCTCCTGGAACTTTAGCTTTATCTTCTTCAGACCGAATGTCTACATGAATTTCAGAACATGGACCACATGGGCCCTGCTCACCCATCTCCCAAAAGTTATCCTTTTTGTTGCCCATAATGATTCGGTCTTCCGGAACAATGGCCATCCATAAGTCTAAGGCTTCTTGGTCCATACCAAGATTATCTGCATCATCACTTCCTTCGAACACTGACACGTACAAACTATCCTTATCAATTTTGAAGACCTCGGTCAACAATTCCCAAGCCCAAGCAACAGCCTCTGTTTTGAAATAATCTCCAAAACTCCAGTTGCCCAACATCTCGAACATGGTGTGATGGTAGGTGTCTTTTCCAACCTCATCCAAATCGTTATGCTTTCCACTTACCCGAAGACACTTCTGGGTATCGGCAATACGTTTGGCTTCCGAAGTGGAATTCCCAAGGAAAAATTCTTTGAATTGGTTCATCCCAGCATTGGTGAACATTAGGGTAGGATCGTCCTTCATGACCATCGGTGCAGATGGTACGATTTTGTGGGATTTTCCTTTGAAAAACTCCAAAAAAGCAGCTCTAATTTCCCGTGATGTCATTGTATTTGCTAGGGTTTTATTAAAATTAACACTTTGTACAAAACAATCTTTATATTTGTGTGTTTTGATAAAAAGAATGGGCTAAAATAGGATAAAATCCCATCATGCATAAAGTTAAGTACTATTACGATCCAGATACCCTTTCCTATCGAAAGATAGAACCCAAGAAGTCGAGAAAATACCGCAACTTGTTTTTTTTCGTGCTGGGCTCTTCATTGTTTGGATTCTTGGCTTTAATTATTCTTTTGAACACCAGCTGGATCAATACCCCCAAGGAACTGTCTTTGCAAAGGGAGGTTAATAACTACGAGCTTCAGTTTGCTATTTTGGACAAGAAGATGGACCAGATAGAACAGGTTCTGGGTAATATTGAAGAACGCGATAACAATATTTACCGTTTGTACTTTGAAGCCAATCCCATTCCAGAAGAACAACGACGTGCTGGTTTTGGTGGGGTAAACCGATATAAATCCCTTGATGGTTTCAACAATTCAGAGATCATTATTGACGCCACCAAACGGTTGGACGTCATTCAAAAACAAATGGTCATCCAATCCAAATCTTTAGACGAAATTGCACAACTGGCTGCTGAAAAAGAGAAGCTTTTGGCGTCTATTCCGGCGATTCAACCCGTTCGAAACGAAGACTTGAGGCGCATGGCCTCAGGATATGGATGGCGCTCCGATCCCTTTACAAAAGCGAGAAAAATGCACTGGGGAATGGATTTTAGTGCCCCCAGAGGAACACCAATCTTTGCCACGGGAGATGCTGTAGTAACAAGAGCGGATAACAAATCTTCAGGATACGGAAAGCATGTACGCCTAGACCATGGGTATGGATATGTAACCCTTTATGCCCACTTGAGTAAATACAATGTGAGCGTAGGGCAAAAGGTAAAGCGTGGAGACCTGATTGCATTTGTAGGCAATACCGGAAGGTCTCAAGCTCCTCACCTACACTATGAGGTTTTTAAAGACGGAGAGCGTATCAACCCTATTAACTTCTATTATGGAAGTTTGACGGCGAAAGAATTTGAAAATCTGGTCAAATTCGCCAACCAAGAAAATCAATCTCTGGATTAATGCATGTTGAACTGCCTGAGAAACGGTATTATGGCATTGGGGAAGTCGCCAAAGCCTTCGGCGTGAACACTTCACTCATCCGTTTTTGGGAAAAGGAATTCGACGTACTACAGCCCAAAAAAAATGCCAAGGGCAATCGAAAATTTACTCCACAGGATATTCAAAATCTCAAACTTATTTATCATTTGGTAAAGGAACGTGGTTTTACCTTGGAAGGTGCCAAAACCCATCTTAAGGAAGAGAAACTGAAGACTCTTTCAAAGTTTGAGATTATCGACAAACTCCAATTCGTTAAGGCTGAACTTTTGAAGATAAAAGACCAGCTGTAACAAAACACTACAATACAACACTTATTCAATAACCATAATAAACACTACAATGAAAAAATGGCTTATTCCTTTAATCATACTGGTAGTAATTGCTTTCGGAATCTATCAATGGGCTGTAGGCTTTAACAATACGGCTGTAGAACTTGAAGCGAACGCTAAGACCGCTTGGTCAAATGTCGAAAGTGCTTATCAGCGCAGAAACGACTTAATCGGCAACTTGGTCAAAACGGTACAAGGAGCAGCAGACTTTGAACGAGGTACCTTAAAAGATGTTATCGAGGCACGTTCTAAAGCCACCAATACCACCATTGATGCCAACAACATTACTCCAGAAAAGCTGGCAGCCTTTCAAGAGGCCCAAACTGGTTTGTCTTCAGCGCTTTCCAGACTTTTGGTTACGGTAGAACGGTATCCGGACCTCAAGGCAAATCGCAACTTTTTGGAACTACAATCGCAATTGGAAGGAACTGAGAACCGCATCAATGTCGAACGCAATCGGTTTAACGAAACCGTTAACCTTTACGACATCCATACCACAAAATTCCCTGGAAAGATTCTGGCGGGCTGGTTTGGTTTTGAGGAGATGCCTCGTTATAAATCCGACCCAGGTTCCGAAAATGCCCCGGATGTCAATTTTGAATTCGACTAAATATGTCCACAGTTGAAGCCTTTTTGACTTCCGAAGAGGAGCAGGAAATCGTACAGGCCATTTTAGCAGCGGAAAAGAACACTTCAGGAGAAATTCGAGTGCATATAGAAGCCTCAGCGACCATGGACCACTTTAGCCGCGCCCAACAAGTATTCCACTTCTTAAAAATGGACAATACCAAAGATGAAAATGGCGTGTTGATTTATGTGGCAGTGAACGACCGAAAATTCGTGATTTATGGAGACCGCGGGATTGACCGAGTTGTTCCGAGAGGATTTTGGGATACTACCAAAGATGTTATTGCAAACCACTTCAAATCAGGAGATTTCAAAACAGGGATTATTGAGGGAATTCTAAAAGCAGGAAAAGAGTTGGAACAACATTTTCCTTGGGAACATGGAGACACTAATGAATTGAGCGATGCAGTTTCCAAAGGCTAGTCTTTTTGTTTTTCTATTTCTTTTTACCGCACAGGTATCGGGGCAATACCCTATTCCCAAAAAGCCGGAAAAGATAGAAGACCAAACCAGTCTTTACGATTACATCAACCTATTACCAAAAACCCAAGCCAAACAGCTGGAACGGAAACTCATTAGGTATGCGGACAGTACTTCCACCCAAATTGTAGTGGCCATCATAGAATCTACGCAAGGAGAGGAAATAAAATTCCTTGCTGCCCAATGGGCGCATTCTTGGGGTATTGGACAAGCGGATGAGGACAACGGTATTTTTATTCTCCTGGCCAAAGGAGATAGAAAGGTGACCATACAAACAGGCTACGGAGTCGAATCTTCTTTAACAGACATGATGAGTCGCCGCATTATTGAAAACGAAATGGTTCCCAATTTTAAGTCTGGGGATTACTATGGTGGATTGAATGCTGGCGCGGATGCGATTTTTGAAGTACTCACCGGACAATTTACGGAAGACCGTTCGTTTGAAGACGGCTTTTCATTTAATGCACTGGTCCCCATCATCATTTTTATCATCATTTTCATTATTCTGTCTCGACGCAATCGAAACAATCCTGGGGGTCGTGGCGGACGACGCGGTTCGGGCATAGCCCTCTGGGACATTATCATCCTTAGCAATATGGGGCGAGGCGGCTACGGTGGCTCTTCGGGCGGTGGATTCGGAAGCGGAGGCGGCTTTAGCGGCGGTGGATTTGGAGGTGGTTTCGGCGGTGGTGGATTTGGAGGCGGCGGTGCTTCCGGAGGTTGGTAGCATTATTCATCGCTGAACGAAACGCTTAGCTCAATTCACCTTAATTTTTACGGTTTCCGATAGCAAACTACCATCTGACCCCATACCTTCCACATGAAGCAGTATTTCATCTTGATTGTTGATAGGCAACATTATAGAGGTAGGAACATCAGCACCGACAGGAACATTGGCTTTCCAATCCAAAGCGCCATAATTTTTAAAAATCGCGTTGGAATAGCTAGGGTAATTTGGGGTAAAATACGCTTGGGGTCTTGTATAACCATTTTTAATGGCAAACCTCAGAAACTTATCTCTTAACTCGGGTTTCTCATACGGACTTGACCTTAATACGATGCTGATATAAAACTTCTTCTCAATGTCGTAGTAAATTGCCCGTACCCTGGATAAAGGAATGTTCAATAACGATTCATCGACTGCCACCCGCTTATTTGATTTGGGAGAAAGAAGCACGTTTTCCATAAAACCTTCTGAATTCATTGCGCTCGAAGAGCTATAGCCCAAAGTGCTCAGGTAGCTGATAACGCTACCAAACCTTTTGATTTCAGCATCCCCAATTATCCTTCCTTCAGATATCGGTAAAAGAGTACCTTTCGGTATGAACATATCCGTCTTATCTGTTCTCAGCGCTTTTTTTGTAACAGTAACCTCATTTAGAACAATTATACGTTCACCAAGATTCAGGGTTTGGTCTACAGCAAAAG
The DNA here is from genome assembly GCA_937899065.1 of uncultured Allomuricauda sp. Taxonomy (GTDB): domain Bacteria; phylum Bacteroidota; class Bacteroidia; order Flavobacteriales; family Flavobacteriaceae; genus Flagellimonas. The sequence continues at coordinate 29,033 of CALBPG010000084.1, forward strand.
CTTCCCGCCGCATAGGCTCGCGTTTTTCAGTACGGGCCTTGAGCCATTCAGGAGTCTCTTTTACATAATCTCGGTTTGACTTGAATTCTACCTCAGCATTGGGTTTTCGAAGTTTTCCTTTGTTTCCCAATAGACTAAGCATGAGCGAGTCATTTTCGAAAAGTACCATATTACCTTCAAAGGATTTGCGACTGTCCAATTGGGAAAAATCAATCGCAGAAGACTCTTCGGAAACCAGTGAAACCTGATTTTCGATTTTGATATCCGCATCCAGTACCTTCCCGCGAAACGAAATGCCATTTTCAGAAGCAAATTCAATTTGAGCTGCTTTCAAGTTTTTAGACTGCCAATCGTAACGTCCCCAACCTTCAATAAGCAAGCGTTTGTCCAATTCAAATCGTTTTCTTCTATCCTGCCCGTCGAAAAAGTAATAATCTTCAAGTGTATTAGTCACATAGGGTCGGAGCAAAAATGACGTGATAACGGAATGATTAGGTGCATAAGCAGTACTTTCTGTAGGAAGTGCCGATACACTTAAGTTGACTTCCTTTTCGATATTTTTGGGTAAAATCAAATCAACTTGGATGGAATCTCGCAGAAAGGAAGGGCAGTGTTCTACTTCCAAATCTTCAAGAATAGGGCCTTTCACTTTATGATTGAAGAACATTCGTTGCGAGATTGGATTGAGGTCTTGGTCAAAAAGCACAGCGGTTAAAACCCCGTGGGGCAGCTTCTCTCGAAGGATAGATACAACGGCTTTGTCCTTATCTAGCGCGACATCTTCAAAGTAAATATAGGCATCTTGATAAATCGCCATCGTACAAAACTGCTCTTGGGAAACCGAAAAAGTCTCCTCTGAAGCCAGCAATTTGACTAGAATTTTATCCTTACCATTATTATCGATACTGAACCCAAACCTATCTTTTACCGCTTCGGGTAGTTCTGAAAAACTAGTCGGAAGACCAGGTCTTTTATGTTTCAACCGATAGCTTCTACCCGATTCGACCATAAAACCGGTTTGTCCTATCCCAAAACTGTTGGTCTTGATATTGCTTTGGATTACTTTTCCAGAGTCGTCTACCAGCTCCATATTTGAGGATGATACTCCGTGACCCAATTTGTTTTGAAGGTGTATACCAACGGTGTTGTAAGTACCTTCTATGAGATATCCCCCTTCAGGATAAACCGAAATCATTACTTCTTCTTCAAGATGCTCTTCAACCCTATCATTATCTTTTACAATTGAGATTTCTTGACGATACGGTTCCAAATTCTTGAAATTTCGCATGTAATTCGTCCATGCCAAAAGTGTATACTTTTCATTTACGAAGGTAGAATCAATAGGAATATAACCTTCTCCCATTCCGTTTTGGATGTAGACCAACTTTCGTTTGATTGGTTTCCCCTCCAAATCATAAAGGGCTACATGCAAATTGGAAGTAGATAGGGAAGGTAGTTGGGATTTCTGTTCTCTTACGTATGCTTTAAACCACAATCTTTCTCCCTCTAAAAAAGTGGTTTTGTTTAGATGCAGATGAATATTCTCCCAAATTTCAGTGGAGAGAACGGCTTCTTCGGAAACCTGACCAAAACCCGGTAATACAGCCGTAATGAAAAGAAATTTCAAGAAAACTATTCGCATTTTTGATAGCAGACATTTCTATCTAAAAATTACGAAATTATCCTCGGAGTTTACTTCTTCCGCATAAAAATAGTGATGGGAACTCCCGAAAAATCAAACTGTTCCCGGAGCTTGTTTTCCAGGAAGCGTTTATAGGGGTCACGGACATACTGTGGCAGGTTACAAAAGAAAGCGAACTGCGGATACGCCGTAGGCAATTGGGTGATGAATTTGATTTTGACGTATTTGCCTTTGTATGATGGCGGCGGCGTTTTTTCAATTACCGGAAGCATAGCGTCATTCAGCGCTCTAGTTTGGATGCGTTTGGAACGGTTTTTATAGACCTCAACTGCGGATTCAATCGCTTTAAAAATACGTTGCTTGTTCAACACCGAAACAAAAACGATAGGCACATCGGTAAATGGTTCTATTTGCTTTCGGATTTTCTGTTCATAATCCCGAACGGAATTGGTCGCTTTTTCCACCAAATCCCATTTGTTGACCAAAATCACAACTCCCTTGTTATTTCGCTGCGCCAACCAGAAGATGTTCTGCACCTGTCCATCAAAACCACGGGTAGCATCCAAAAGCAAGAGACAAACATCACTGTGTTCAATCGCTCGAATGGAGCGCATAACAGAATAGAATTCCAAATCTTCCTTGACCTTTGCTTTCCGACGGATTCCTGCCGTATCCACCAAATTGAACTCAAAACCAAAACGATTGTAGCGCGTGTCAATACTATCTCTTGTGGTACCTGCTACATCAGTAACGATATAGCGGTCCTCCCCAATCAACGCATTAATAAAAGAAGATTTCCCCGCATTGGGTCGACCTACCACCGCAAAACGGGGCACATCATCATCTTCTTCGACATTCTCAGGCAATACCTCAACCAAAGCATCGAGCAATTCTCCTGTACCACTACCATTGATACTCGAAATAGGAAAGACATCCCCAAGTCCCAAAGCATAAAACTCAGCTGCATCCGCCATGCGTTGGGCGTTATCTACTTTATTTACTGCCAAAAACAGGGGTTTATCCACCCGGCGTAAAAGCTTGGCTACTTCTTCATCCATTCCAGTCACCCCTGACTCCACATCTACAACAAAGATTACCGCATCCGCCTCGTCAATGGCCAACTCTACCTGCTTGTCGATTTCTTTTTCAAATACATCTTCGCTACCCACCACGTAGCCTCCGGTATCAATTACGGAAAACTCCTTTCCGTTCCAGTCACTTTTTCCATAATGGCGGTCGCGCGTCACGCCACTAACCGCATCAACAATCGCTTCTCGGCGTTGAATCAAACGGTTGAAAAAAGTGGACTTTCCTACATTGGGTCTTCCGACAATGGCGACAATTGCACCCATAGCGTTTGCTTTTACGCGGTAAAGGTAAGTGAATCCCTGAAAGGTCTACAAGAATAAAAAAGGGATACCGAAGTATGGCATCCCCTTTTCCTTAAAATTATGAAGCAAAACTATTTTTAATCATTTTGATAGAAGCTCACCGTACCGCTCACCTCATTGCTGATGACCAACAATTCTTTCCCGGTAGGGCTATCCGCTGCGTCGATGGCCAAAACGCCTTCAGGACCCACATCTCCCTCGTTTGAGAGAAGTTGTAAGAATTCTGGAAAGCTAGGATTGGTGATATCGTATACCATGATTTGGTTGTTTCTTTCCAAACCGACAAAAAGAATTTCTCGCTCTCCAATGGTTTGGATGGTCACCGCTTCAGGTTCGGCGCCTTTATCATCGCTTCGGCAGTCATCACCGTTGAATACGTCAGGAGTCAATTCCAAAGTTTTGGTAGCGATATCATTGCCACTGTCATAAACGATTTGCCCCATTCCTGACCAAATGGTAAAGGACCGTGCACCGTAGTTGTACAATTCATCAAAATCGCCATCGCCATCAATGTCTCCTAGCGTGGTGGTAGACTGAAGTCTTCCTAAGTTTTCGTCCAACTGTAATGTAGCCGCATCAGGGAAAGCGGTTTCGTCCAACACCAAATCGGCCATACGCTCTTCTTCGGAAAAACCATCATAATCACGAGCATCACCTTCATTGGCGGTCACGATATAATCCATGCCATTGACACTATAATAAGCAATCGCATCAGGTTGATAAATTCCGAAAACAGGAACGCTTCGCAACTCCTTTTTATCATCCCGGTTACTAGGGTCAATTTCATTGCCCGGTACCGCATAACTTTTGAAGCCCAAGGGCAGAATATCGGTTATCTGTTTGCTTTCCAAATCAACAACCGCAACTCCATTGTTTTCTTGTAAGGTAACCCAAGCCGTTTTGGAATCATCTGAAACGGCCACATATTCTGGCTCTACATCCATGGCCAAGGTCGCATTAGGGCCAAAAACACGGAATCCGGCAGATTCCAATCCTTCTTCCATTGCATTGAAGGCCTCAAAATCAAGGTCATATACTGTCCCTGCTTCTACAGAAATTATGCTAATGGTTCCTTTGGGGTCGATAACATAATCATCATCGGGCTCACCTTCGTTGGCCACAACCAAATACTTACCGTCAGGCGTATAGGTGACCATATCAGGCAAAGCCCCTACTTGGTATGCTGCTTTCAATTGCAAGCTTTCCGCATCGTATACTTTTACGAAACCCGGATTTTGTTTCACTTGGTCTTCCACAGCCACAGCCACCATACCGTCATACACGCTGACACTATTGGGAACTCTGCCATTCAAGTTCAAAGAACCTACATATTGGCTGGCCGAAACATCAGAAATATCAAAAACGGAAACATTCTCACTTTCGACGTTTACGACAAAAAGTCTTTTGGTTTTGGCATCGTAGCCAGCAATCTCAGCGGACTCTTCTCCCCCAACTTGAAGGGAACTAACATATTTGAAGTTTACTGAAGTGGGTACTTCATTATCTGGGTGGTCGTCTTCACCACCGCCAATAAAGTCGTCAATGGCATCGCAAGAATAGGTTAGAGATAATAGTAGAAAGGGCAATAATACTTTAAAAGTGTTCTTCATGTTGATTGGATTATTTTGACCTTGAAGGTCTTAACCGAACATGAAGTAATTGTTATTCGAACACTAAATTATGCTTTAGTTATTGTAACCAAAACGTTTAAGCTGTTGTGCATTATTGCGCCAATTTTTATTGACTTTTACGTAGAGTTCCAAATGAACCTGTTTGGCGAGAAAGGCTTCCAAGGTTTTTCGAGCTTCAACGCCCACTTTTTTCAGTGCACTTCCCTTATGTCCGATGAGAATTCCTTTTTGAGTATCGCGTTCAACCATGATGACGCATCTGATACGAACGATTTTTTCGTCCTCCTTGAATTCCTCAGTTTCCACCTCAACAGCATAGGGAATCTCCTTTTTGTACTGTAGAAGAATCTTTTCCCGGACGATTTCATTTACGAAAAAGCGTTCTGGCCGGTCCGTTAATTGGTCCTTTGGATAAAAGGCTGGTGATTCGGGAAGCAACTCCAAGATTCGATTGAAAACGGTTTCCACATTGAAGTTTTCCAAAGCAGATATGGGATAAATTTCCACATTGGGCAGAAGTTCCTGCCAGTATTGCACTTGATTTTCGAGTTCTTCTTGATGGGTTGTGTCAATTTTATTCAACAACAACATCACAGGAACTTTGCTCTGCTTTAGTTTTTCAAAGAAGGCTTCATCTTTCAGACCTTTCTCTCCGATTTCGACCATGTATAACAACACATCTGCATCGACAAAAGCAGATTTCACCGCATCCATCATAGAAGTCTGCAAATCGTACGCTGGTCGAATGATACCTGGTGTGTCTGAGAAAACTACTTGAAATTCCTCCCCATTAACAATCCCTAAAATTCGATGTCTGGTGGTTTGGGCCTTCGCCGTAATAATGGATAGGCGTTCCCCAACCAATGCGTTCATTAGGGTCGATTTTCCAACGTTCGGATTCCCGACGATATTTACGAAACCTGCTTTATGCATGGGGCTGTTTCATTTTTTGAAGATATGCTTTGGTAGCCATGTTTATTTTTGGTGCTAATAACAATACTGCAATCATATTAGGAATTACCATCAAAGCGTAGGACAAATCAATAAGGTTTTTGACCACTTCCAAAGAGGCAATTGCAGCGAACACAATCATAATCACAAAATATACATTGTACAGCTTTCCAATTTTGGCGTTGGTTAAAAAGGATAAGCATTTAACACCATAATAGGAATATGTAAATAAGGTTGATAAGGCAAAAGCGGAAACGATGACCATTAACAAGATGCCACCCCAACTTCCCAAAGAGGTGTTGAAGGCATTCAGCGTCATTACGATGCCGCTTCCTTCTTCAAGATATGCACCGCTTAAAATCAAAACTATCGCTGTGAACGTACACACCAAAATGGTATCAATAAACGGTCCTAACATGGCAACTAAACCTTCTCTAATCGGCTCATCATTTTTGGATTGGCCGTGATACATCGGCGCAGAACCTAAACCCGCTTCATTGGAAAACATGGCCCTACGCACACCAATAATAACCAACCCCCAGAAACCGCCAGTAACAATGGTCTTAAAGTTCCAAGCCTCAGTAATTATAAGTTTTAAGGAAGGTCCAACTTTAGAGGCGTTGGCAATCATGACCAAAATGACCGTCAACAAATACACAACCACCATGGTTGGCACCAGAGCCGTGGCCACTTTGGCAATATTTTTTAGTCCCCCAAAAATGACAAAAGATGAAATAATGGCAAGAACTATTCCTATTACCAATTTCCAATTGAACAGCGGGTCTGCTTCGCTCCCACCCAAAGCCACCAGACTTTCTTCTGGTTGAACGACATTCATAAAGGTTTCGGTGAACTGATTCGCGGTAAAAACCCCCAAAAAACCAAACAATCCTGCGATGCTAAAAAAGATGGCCAAAGGTTTCGCTTTTTTCCCCAACCCTTTAGTCATGTAAAACATAGGACCACCTTGCAGTTTCCCATCGGAATCTTGTCCGCGAAACATAATGGACAACCCGCAGGAATAAAACTTGATGCACATGCCTATTAAAGCGGTCATCCAAATCCAAAAAACAACACCAGGTCCACCGTCGTGAATGGCAATAGCCACTCCTGATATGTTTCCTAGACCCACAGTGGCAGCAACCGCAGCGGATAACGCTTGCAAGGAACTCACATCGCCTTTTGCTTTGTTATCGTCATACTTCCCTGCCGTAATGGCAATGGCATGCCCAAAAAACCGATAAGGCATAAACTTGGAATACACCATCAAAAACAACCCGCCGCCTATCAAAAGAATGAACATGGGCCATTCCGTAGCAGATATGGCATTGACCAAAAAATCGTTCAGTTGTTCCATGCGTCGAAGATATACAATTCAAAACAAGAGTTAGCACCCCCTCCTTGAGTATAAGAGATACTTTGACTCCACTCAACATTAGTTCGACCTATTGTTTTGAATTCGCTTCGCTTTTCAAAACAAGGTCTCACTAATTTGGAAATATGTTTAAAAGAGTTGTATATTTGCCGTCCGATATCGCGGGGTAGAGCAGTAGGTAGCTCGTCGGGCTCATAACCCGAAGGTCGCTGGTTCGAGTCCAGTCCCCGCTACAA
>CALBPG010000085.1 GCA_937899065.1 uncultured Allomuricauda sp.
CCTTGGTAGGTATCATCTCGGGAATCCTTGGCTATCTTATTGGAAAAGGCAGTCACACCGAAAAAACCATTGACCATTCTGATACACTAAAAAATCTGGAAAATCAGAATGCCAAACTTAAAGCTGACCTTGAGGCTTGTAACCAAAAATTGGTTTCAGCTAGCGCTCCAAAGGCTACGGCTCCTGAAGCAAATGCAATTGTTGCTGATGCAGCCCCTGTACTTATTCCCTTTGATGCTGATGCGGCCAAAGCAGCCTTCGGCAAGAAAATTAAACAGGATGACCTTAAAATTGTAGAAGGTATAGGTCCCAAAATCGAAGGGCTGTTTCACAATTTTGATATCAAAACCTGGAAAGCCCTTTCGGAAGCTTCTGTTTCTAAATGCCAAGAAGTATTGGACTCTGGTGGAGACCGTTATCGAATCCATGATCCCGCTTCCTGGCCCATGCAGGCAAAAATGGCGTATGAAGGCCAATGGAAAGAGCTTGTCAAATGGCAAGATGAACACAAAGCAGGAAAGTTCTAAAAAACTAAAAACACCGGGGTCAACCTGGTGTTTTTAGTTTCTACCCCTTTCGCCAGGATAAAAAGTATGTACTGGGTCACTTTGCCAATAAGTCTTGGTAGTTACATCCATTAAAGTCAGGCATCCTTTAAAGGCAGCACCCGTATCCAAGTTCCAGACTTTCGCCTTTTGCAAGGGCAGCACTTCCTCCACTTTCGAGATGGGGGTATGTCCTATAAAGATTTCTGTATAGTGCTTAAAACGTTGCGGATAATTTGGGTCACTCTCATCTATGGTATCATCTACTACCTTGGCCAATTCCCACAAGGTTCTGTCCCAGTAAAACAGTTGCTCAAAATATTCAAAAGCAATCCCCTTAAGGTTGGTAAATCCGGCATGAAGGAACAATCGGTTGTGTTCATCCAAATAATAGTTTTGAAGGGAGTCGTAAAACGCCAAATGCTCGGACCAAGCTTCTTCCCCCAAGGCGAGGTAGGAATCACGTGTGGCAGTACCACCGTGCGCCAACCATTGAGGGTTTTCCTTTTTGGTCAGCATCCATTCCTTGCACAATTCATCATGGTTGCCCCGAATAAAAGTACATTTATGTGATTTTTGGAGCTTCATTAAAAAGGAAATGGTCTCGGTTGCAGTACTCCATCCATCTACATAATCCCCTAAGAAAATCAAATGGTCTTGTTCCGTTACCGCTGCGCGATCCATCACTTGTTCCAGAGCCCTTACTCCCGAATGGATATCTCCAATCGCCAATATTCTCATGCCAACAATTTTGCGCAAGTATACAGCACAAAAGCCTAGCATGGTCCAAATTGGTTTTAACTTTTGATTATGAATAGGTCCAACACCAAGATTTCGACCAAATTGTTAAAAACTCATAGTGTATTTCATCGATTTTAGTAAGAAAGCTTTAACAGGAATTTTAGTTTTTTTATATTGAGAGGCTAATTCATTTTAACTTCCACTATATGAAAAAACCTTTACCTATCCGTGTATTGTTTTCTATTGCATTGGGTTTGTTTTTGTTACCGCTTTCGGCGCAAGACTTAAAGAGATCCGCAGATGATGGTCCCCAAAAGGGCCACAACCTTTACAAACAATCAAAACTGTACGATAGTAAATCAGGTCCCGTAGGTGCCAAGCCCAAAGCTGTGGGCGATAGAGCCATGGACCGATTGGCTTTCGAATTAAGACAACTACGCGACCCCGCGACGGGTAAAATTCCCGATGACATCCAATCCAAAGAGGCAAAATTCTCCGAAAGGATCGCGACTGGTGACATCCAGCAACAAATGGCCAAAGAGCACGGTGAAGAAGCTTCACGAAGAAGGTTCTTCTACTGGAGAAACCGAGGACCTGCAAATGTAGGTGGTCGAACCAGAGCCCTTGCTTTGGACATGCGTAACGAAAATATCATCCTAGCAGGTGGTGTTTCCGGAGGACTTTGGCGTTCTACCAATTCAGGAGATAGCTGGAGAAGAGTGACCCGTAAGTGGCAATCGCCTAGTATTACGGCCATCGCCCAAGACCCAAGAAAAGGACGTCAAAACGTCTGGTATTATGCTTCCGGAGAGCGTTATGGAAATTCTGCAGGTGCACCCGGTGCCTTTTATATCGGGTTTGTAATTTTCAAATCCTTTAACAATGGTAGAAGCTGGATTCGCATGCGAAACACCAGTGATAATGATGTAACGTCATTCTCTTCTTTTGATTTGATCAATAGTATTGCTGTACATCCACAAACAGGAGATGTATATGCCGCTACATTTGATGGCTTGTTCCGTTCTACCAATGGGGCACGTTCTTTTGATGAAGTATTGCCTAGTGCTTTCGATAGCCAAACTGAGGTTATCGTAACGCCTAATGGAACACTTTACGCAACTGTGGACATTTTTGCCGACACTGCTGGTTTCTATACTTCTCAAGACGGCGTAACTTGGACAGACATCACTCCTGAAGGTATCTTTCCATCTTTCGGTCGTACCGTAATGGCTTATGACCCTTCTGATGAAAATAGAGTATACTTCTTCTCTTATGATGTGAGCAACAATGGCGAAGCGTTCCTTTGGAGATATCAAGCGGATGCTGAAACCCCAGAAGAGCAATGGGCAGATTTAACAGCAAATCTTCCAACCGCTATTGGAGGTGTTGCTGGAAACTTAAATTTGCAGGGCGCTTATAATATGATTATCAAGGTTCATCCAACGAATCCTGATTTCATTTTCTTGGGTGGCACCAACTTGTATCGTTCTACTACAGGATTTACTACACCAACTGGTTTTGAAGGTTGGATTGGTGGATACACTATTTTCAGCAACAGTTTTGCATTGTATCCAAACCATCATCCGGATCAACACAATATGGTTTTCTTGCCATCTAATCCGAACAAGGTGATTACATCCAATGATGGTGGGGTGCAAGTAACGGAAGATATTACTATTACTACGGAACCCGTAAGTTGGACTTCGTTGAACAATGGCTATATTACTACACAACCGTATGCCATTTCGATTGATCCAGAAGGAAACAGCAACGATGTATTAGCCGGTTTCCAAGATAATGGAACGTGGTTTACCAACTCACTCAATGGTTCAGACCCTTGGGAAAGTGATTTCGGTGGAGATGGTTCGTACAATGCTATTGCAGATGGTGGACTTACACGTTATGTGTCTGCTCAGTTTGGAAATGTATACCGTTTGAATTTTGACGAGGCAGGAGAATTTGTATCCTTCACAAGAATTCAACCTGCAGGTGCTTCAGGATTTGATTTTGTAGCGCCATTTATCCTAGACCCAATCAATGATAATGTGATGTACATGCCTGCGGGCGACCGTATGTGGCGTAATCGGGATTTGGATGAAGTTCCGTTATTTTCAAACGGCCTTGCTAGTGTAAACTGGACAGAATTGACGCAAACTGCTACACCTGACGGTTCAGAAATTTCAGGCCTTGACATTTCTCGTTTCCCTGTTGCCAACCGATTGTACTACGGAACGTCATCTGGTATGATTTACAAGATGGAAAATGCCAATATCGATGACCAAGAACCTATCGATATTTCTACCGGGAAAGGATTGCCTGAAGGAAACGTAAACCAGATTTATGTCGACCCGAACAATTCTGACCGTGTGTATGCCGTATTCTCCAACTACAATATCAAGAGTATTTTCATGAGTAAAAATGCTGGGGAAACTTGGCAAAGTATCAGTGGTAACTTGGAGGAGAATCCTGATGGAACAGGTAATGGGCCATCCGTACGTTGGTTTGCTATTGGAGGAAACAACAACATCTTCTACGCTGGAACCAGTACGGGGCTTTATGCTGCCTTCTGGTTAAATGGCGATAGAACCCGCTGGTTCAGAGAACCTTTTGTAGTCGGAAATGTTGTGGTACCTCAAATTCGTACGCGTGACGATGGTTTTGTTGCCGTTGCTGCTCATGGAAACGGAATCTACAATGCGCAATTTTTTGCAAGCAATACGCCTGAAGCAAAGCTAAGCGTGGCCTACTTACTTCCTGATTTGACGTTACCTTTAGGTAGCCCTGACACTGAAGTAGATGTTACCGATTTGTTTGTAAGCTCAAAAGGAAAACCTATTTCCATAGAGCTGACCAACTCGAATCCAGATTTGGTTACCGCGAAACTAAAAGGTGATAAAGTGTTATTGTCTTTCGCGCCAGGAGCTGAAGGTTCAGCCGCAATTGGCTTGATTGCAAAATCAGGTAAAGAGCAAGTATCTGAAGGTTTCACCGTAACGCTAACCGAATTCCCGATTTACGAGCAAAATGGTGCAGCCCTAGGCACACGACCTTCACAGTTGTTTACAGATTTCGGTGCTTTGGCCCAATCTGCAGACGACTTTATCATTCCTGAAGGAGACCAGTGGACCGTAAATAGTATTATCGCACCAGGAGGTGCTAACTTCTGTCCGTCGTTGACAAGCGCAAGCGGCGAGATTTACGAAAATATCGGAGGGCTACCTGGAGCTGTGGTTTATGATAGTGGCGCGATTGCACCCACTTCAGACCCAACAAACGCAAACCTAACATTGGATTTACCGGAAGACGTTGTGCTAGCATCAGGAACGTACTGGTTATCCGTATATGTAAATCTTGACTTTGCTCCGAACAATACCCAATGGTTCTGGGCAACGCAAGCTGGTTTAATTGGAAACGAATCTACCTTTAGAGATGCCTTTGATTTGTTCGGAACCGGTGCAGTTGACTGGACTGCCGCCTCTGCCGTGTTTGGTGGTGATGGCGTTGACCAGGTATTTCAGATTTTCGGTTCGGTAGAAACTACCGCCAGCGAAGATACAGCAATGGCTATCCCAGGTTCGGAATCCGCAGGAACACCCGAGGTGCAAAACCTAGCGAATATCGAAACGGAGGTGATTACTGCAGTATGGCCGAATCCTTCTACGGATGAGTTCTTTTTCGCGATTAAGACCGAAAACGATACGAAAGTAACCGCTCAGATTTTCAACATGGTTGGACAAATGGTGCATGAGGTTAAGGATTGGGATATTTCCCGTCCAGTACGCTGGAATGCATCCAACTCCACACCTGGTATTTACTTTGTAAAAATCGTTGGTTCCAAAACGAACGAAAACTTTAAGATTATCAAGAAATAACACTTAAAGACCATTAACAAAAGGGGCGTGATAGTATCATGCCCCTTTTTTTGTTGATGAACATTCCATGCAGAAAAACCTTGTTTTTTTGCGCTGCTGTTTTTTTCTAATTACATTCAACCTATATCTCCTAAAATCCATTATGAAAAAGGTGTTTTGCGTCGGGGAGCTACTCATTGACTTCGTGGCCGAAAATCAAGGAAGTGATTTGTCTTCTGCAACGGAGTTTACGAAAAAAGCCGGGGGAGCACCTGCTAATGTTTCTTGCGCCATTTCCAAGCTTGGCGGTAAAGGTGTATTTATCGGAAGTGTTGGAGAAGACCCTTTTGGTGATTTTTTGTTGCAAACCTTACAGGACGAGGGAGTGGATTTATCCCTAGTACAACGATGCAAAACCTTTACTACACTTGCCTTTGTCTCCTTAGCCGAAGATGGTGAACGGGATTTTGTTTTCAGTCGTGGTGCAGATAGGGAATTGAGCTATGACCCAGCTTTGCGAAAAGGTTTTAAAGGACAAATGCTTCACCTTGGTGCCGCTACCGCTCTGCTCGGTGGTCCCTTGGAAACTACCTACAACAAATATTTATTTGACGCCATGACCAACGACATGTTCGTCAGTTTTGACCCAAATTATCGAGAAGATTTGTGGCGAGACAATGAAAAGCAATTCATAAAAAAATGTATGCCCTTCGTAGAGAAATCACATCTCTGCAAGTTCAGTCAAGAAGAAGCGCTTTTACTTTCAGGCACATCGGATGTTCATGAAGCCTGTGAAGTTTTGCATAAAGTAGGTACCCAAGTCATCACGATAACCTTAGGAAAGGAAGGTACTTTAGTGAGCACAAACGCCATTCGAAAAATCGTTCCTAGTATTCCTGTTAAGGCGATAGACACCACCGGCGCAGGTGATGCTTTTATGGGGTGCCTCCTCTATCAAATTTCACATTTAGATAGTTACACCATGATTGAGCAAGATGCTGAGCTACTCTTTAACATGGTGAAAAAAGCAAACATCGCAGGAGCGATTACCACCACCAATTATGGAGCCATTGCTTCGTTACCGACCAAGTCGCAACTTGAAAACCCATGAATCAGGCCCACGTTCACAAGGTATTGACCTTACAACACAAAACCCAAGACGCTGAAGCCTTGTTTGAACAACGCTTGGCAGCAAATCTGGGTTTTATCCAAAGGTTATTTTTTAAGTTATACGGTCAACCGGAACATGTGCCGTATTTCGATGCGCTCCTAGAACGTCTTTCCGAATTATTCAAAGGCCGTCCAAAGGCCCTTAAAAAATTAGATGTTGAAAGAGTAAAAGCAGGCAATTGGTATCAGTCTGAACAAATCGTTGGGATGCAATTGTATGTAGAGCATTTTGACAAAGACTTGAAGGGACTACACCAAAAACTTCCTTATTTCGAAGAGTTGGGGGTCAATTTTTTACATCTCATGCCATTGATGACGAGACCTTCTGGAGAAAGCGATGGCGGCTATGCTGTTAATAGTTATCACAAGGTCGATTCCAAATACGGTACACAAAAAGATTTATTGGATTTGACCCAAGCGATGCGCGCCAAAGGGATGTATTTGATGCTGGATTTTGTGGTCAATCACACTTCGGAAGAATATCCTTGGGCCAAAAAAGCGTTGAAAGGCGTAAAAAAGTATCAGGATTATTACTACATGTATGCCGATGATACCCTTCCCAAAGAATTTGAAAAGTCATTGCCTGAAGTCTTTCCAGAGACATCGCCAGGAAATTTCACCTATCAATCGGAAATTGACCGTTGGGTGATGACCGTATTCAACCATTACCAATGGGATTTGAACTATACCAACCCTGAGGTGTTTTTGGAAATGTTGTCCAATTTGATGGACATGGTAAACCTAGGCGTTGATTTTGTCCGTTTTGATGCGCTGGCATTTCTTTGGAAAAAAATGGGAACTATTTCCCAAAACCTTCCCGAAGCGCATGAGTTGGTTCAACTGTTTCGGATGTCTTTGCAGGTTATCGCCCCGGGCACGATCCTGTTGGCAGAAGCCATTGTCGCCCCTCGGGATATTCTAAAATATTTTGGTGAAGGTCATATGCAAGGGAACGAATGCGAAGTTGCCTACAATGCTTCCTTAATGGCATTGCTTTGGAACTCCATTGCCACCAAAAAAACGCTTTTACTTCAAAAAACCTTGGAACGCATTCCCGATAAACCAAAAGAGTGTACCTGGCTGAACTATGTTCGTTGCCATGATGATATTGGTTTAGGTTATGATGACCAACTTATTGAGGAAATTGGCTGGAATCCCTTTATGCACCGCAAGTTTTTGTTGGATTATTATTGTCAACGCCTACAATGGTCTCCCGCTACGGGTTTGTTGTTCATGTACAATCCCAAAACAGGAGATGGCCGTATTACCGGAAGCGCTGCCTCCTTATTGGGGCTTGAAAAAGCGCTAAAGGAAAAACATCTTCCCAAAATACAAACTGCCATTGCCAAAATTACCTTGTTGCATGGCATCATAATGGCCTACGGTGGCATCCCAATGCTATATGCCGGCGATGAGATAGCTACTTTGAATGATTACTCCTTCTTAAAAGAAGCGGACAAAAAAGAAGATGGTCGTTGGGTAAATCGGCCCAAACAGAACTGGAAAGTGTTAGAAGAACCCAGAAACAAAAAGAAGCCGCAAATCACCGTATTCGAAAGTCTAAAGGCCCTTATTTCACTACGCAAAAAGCATCCTGTTTTCGCGGATAGCAACCCTAAGGTTTTGCATTATTCGGGCAATGACCATCTTTTGGTATTTGAACGGATAGATGATGAGGGTTCGGGCATCTTGGTTTTGGCCAACTTTGATGAAGTTCCCCAAGCGGTTGAAGCGGGCTGGATGACCAAGTTGGGGTATTTGAATGAAGGAAAAGCGAAAGATTTGATTTCAGGGAAATCTTATACCATGTCCAGCGGGCTTTTGGAATTGGAGCCGTACCAACTCATGTGGCTGGCGAAATCCTAGTTGTAGCGAACCTTACGTAAAATCCGTAGCGATTCTTTTAAAGAAAGATAAGCTCCGTTGTTGGTCTTTTTCAATAAGCCGCGGGCGCGTTCCATTTGTTCTTTGGCCTCTTCAAAGCCATTGAGATAACAAATCAAATAGGTTGCTGGAAGATTTTTTAGGTCTTTACTTTCTGCCGTGTTCAGGGTTATTTTCTTTTCCAATTTTTGTAGCAGCGCATTATTGGTGTTTAGCACATGATGAAGGGTTCGCTTATCATACTGTGGCGGTTTAAAGACCAACTCGCTGTTGATGGTGTACTTTCCATTTTCAGAAAAGGTAATGACCATTTCTTCCAAAGGATAGTATTTTTGCTGGGAGCCCAATCCCAGTTGCACGTATTCCAATGTGGAAAAAGAATTCTCATCATAGGTAATCGTGATTTCATCCAAAGCGGAATAAAACAATTTCACCTGTTCGTTAATAAGTTCAATGTCTACTCGCGAATAATAGAATTGGTTATTGACCTTTTTGATATTACCCGCCCAACACACCACAAACTGTTCTTTAAAGACTTGGTAATCACTTTTCAAATCGGCATGCCTAACATTCATAAAGTTGATGACCGCGTCAAGGGTCAATTCAATATTGTTTCGCGCATGCTGTTCAATGGTGGCTACTGCCGCAGAATTGATATCCTTCAATTCAATATCAAAAGCTTTAGGGAGACTTATACTTCCTTCTCTGAAAAACACCGAACCACCATAATACTTCCAAATGTTTTTGCGTAAGGCGCAAACCTTTCCATTGGATTTGATAGTGACCAAACCAACTACCTTTCCTTCGGGTAAATGCGGAAAAGGAATGTTTTCATACGAAATGATTGGAGGGTTGTCGAGGTAGGCGTTGACCAGATTCTGAATCTTACTGTCGTCGAAAAAATCTACTCCAACGATAGTATTATCTTCATCTTCTACACCAATTACGATAAAGGAATTATTTCGGGGATTACTATTGGCCAAAGCGCAAACATGCTTCAGGAATTTAGCCTTTCCTTCTTTCTCCCCTATTCGAATGAAACGCTTTTTATCGTAAAAGCTATTCTCATCGTTGTGCGCAAGTAGGTTTTTGACAAGTAATCGTTTGTTGACCATGGGAAAAGCAGAATCCTCCCCTTAAAGGTATAAAACGAGTGCGTGTCTTGAAGGCAGGGACTTCATTTTTATTCCGAAGAGCTGTTGGGGCTTACGATAAAGTTTTATTGATAATCGTACTGCTGGCCTGAGCTGTCGGCATCACGGTAAGGTCTACTAAATTCACATGAGCTGGACGAGAAATCATAAAGAGAATCAAATCGGCAATGTCTTCTGCTTGTAACGCTTTGTAGCCCTGGTATACGGTATCAGCTCTTTCTTCGTCACCTTTAAAGCGCACTTTACTGAACTCCGTTTCAACCAAACCGGGGTTGATGGCCCCAACGCGAATCCCGTAGGCATTCAAGTCCAAACGCATGCCTTTGTTAATGGCATCAACAGCATGTTTGCTCGCGCAGTAAACATTCCCTTTGGGATAGACTTCTTTTCCGGCAGTTGACCCGATGTTGATGATATGTCCAGCTTTGCGTTCGACCATTTGAGGTAGAATAGCCTTGGAAACATACAATAAGCCTTTCACATTGATATCCAACATGGCTTCCCAATCATCAATACTTCCTGATTCGATGGGGTCCAATCCGTGGGCATTGCCCGCATTGTTCACAAGCACATCAATCTGAGAAAAATCCTCGGGTAAACCTTCAATAGATTGAAAAACCTTTTCCTTATCACGCACATCAAAAACTAGAGCGTGTATTTCAGTTTTCTGCTTTAACGAAGCGACCAACTCGTTCAAAATGGCTTCTCGTCTACCGCAAACCACTAAACGATACCTGTGTTCTGCCAAAAGAATCGCTGTTGCTTTCCCAATACCGCTGGTCGCCCCCGTAATTAATACTGTTTTCTGTTTCATACTGTTCTTTTATGCGACCTCGTGGCCCAAGCTAGCTTCCAATAGTACAAACCAATCTTGCAAGTCCATATCAATATTCGCTGCCGCAACCGAATCGGTCAACCGTTGTTTTTTGGTTGTTCCAACCACAGGATGTATACCTGCCGGATGTTTCATTAACCAAGCCAAAAGCAACTGGCTCGTATTGGCATCATAATTTTCTCCGAAGGTTTCAAGTACCCTTTTAATAGCTTCGGTTCGTGATGAAGTCTCCCCAAAAAATCCACCTAAAGGACTCCATGCCATCGCCATTCGTTCATTCGCAATGGTATCATCAAAAGTGCCATCATAGAAAGGATCTGTATGCAATAAAGAACATTCCAACTGATTCCCTGAAACGGGAATTGCTTTCTCCAACAATGCAATCTGACTGGGTGAAAAGTTGGAAACGCCAAAAGCTTTGATTTTACCAGATGTTTGAAGTGTGGTAATTGCTTTCGCCACTTCGCTTGGTTCAATTAATGGACTTGGGCGATGCAGTAGCAGTAAATCGAGATAATCCGTTTGAAGGTTTTTTAACGAAGTTTCAGCAGAATTGATGATGTAAGCTGCGTCATACTGGTAGTGCTTCACGCGATTCGGTCGCCCCGAAGTCATCTGGATGCCACACTTCGTAATAAATTGAACCGATTCTCTGGTAATGGAACTTTGCGCAAAGGCTTTTCCGAAATCGGATTCTGTGGTATAATCGCCATAGATATCTGCATGGTCAAAGGTGGAAATTCCACTATCCAAACAGTGTTCCATAAGGGCCACCATTTCTTCGGTGCCCAACTGGGAACCCCACTTTCCCCAAGTCATGGTTCCAGCAATGATTTTTGAGTAATTTTTCATCTTATCTTCATCGGTGCTAGGGTTTTGGCACAAGCCTTAAATACTTCATAAAATGAGGCAGTTGCCGTATTTTTAACCATTAATTAACAGCCTGATTTTAAATTAATTTTCATTTTGCGTTCCTTGGAAAAACACTAACGAAGATACCACAGTTTTACACATCTGTATGGAAGAAAATACAACAATTGATATTGGCGCGGTAAACGAGAAAATTGCCCACGAAAGTGCCTTTATCGATTTGCTTACGCTAGAAATGAACAAGGCCATTGTGGGACAAAAGCATATGGTCGAACGTTTGTTGATTGGGTTATTGGGACAAGGACACATTCTTTTGGAAGGGGTCCCTGGTCTAGCTAAAACCCTAGCCATCAACACCCTGTCCAAAGCGGTAAAAGGTGAGTTTAGTCGAATTCAGTTTACCCCTGACCTTTTACCTGCAGATGTTATCGGAACACTGATATACAATATGAAGGAGAATGACTTCTCCATCAAAAAAGGACCGATTTTCGCCAACTTTGTTTTGGCAGATGAAATCAACCGGGCGCCCGCTAAGGTACAGTCAGCCCTTTTAGAGGCCATGCAGGAAAAACAAGTCACCATTGGGGACGAGACGTTCAAATTGGACGCACCCTTCTTAGTAATGGCCACCCAAAACCCTGTGGAACAAGAAGGAACTTATCCTTTACCGGAAGCACAGGTCGACCGTTTTATGTTGAAAACGGTAATTGACTATCCAAAACTAAACGAAGAACAACTTATCATTCGTCAAAACTTAAGGAGTACCGCTTCGGAACCCGTCAAACCCGTGGTTACCTTGAAGCAAATCTTAAGTGCACAACAAACGGTTCGTGAGGTGTACATGGATGAAAAAATCGAGAAGTATATTCTGGATTTGATTTTCGCCACACGCTATCCCGAAAAATACAACCTTGAAAATCTAAAACCCCTAATCAGTTTCGGGGCTTCACCCCGAGGAAGTATCAATCTTGCCAACGCATCCAAATGCTATGCATTTATCAAAAGAAGAGGATATGTGGTACCTGAAGATGTAAGAGCGGTAGTACATGATGTATTGCGCCACCGTATCGGCATTACGTATGAAGCCGAAGCCGAAAACATCACATCGGAAGAAATCATCAATAAAATCGTGAACGAGGTAGAGGTGCCCTAAACACGTAAAATTTGGTGTTGTTTTAGCGCACCAAGAACCCTTCTTCTTTGAAACACCGAAAACTGCGAACCATTTTCTAGTAAATGGATACGAAAGAGTTACTTAAGAAAGTACGCAAAATTGAGATAAAGACGCGTCGTCTGTCCGACCATATTTTTGGTGGGGAGTACCACTCGACCTTTAAGGGTCGCGGAATGACGTTTAGCGAAGTCCGCCAATACCAGTTTGGGGACGACGTTCGAAATATCGATTGGAACGTCACCGCCCGCTACAACGAACCTTTCGTTAAAGTCTTTGAAGAAGAACGGGAATTGACCATGATGCTCATGGTGGATGTCAGTGGCTCCGAACTCTTCGGTACTAGCCTACAATTCAAAAAAGAAGTCCTAACCGAAATTTCGGCAACCTTGGCCTTCTCTGCCCTTCAAAATAATGACAAGGTCGGATTGATTTTGTTTTCAAGTGAAGTAGAGCTCTACATCCCGCCTAAAAAAGGAAAAAGCCATGTACTGCGCATCATTCGAGAACTTTTGGAGTTTTCACCCAAGAACCAAGGCACGCATGTGGCAGGTGCTCTAAAGTTCTTGACCAACGTAATGAAAAAGAAAGCCATCGTTTTCGTGCTTTCAGACTTTATCGCTGACAGTTATGACAATACCCTTCGTATTGTGGGCAACAAGCACGATGTTACCGGTATTCGTGTGTATGACCAAAGAGAAGAATCCATTCCAAATATTGGTTTGGTACAGATGGAAGATTCGGAAACGGGGACCTTACAGCTGGTCAACACTACCTCTAAAAAAGTACGAAACGACTATAGTAAATTCCATCACCAAAAAGTGGATTATTTCAATGACGCGTTTACCAAAGCAGGGTGTGGCGTCATTCATTGCAGAACAGATGAGAGTTATGTAAAAAAACTACTCGGTTATTTCAAAAGGAGAGGATGATGGGAGAAAAGTATACGCGTAACATTTTTCAAAAACATCTTTTTCAGGTCTTTGCGACCTGTCTTTTGCTTTTTGGAGGTTTCCTAACTGCTCATGCACAGCAAAAAGGAACTGTCAAAGTTTCTTTGGACACCCTAGCCATCAAAATAGGGGAACAAATCCAATACACGATTTCTGTAGAGACGGACTCCACCAGTGTGGTGCACTTTCCAGAAGGCCAAACCTTTTCTCCCTTGGAAACCGTTGAAGCCTTATTGACCGATACGCTTCGAAAAAAAGACCGTGTGGTGCTTCAGCGTATCTATGCCCTTACACAATTCGATAGCGGCACCTATACCATTCCACCGCAACGAGTGGCCATAAACGAACAACCGTTCTTCACGGATTCTTTTCGTGTTAAGGTAGCCGACGTAGCCGTTGACACCACCAAACAGAAGATGTTCGACATCAAACCGCTGATTCAGGTTGACAAAAGCCTTTCCAAGTTTTGGTGGATTCTGTTGTATGTGTTGTTGGGCTTGCTTGTTGTTGCGGCAGCAGTATACTGGTTCTATTTTAGGGAAAAGCCTTTGACCGAAGAAGAAAAAGAAGCCCTTTTACCTCCATATGACCGGGCGTTATTGGAATTGAAGCGTTTGGAAACATCGAAATATCTCATTCAAGATGAATTCAAACAGTACTATTCCGAGCTTACGGATATTGTACGTTCTTATTTGGAAGAAGACGTTCAGGTATCAGCTTTGGAAAGTACTACGGATGAGTTGATTGACAAGCTTGAACTGCTAAAAGATGCTGGAGAGTTGGATTTGGATGTAGACACCATTCAACAATTCCGAAAAATATTACAGACGGCGGATTTGGTAAAGTTCGCGCGCTCCAAACCTTCTTCATCCGTGGCGGAACAGGACCGTCAAATGGTACAGTTGATTGTGGAAAAAACCCATGATGCCTTACCGGAACCTACGGAAGAAGACCTTTTGGAAGATATGGAATACCTTGAAGAATTGGTCCAAAAACAACGAAGAAGGCAATGGTATTGGGCCGCTGGAATTTTTGCCGGGATTTTGGTCCTTGGTACGGTATTTTCCATTGTGTTCTTTGGTTCAAAAACAGTACGGGATACCGTTTTCGGTTATCCCACCAAAACCCTTCTTGAAGGAGAATGGGTGTCCAGCGCATATGGGTATCCTCCTATCGAATTACAAACGCCTGAGGTTTTGATTCGCCAAGAGGAAGCGAGCCTTTCCGAAGAAATGGAAGCATTGATAAAGGAACTTCAGACCTTTTCCTATGGGAAGACCACGGAACTTTTTTATGTCTCATCCCGCTCCATGACCTTTAAGGAAGCGCAAGAAGAAGTTGATTTTGAGAAAGTTATTGGCAGTACCTTAAAAGAATTCGAGTCACAGGGAGTTCGCAACATCATTACAAAGCAAGAGGAGTTTTTTACCCGTTCGGGCGTAACCGGACTTAAAACCTTTGGTTCCGGAAAAATCACCCCAGAAGTTTCAAGCGAATCCTTAAAATCCAAATACAGCATTCTTTCCTTCGGAGGTAAAGCGTTTATGCAACAAGTGGTCATTACCTGGGAAGATGGCGACGAGTATGCCGAAGAAATCGTAAAACGAATATTGAACACCTTAGAAGTAAAAACACAGGCGTAGCATGTTAGAGAATATCGAATTTGCGAATCCACAGTTTTTCTGGTTGCTTTTATTGCTTCCGGTGGCAGTGGTTTGGTATTTGCTCAAACTCAAGCATGAAAGCGCCTCGCTTAAAATATCAAGCATTCAAGGGTTCACTACCAAAAGTTGGTTATCCAAACTGCGTCCTGTTTTATTTGTACTCCGGCTGTTGGCTTTGACAGCTATCATCACCGCATTGGCGCGACCCCAAACCGAAGATATCTCGACGCGTACCAAAACCACTAAGGGTATTGACATTGTTATGGCCATTGATGTGTCCTCCAGTATGTTGGCCCGTGATTTAAAACCAAATCGCTTGGCGGCTTTGAAAAAAGTGGCTGCGGAATTCATCAAAAAACGCCCAAACGACCGCATTGGCTTGGTGGGTTATGCTGGCGAAAGCTACACCAAAACTCCTATCACGAGTGATAAAGGTATTGTTCTTAGTGCCCTTCGTGACATCACCTATGGTGAACTGGAAGATGGTACAGCCATCGGTATGGGCTTGGCAACAGCGGTGAATCGGTTGAAAGAAAGCAAGGCCATTAGTAAAATTATCATTTTGTTAACCGATGGTGTAAATAATTCAGTCTTTATTGAGCCTAATACCGAGTCTGATTTGGCCTTTGAGTTTTGTATAAAATCCTATTCCATTGGATTGGGCACCAACGGCAATGCATTATCGCCAATCGCATATAATCGAGATGGCTCTTTTCGCTATGGCATGCGGCAAGTTGAGATTGACGAAGCCTTGCTGAAAGAAATTGCCAAAGACACTGGCGGGAAATATTTTAGGGCAACCGACAACGAGAAGTTGGAAGAGATTTACGACGAAATCAACAAACTTGAAAAAACAGAGATAGAAGAATTCAAATATTACAAGTACGAAGAGAAATTTCGTTCCCTAATTTTCTTGGCAGGTCTTTTGCTATTATTGGAATGGGGACTTCGAAGCTCACTGTTCAAAAGCTTTATTTAGAAGGGAATGATTCAATTTGACGAAAAAATATACTTCTACCTTTTAGCGATAATTCCGGTTATCGTACTGGTATTCTTTTTCCTTCAAATCTGGAAGAGTCGTACCCAGAAAGCCTTTGCTTCACCGCGCCTGCTGAAAAAAATTGCCCCTGACAAATCAAGAAATAAGTCAGGGTTAAAGCTTATTTTTTTCGTTTTGGGATTGGTTTTCTTGATTGTTGGCTTGGTCAACCCCAAAATTGGCACCAAACTAGAGACGGTCAAACGAGAAGGTGTAGATATTGTTTTCGCCGTAGACGTTTCCAAAAGTATGTTGGCCGAAGATATCGCCCCCAACCGTTTGGATAAAGCCAAGCGTTTGGTATCCGAAATCATAAATCAACTGGCCAGTGACCGAATTGGCATTATCGCCTATGCGGGACAAGCGTATCCGCAACTGCCGATTACTACTGACTACGGGGCCGCTAAAATGTTCTTGCAAAGCATGAACACCGATATGCTTTCCTCTCAAGGGACAGCTATTGATGCGGCCATCGATTTGGCAAGTACCTATTATAATGATGAAGAGCAAACCAATCGTGTTTTGTTCATTATTTCGGATGGGGAGGACCATTCCGAAAACGCCACCTTCGGTGCTGTTGAAAATGCCATTCAAAATGGGATTCGGGTATATACTATCGGGGTAGGCAAAGCTAAAGGTGCTCCCATACCCATCAAACGAAATGGGGTAATTGAAACCTTGAAAAAAGACCGTCAGGGTGAGGTGGTCATCACACGGCTCAACGAACCCATCCTATCCCAAATCGCAAATGACTGCAATGGCTTGTACATTGATGGAAGCAATACCAATGAGGCGGTTGAGGTAATTAAAGAACAGCTGGAGCAGATGGATAAAAAAGAGTTTGAGGCGAAGCAGTTTGCCGAATACAAAGACCAATTTCAATGGTTCTTGGCCATAGCCTTATTCTTTTTATTTTTGGACATCTTCCTATTGGACCGAAAAACCAAATGGCTGAAAAAACTAAATCTTTTCAATGAATATGAAGATGCATAAGCGAATAAGATTAGTTACTCTTTTCCTTTGTGGCACAGCAACCTTTGCCTTAGCACAGGAAAAGTCAGAAGAAGAAAAGACGTTGAAAAAGAATCTTAAGGATTCCAAAGACCTTACATGGCAAGCCAACAAGGAGCTTACCTCCAATGATTTCCAAACGGCCGAGGCAGATTACAGAAGGGCGATTTCAAAAAGCAAGGAAAACGCCGCAGCTCCATACAACTTAGGAAACGCATATTACGACCGTGAAAGCTATGCGGAAGCCTTTAGTCGCTTCAAGCAAGCAGGTGAAAAATCCGGCTCCAAAACGGGCAAGCACAAATCCTTCCATAACATGGGCAATGTGTTCATGAAAAATAAAGAATACCAAAAGGCGGTAGAAGCCTATAAAGAAGCCCTTCGAAACAATCCTACCGATGATGAAACCCGGTATAATCTGGCCTTAGCTAAAGAAATGCTAAAAAAGGAACAGGACGACCAAAAGAACGACCAAAACCAAAACGACAAAGACAAAAACGAGGATAAACAAGACCAGGATAAAAACAAAGACCAGGACAACAAGGGCGACGACAACAAGGAAAACGAAGGCGAAAACGAAGAAGACGAAAAGAACAAGGACGGCGACGAAGGAGAGCAAGGACAAAACAAGCCTGAGGAGAACCAAAAAGGAGACGGAGACAAGAAGAAGGAAAAAGAGCAAAAGCCCAACCAAGGCGACAAAGGAGAAAAATCAGAGCAACAACCGCGACCAAATCAATTATCTAAACAACAGATCCAAAATTTGCTAGAGGCCATGCAAAACGAAGAAAAGAAGGTGCAGCAAAAAATGGAGGCCAAAAAAGTAAAAGGTAAAAAAATCAAGAACGAGAAAGATTGGTGATGTTGAAGTGCTGGGGTAAAAATATTAGCGTCTTTTTTTCAATGCTCTTTTTGAGCATTGGTGCTTTATATGCCCAAGATGAAGAGGTATCCTTCGAAATGAAGTTGAGTAAGGAAAAGCTGGGTATTAACGAAAGACTAAGAGTCGATTTTACCATGAATAAGGACGGGGACAACTTTTCCCCTCCATCATTTGAAGGATTTAAAGTCGTGATGGGACCTTCGCAATCCATAAGTTCCTCTTGGACTAATGGAAAACGCAGTTTTTCCAAATCATACTCCTACATTTTGGTGCCAACCGCAAGAGGTCGGTTCACGATAAAGCAGGCCAAAATCGAAATAGCGGGTGAAACCTATAAAACCTTACCCAAATCAGTAACCGTGACTGCAGCGGTGGACAAACCCAACGGTCAAAAAACGGTGGATGATGTGGCCGATGAAAGTCTACATCTCGTGGCAGAAGTATCCAAGGCAAATCCCTACATGAACGAAGCCGTTTCGGTACTGTACAAACTTTATGTAAGTCCAGATATTAGCGTTACCAACTATCGTCCTTTGGACAATCCGAAGTACAACAATTTTTGGAGTCAAGACATTCCGGTAACCAAGCATACGGCCAAAAACGGAACCTACAATGGAAAACCGTATCGCTACGTAGTACTCAAACGTGTGGTTTTGTATCCGCAGAAGGCAGGCAAGCTTGAAATCGAGCCATTATCTCTTGAGATTTTTGTAGATGTACCCACAAATCGCAGGGACTTTTTTGGGGGTAGGATTTATTCCCAAACCAGTAAAACGGTATCCGCAGGAAAACGAAGCATCAATGTAAAAGCACTTCCAGAGAACGGTAAACCCCAGAATTTTGGAGGAGCCGTCGGTCAGTTTGATTTTTCGGTTACGACCAGCAAAACCAAATTAAACGCCTCTGAATCCCTTCAAGCCAAAGTTGAAGTTTCAGGAAAAGGAAATTTAAAATTATTCCGTTTGCCCGAACCCGAGCTTCCAAGCTCGTTGGAGGTCTACGAACCAGAGTTTGAGGAAAAAGTTCGGACCACAATCGGTGGTATGGAAGGAAAAGTAGGCAATGCCTATACTGTAGTGCCTTCCTTCCGAGGAAAGTATCCGTTACCTAGTATTTCCTTTAGTTATTTTGACCCAAAAAAGAAGAAATACGTAACCCTTTCCTCCGATGAGATCAATATTGAGGTTCTGGAAGGTCCCAACAATACTGC
Source organism: uncultured Allomuricauda sp. (assembly GCA_937899065.1). Classification (GTDB taxonomy): domain Bacteria; phylum Bacteroidota; class Bacteroidia; order Flavobacteriales; family Flavobacteriaceae; genus Flagellimonas. The sequence continues at coordinate 18,982 of CALBPG010000085.1, forward strand.
CGTTGGGAATGGTTCATTGGGAACCGCCAATCAGCAACTAGTGGTACCCACAGGAAAACAATTTCACTTTATTAAACTAAGTCCAAACCTAACCAAGATTGGAACCAATTTCTTTTTTGGCTCTAACCGGTTTTATCTCCTACTTTTTGGTCCCCTTTTGCTGATTCCCATTGCTGTTTTTTCATTTAAGAAGCGAGAAGCCATGGCCAGTGACATAGAAGGGAACAAAATGAAACGCGCCAATAGACTTGCACGAAAGTATCTCTCTACGGCCAAAAAACAGCTCGGAAACAAAGAGCCATTTTATGTGGCTTTGGAGAAAGGTTTGCACAACTACCTAAAAGCAAAGCTTAAAATTGAAACCGCCGAATTCAGCAAAGAGAAAATAACCTCTATTTTACAGCAGAAAAATGTAGGGGAGCATGATATTGAAGGATTCATTACCCTTTTGAAGAGTTGCGAAATGGCCCGGTATAGTCCTTTTTCAGATGTTCAAATGCAGCAAGACTATGATAAAGCAAGCGAAGTGATATCCAAACTCGATAAGCAATTATGAGAAAGGTCGGATTGTTTTTTCTGGGACTGGTGTTCACATTCCCTTCGTTATTTGGGCAAAATACAGCACGGTTTGAAAAAGCTACGGAGCTGTACAACAAAGGGCAATACAATGAGGCTGCCGAACAATATTTGAGTATTCTTGAAAATGGTGAGCATTCTCCTGCGCTGTACTTTAATTTGGGCAACTGTTACTACAAACAAAACGAAATCGGGCCTAGCATTTATTACTATGAAAAGGCCTTGC
>CALBPG010000086.1 GCA_937899065.1 uncultured Allomuricauda sp.
TATGGGAAAATATGCTATTGGATAATCCTTTTGGGAATATCAGTGCTGCTTCCAAAGCAAAGTCAGATGATACTTCAGTCAGCGTAGCTTCGGTAGTCAACAGCTCATTTAAATTGGCGATTTCAGCATAGGGTCCTTTCACAATAACGGAATCAGGTGAAATCTTCAATTGCCCTTCCAATAAAAAATTCGGTTCTAACTGAAGATTCAGCTGCGGCCTTACGGCAAGCTTTTTTCGTTCTACCTGATATAAATCCACTTTCAAACGTTCCCGGTCCAAATCCAAAACGGAGACCTGTTGCGAAAACTGTCGTTCCATTTGTTTGAGCACCGAAGATTTGGTCAAATAGAAGTTTGGGTTTTGGAAGCTGACCTCGGAAACATCCAAAACAATGTTTTTCTTGAACAGTTTGAAATACAACAGACGAAAACCGCTTGTGCGAATCTTGGTTTCCATGATTTGAACCGCATCGTTGCCCAAAAGCAAGCTATCGGGAACGCTTTTATACTCCAACGTAACATCCGTTCGGGTTTCATACGGTTCGGATAAATTGCTCAAGAACCAAGACACGAGGGCAAGAAATAAGAAAAGGGAAAATACCTTATTTTTCTGCCGTTCTGTCCTTCAAAAAGTCCTTTGTAATCCAATTAGGGTCGTTTAAAAAACAATTTTGGGAAAATTGTTTGAGGTTCCTTAGCACTAAAATTAACCAAGATTGTGGATTTAAGAAAACCGTAGCCATAACCAGCGAATTGAATCAGCACCGCCCAAAGTGACATTATCGCCACGAAAATATCTTGATTGCGAATTAGAGAATGGAAAAACAAAAGTGAAAAATAAAGGCCGTAACCTAATAATGGCAGGTGATACCCAAAAACTGCCAAGACTATGGCCGTCAGTAATCCCAACATAAAAAATGTTGGAAACCAGTAGGTCAGACGTTTGGTTTTCGGATGCCATTTGTTCAAAATAGGACGTACCATCCCAAACTTATTGACTTGAATCCAAAATTTGTTCCAGTCAATTCTCCGCTTGTGGTATACGAAGGCCTTGGGAAACAACCGTGTGGTAAAACCTGCATTCCAAATACGAAAGGTTAGGTCTGGGTCTTCTCCTGGATGAATTTGACCAAAACCACCTACTTTTTCAAAGGCGGTTTTCGAAATCCCCATATTGAAACTTCTGGGTTGAAAGCGGTCCACAGCTTTTTTTCCACCACGAATACCCCCCGTGGTGAAAAAAGAGGTCATCGCATAATTGATGGCCTTCTGTACTTTCGAAAATGACTCATGGGCATTATCTGGACCACCAAAGCAATGCACAAAATCAGTATCCAATTCACGCTTTACGGCTTCCAAATATTGTGGAGGGAGAATGCAATCCGAATCCAAAATGATAAAGTAATTCCCTTTGGCATGTTTCATTCCATAATTCCGGGAATCGCCAGGACCGCTATTGGGTTTCTGGAAATAGGAAATATCCAAAAGGTCGCGATACCACTCTACTACCCGAGACGCATCCAAAGTGGAACCATCTTCAATTACTACCACCTCAAACGGTTCTTGGGATTTCTGCTCCACCATGCTGTTCAACAAGTCGTCAATTTCGTCAGGTCTATTGTAGACCGGAATGATGAAAGACAGTTTGTATTCCATGGTTCTGGGTTAGCGGTAATCCGCTTGAGTTGAATGAGACTTATTCCGAAAAATGATCAACCACTTCCTGGCTCACACCAGTATTGGAGAAACCACCGTCATGGAATAGATTCTGCATGGTTACTTTGCGAGTCAAATCCGAGAACAGGGAAACGGTGTAGTCAGCACAATCTGCTGCTGTAGCATTTCCTAGAGGAGACATTTTTTCAGCGTAGCTGATGAATCCATCAAACCCTTTCACACCCTGACCGGCAGTAGTCGGCGTTGGCGATTGTGAAATCGTATTCACGCGTACCTTGTGCTCCTTACCGAAAAAGTACCCAAAACTTCTAGCTACAGATTCCAAATAGGCCTTATTGTCGGCCATATCATTGTAGTCGGGAAAAGTACGTTGCGCAGCCATGTAGGTCAAGGCGACAATACTACCCCACTCATTCATTGCGTTCGCTTTGTATAGGGTCTGCATTACTTTATGAAATGAAAGTGCAGAAACATCCCAACCTTTAGCGGTGAAATCGTATTTCTCATCGGTATAAGCGCGTCCTTTTCTAACGTTGACGGACATCCCAATCGAATGCAATACAAAATCCAATTTTCCACCTAAAAACTCCATGGATTTGTCTACTAGATTTTGCAAATCTTCCTCATTCGTCGCGTCTGCGGGGATGATTTCGGAATTGGTTTTTTCGGCCAATGTTTTGATTTGCCCCATGCGCATGGCAATAGGTGCATTGGTCAACACAAATTCTCCTCCTTCTTCATGAACTCTTTCTGCTGTTTTCCAAGCGATTGAATTTTCATCAAGCGCACCGAAGATGATGCCTTTTTTTCCTTTGAGCAGATTGTACCCCATATTGCTAGCTATTGATTTAGGCGCCAAAGATATCCATTCTTTCTGATTTAAGAACTCTTAATGTAATTCTCAAGATTGCCCCAAAAGTGATTTCGCGTGTGCCATGGCTGAATCCGAAAGCGTTTTGCCACCCAGCATCTCGGCAAGTTCTTGAACCCGTTCCATAACATCGAGTTGCTTCATTTGCGTAAAGGTCTCCCCTTCCCGCTCCTCTTTGTATACTTTGTATTGGTGCTTTCCTTTTGATGCCACTTGCGGCAGGTGGGTTATGGAAAATACTTGCATGGTATGCCCCATGTCTTGCATGATTTCGCCCATTTTGTTGGAAATCTCTCCTGACACGCCAGTGTCAATCTCATCGAACATAAGGGTTGGGAGCTTTTCATACTCTGCCAAAATGGATTTGATAGTCAACATAATACGACTCAACTCCCCTCCCGAAGCTACTTTTTTCAACTCACCGTAGTCAGAACCTTGATTGGCGGAGAACAAGAAAACCAATTCATCTTTTCCATGACTGTTGAAAACCTCTGCTGGGGAAATATTGATTTTGAAGGTCGCTGAAGGCATGCCCAGGTCATATAGTTTTTCCTGTAACATGGTCTTCAATTTGGGAATGACGGCATTCCTAGCATCTCGAAGGGCAATGGCCCGTGTTTCCAAATCAGCTTCCAATTGGGCAACAATACTTCGCTTCGCTTCAATATTTGTGTCGATATTGACTACGGCTTCTACCTTTTCAGCCAGATTCTGCTTTACTTCCAGCAAGCCAGTTATGGAGTCTACTTGATGCTTTTTTTGAAGGTCATATACTTTTTGCAAAAGGGCATTGACCTGGTCCAGTTTTTCGGGATTTGCCTCCACACTATCTGAAAGCTGTTCTAATTCAGCAACCATATCGTCCATTTCAATATGAACCGATTCCATTCGCTGTGAAAGATTTTCATACTGTTTTCCAAAGTCGGAAAGATTTTGAAGCGCTCTTCGCAAGGTATCCAATTGCGCAAGTACACCAACAGTCTCCGCCTGTAAAACTTGATTGGCTTCAGATAGTTGTTGAATAATCCGTTCTACATTATCCAATTGTTGTTGTTCTGCTTCCAATTGGGATAGCATTCCTTCTTGAAGATTTGCGGATTCCAATTCTTCCAACAAAAAAGTGTTGTAATCGTGTTCTTTGAGAGAATTGCTCTGAAAATCCTCTAACTCCTTCAACTTCGCCTGTTCTGCACGATACTGTGCCAAAACCTTTCGATAATCCTTTAAACGGTCCTGGTTTTTCGCCAAGGCATCCACCACCCGTAATTGAAAGGCGTTATTGGTCAACTGTAAGGTTTGGTGCTGGGAATGCACATCAACCAATTGCGAACCGAGCTTCTTTAAAATGTCCAAAGTTACCGGGGTATCATTAATGAAAGCTCTGGACTTTCCGCTAGGCAGAATCTCTCGTCTCAAAATGCTTAGGGTCTCAAAATCCAAATCATTCTCCTGAAAGAAACGTTCAAGTTGGTAACTGGCGATATCAAATTCAGCCTCAATAATACACTTTAAAGAGTCGTTTCTTAAGGAAGATAAATCAGCCCGATTACCCAAGGCCAATGAGAGTCCACCCAACAAAATAGATTTTCCCGCACCGGTTTCACCGGTAATGGTGCTGAATCCGTCGGTAAAATCTACCCGGATGTCATTTATGAGTGCGTAATTTTTAATGGAAAGTTGAGTGAGCAACCCGTTATCTTTTGGGATAAAGATAAACGTCTTTCTAGAAATGGACTAGTAATTTATTTCATTCCAAATGTTGGAATAAAACGGTGCCACACGATTTAACGTCTCTTTGAGTTTGACGATATCTACTTTGGGGCCATCTGAGAAAATATTCTGGATTTCCTCAGATTTCGCATCAAAGAAAGTCTGAATCAAAAAGGCATTTGGTCTTCTTTTGATAAGGGTTTCAAACAGGCGCAAACTTCCAGCAATCACTTGCTTACCAGTACTATTGTTGTCGCCTAAAATATCCAATCCCTTGCGGTGGTAATTATACATGGCAATGCGGTACTCACGAAAACTATTGCTTAACAAGTTGTCTATTAACTCAAAACGGGTACGTTGTCCCGTTTCTTGGTTCCAACCGGAAAAATTGGAGCCTTGCGCTTGGGTAACTATATTTTGAGCTTTTCTATAGAATTCATCTCCCCCTTGAAGGGAGAATGTATCGGCATCCAAACCTAAAATCACGTAGACATAATAGGTCAGAACCCCTATAAGATTGGATTCAAACACATTTTCATTGTACACCAAGGGTTGAAATTCTTGGTATTGAAAATTGAAGGCATTGTCCTTGAAATTGAATACTGGGCTTTCGTAAGAGGTATTGTAAACTGGCCGTGATGACTGTATTTGAATATTGGCTTCAAAGCGGTCGGATTCGTATTGGGTAACCGTTATGAACATTCTTGCGTTCACCCGCTCATTTTCGTTGTAGACCCTGTCCGTCCATTTGCTCTTGTTCACAAAATCGTTCAAAGAGCGCTCCAGGGTTCTAAAAATTTGTTGATTGGTTTGGTTGACTTGGTCCGAGTTGACCACCACCTCACAATTCAGCTCCTGTGCTCTAGTGTAAACAGCAACCAATAAAAAAATAAGAATAGGGATTTTTCTACCCATCGATACGTAAAAGTATTTCGCTCCAAATATCAGAAGCCACTTCTGGCTTCGTCTTCAAAGCAAACGTTTTTATCGTGGAATTCTTATCGATGAACGTTATTTTGTTGGTATTTCCACCAAAACCTGCGCCTTTGTCATTTAGGGTGTTCAATACGATGGCATCTAGGTTCTTGCGCTGGAGTTTTCCTTTGGCGTTTTCCAATTCATTTTCAGTTTCCAAAGCAAAGCCCACTAAAAACTGTTTTTTCTTGATTTCTCCCAAGGATTTCAGAATGTCAGGATTGCGTTCCAATACCAAAGTTAAGTCGCCTTCCTTCTTCTTCATTTTTTGTTCGGAAACGTTTTTAGGGCGATAATCGGCCACCGCGGCGGCGGCTATCATAATGTCTGAAGTCTCAAAATGTGCATGGCAGGCCTCATACATGTCCTGAGCCGAGGTGACATCAATTCGATTGATATTTGGATGCGTTGCCGAAAGTTGGGAAGGTCCTGATACCAAAGTTACTTCCGCACCGAGATTAGCAGCGGTTTTGGCCAATTCAAACCCCATGGTTCCGGTAGCTCTATTCCCTAAAAAACGAACAGGGTCCAAGGCCTCATGGGTTGGTCCGGCCGTAATCAATACTTTTTTGCCGTGCAGTGGCGATTTTTTCAAAAGATTGTATTCCAGAATCTTCACAATATTTTCTGGTTCTGCCAGACGTCCCAAACCACTCAATCCACTGGCCAGTTCACCAGACTCTGCTGGAATCATGACATTTCCGAAAGATTGGAGCTTTTCAAAGCTTTCCGTAGTGGAAGGATGACGGTACATGTCTAAATCCATCGCCGGCGCAAAATATACTGGACATTTAGCGGAGAGGTACACTGCCAACAAAAGATTATCGCAGGTACCATTGGCCATTTTGGAAAGTGTATTCGCGGTAGCTGGTGCTATAACCATGAGGTCGGCCCAAAGCCCCAAATCCACATGGTTGTTCCAAGAAATACTGTCGTCGTCTTCTTTCACAAAATCCATTAGTACCGGATTCTGGGAAAGGGTGGATAAGGTTAAGGGAGAAACAAAAGCGGCAGCGCTTTCAGTCAAGACTATTTTGACCTGCGCTCCCGCTTTTATCAATAATCGTGTGAGAAAGGTAGTCTTGTACGCGGCGATTCCTCCTGTAATACCCAGAAGGATTTTTTTTCCGCGCAACATATTAGGCGTCTTTCTCTGTATTACGGTGATAAATCTTGTCTTCCAACCATTCGATAACCGCCAAGGCATGCGGTTTTGGAAGTTTTTCGTAAAACTTGGATACTTCTATTTGTTCCTTGTTTTCAAATACTTCTTCCAAACTATCGCTGTACGTAGCAAACTCCTCAAGCTTCTCCAGAAGCTCTTTTTTGATTTCAGAATTAATCTGAATGGCTCTTTTGGCCGTTATGGATATCGCTTCGTAAATATTGTCCGTCTTTTGGTCAAACTCATTACGATTGAGCGTTTTGGTTGAAACCGGCGCTTTGGTGTTTTTTAAATCCTGCATATGCTTCTTCAAATTATAAGGTTACCGAGAAAGTCCTATACTCTTCCTTTCTCGCTGTACTTTGGCAAAAAGGTTATCGGCCTTTTTCTTGAATTGTGTTTCAGGGAAATACTTCATTAACGTATTGTACGCTTCTTCAGCTTTTTCCAGTCTTGCTGCTTTTTTTCCAGGTGCACTATTTAAGGCCAAAGCTGTGGTAGCTTCAATTTTATAATATAAGGCCTCCTCGCGATATACTGAACCGGGATTATCTGAAATAAAATTGTCCAAAGCCGTGATGGCCGAAATTAAAATGGGGAAATTAAACTGCCCCAACTTGTTGAACTGCTTTGCTATTTCAATTTGTTTTTTCTCCTTTTTTGTCGTCAACTCCTTTGCCATCTTATTGGCTTCCTCAAAAAATTCAGATTCAGGATAGGTGTTGATAAAGGTTTGCAATTTGGACAAGGCCTTATCCGTATCAGTCTGGTCCAAGGAATATCTGGGAGAAAGGTAGTAGTAACTTTTCGCACCCAAGAAAGAGGCTTCTTGAATCTTATCACTTTTCGGATACGATTTTACGAAACGCTCAAACTGATATCCCGACAAATAAAAGTCTTCATTTTTGAAGTAGGTATCCGCATAAAAGAACATCACACGCTCTCCTTGGGGTTTACCGACGTATCTTGGTGCTATTTGCTCAAACAATCGTTGCGCGCGCTTGTAGTCTCCTTCATTGTAATACTTCTCCGCTAATTCATATTTGGCTTTGATATCATCCTCCTTGAGTACCTTTTGGTATTCACTACAGGAAAAGGTGACCGCTCCGATAAGAATTATAAGGCTAAGTTGTGTTGCTTTCTTCAAAAACATTTTGCAAAAATAGAAATTCCAGTGGATTATGGAATGTATTACATATCCAAATTTAACGGGATAGTAGTATGCCCAAACGATTTTAAAGAAGCTTTAACCTTTTTAAGAAGCTAAATCCACTGCAAAATGTTGTTCCATAAAGCCCGAAATACGTTGCGTAAGATTTTCCGAAGCTTGCATCAAAGGCAAACGCACACCAGCTTGTATCAAGTTTTGATGCGCCAAAACCGTTTTGATTCCAGCAGGGTTTCCTTCCTCGAATATCAAACGCATCAACGGACTCAATTGGTGATGAATGGCATAGGCTTCTGCGGTAGCATTTTGCAATCCCAAACGAATCATTTCCGAAAAAGCACTAGGCAAACCTTGTCCCAAAACCGAAATTACCCCAGCTCCACCGGCAAGCACCGTAGGAAGGGCGGTAAAGTCATCCCCAGAAATAACCATAAAACCTTCGGGTTTGTTTCGGATGAGTTCGGAAACTTGAACCATATCGCCACAGGCTTCTTTCAAACCAATGATATTACTTTGCGTTCGTGCCAAACGTACTACGGTATCCGGAGCCATATTGCTTCCTGTTCTGGAAGGCACGTTATACATGATTATAGGCAATGAAGATACACTCGCTACCGCTTTAAAATGTTGGAAAATGCCTTCTTGGGTGGGTTTGCTGTAATATGGGGAAACTGAAAGTATCCCGTCATAGCCTGCCAAATCTGTATTTTGGAATTGTTGACAAACCAAACGAGTGTTATTACCGCCGATACCCAAAACCAGTGGTTTGCGATTCCGGTTGATTTCTCTAATGGCATTAGCCACCTGTTGTTTTTCTTGTGTATCCAATGTTGCGGTTTCCGCGGTAGTACCCAAGGCCACCAAATAATCAACACCACCTTGAATGCAGTGCTCTACCACTTGTTCCAAAGCGGTAAAGTCAATTTCCTGATTTTCATCAAAAGGGGTTACCAACGCAACACCCGTACCCATCAACTGTTCCATTATAACTCGTTTAGAACGGTTAAATACTTTTTCAATTCAGTTTTGAATACGTTGAAGTTTTGAAAGGGTGTATGTAGAATAAGGTCGTTAAATTTCGTGTCTACGGCACCAAAACCTACTTTGAGTCGCGCCATGGTTTTAATGGACAACAACTTCATCAACAGATTATCCTCTTCGTAATAATTGATGAGTAAATCGTATTCCCTTCCCAAAAATTCAAGAACGTATCCATTTTCAATTTCTCCCTTCCAACCCAAATCTTTATCTGAGAAAATTTGGATGGCGTAGGGCGAGTTGTTATCAAAGTCGCGGCGGTATCCAATAATTTTAATGGCATTTGGTCTAAGGGAGAATTCCTCAATAAGCTCGTAGAAAATGTCTGGTTTCGAAAACCTATCGGTATCTACAATGCAGCCGATACTGGTAATTCCCTTTTCCCTATCTACCAGCACAGGTGGCTTTGCCAACTCTTCTTGTAGATATTTCAATCCCGATTTAACCTTAAATTTATCTTGGATTCCTCTGAAAAGCATATTTTTCGGCCTTTGTGCAAAGGTAAAACTTCTCCTAAGATAACATTACAAAGATACGTTCGGTGACATACTCAAAAATCAAACAATTTGTTATAATTGCAACAATGGTATTGACATGGGGTTGTAAGCAACAAAAAGTGCAACTCCAAGATATCGCTGGAAAGCAGATTACCATTGACTCCACCCAAATTGCTGTAGATTCTATTCAAGAGTGGATTGCCCCCTACAAAAAAAGTGTAGATGATGTTTTGGATGCCCCACTCGCCTATTCTCCAAAAGCATTATCCAAGAATGATGGCCTTAAAAACACCTCGATGGGAAATTTTTTCTCCGATATGGTCTTGGAAGAGACCCGTGCTTTGTTTGAAAAGCAAAACAAACCAAAAGTGGATTTCGTGGTTATGAACCATGGCGGGATTCGTGCAGTACTGCCTAAAGGCTCGATCAATGCCCGAAATGCTTATGAAATCATGCCTTTTGAGAATTTTATTTCGGTGGTGGAACTCAATGGTACCCAAGTAAGGGATTTGGTTCGTTTCTTGGTCGCCTCAGAACGGCCCCATGGTGTCGCCGGAATTACCATCCAATTCAATGCAGATAAAACCTTACGGTCTATTGACATCAACGGCGAACCTTTTGATGAAAGTCGCCATTACCACGTTGCCACTTCTGACTATTTGGTTACCGGGGGTGCCGAAATTGGTTTTTTTCCAGAAGTAGAACAGGTTTTTGAAACCGAATACCTTTTGCGAAATGCCATTATTGACCATTTTAAGGCCAAGGATACCTTAACGGCAGAGGTTGACCAACGCTTTATCCAATTCCAAAATTGATATGAAAAGAAGAACCTTTTTACGAAATACCGCAGCTTCTGCTTCTTTGTTATCCGTTGGCGCCCTGGGATTGGAATCTTGCGCAATGACCCGAAAAAAGCAAGTCACCATTCTGCATACGAATGATGTGCACAGTCATATTGAACCGTTTCCGGATACACATTCGCGTTGGCCCAATTTGGGCGGGGTTGCCCGTAGGGCGAGTTTGGTGGGACAAGTTAGAAATGAAAATCCAAACACCTTGCTGCTCGACGCCGGGGATATGTTCCAAGGCACGCCCTATTTCAATTTTTATGGCGGGGAGTTGGAATTTAAACTCATGAGCAAACTTCGCTACGATGCGGCAACCATTGGCAATCATGATTTTGATAATGGCATCGATGGACTGCTGGCGCAAGTGCCGCATGCCAAATTCCAATTGCTGTCTGCCAATTATGATTTTTCGAACACCGTTATGGATACCTTCGTCAAACCATATCAGGTTTTTACGTTGGATGGCATTCGGGTTGGCGTTTACGGCGTTGGGATTGCCTTGGAAGGCCTTGTGTTGAAAAAACTGTACAAGGAAACCCAATATTTAGACCCTTTTGAAATGGCTTTGGATACCGAACGCATTTTGAAGGAAGATGAAGCCTGTGACCTCATCGTTTGTCTCTCGCATTTGGGTTATGATTATCAAAATCCAAACAGGGCTTCGGATACGCAACTGGCCGAGCGGACCGAAAACACCCACCTCATCATTGGGGGCCACACCCATACTTTTTTGGATAAACCCGACGTGCGTACCAATGCCAAAGGGCAACCTGTTTTGGTCAACCAAGTAGGTTGCTATGGGATTAACCTAGGGCGGATTGACTTCACTTTTGGCCCGGAAAGTTTGGAATCGGAAGGTTGGACGATTTCGGTGTAAACCTTCCATACATTCTTTTCTACTAGACATACAAGTTCTGGAGGATTTCTTTAGAATTTACCCTACTTTCTTTGAGGATATTTCTTTAAACACACTCACATGGAAAACGTACAAATCTTTTGGGACCCCAACGGCATTGAACTCGAACAACTTGGTAGAAAAACGAAATCAGGTGACCCCACCGACGGGGATACGCCTTATGTGCGCATGCCCATTCGCATGCTAGGCATTGACACACCTGAAACCAATTATCAAGGGGGCGAAACCACCGCGAACAACAAATTCGCTGACTTAAAAACCAAACTGGAATCTGGGGATTTTGATAATTGGATTGATGCGGGATTAAAAGCCCAATTACTCCCTAAGCTCACCAATGCGGGAACACTACAAATCAGTCAAGGGGAAGCGGCCAAAGTGGTTTTTAAGGATTTGTTGGATGTACGGCTCACCAAACCGGGAAGCAACACGCCGAGAAGTTTGTTCATTCGGTCGGCGGATGACCATTTCGACAGTTTTGGGCGATTGCTCGCCTACATTGCTCCAAACTATTCCAAAAACGAACTGGCAACCCTAACCGACGATGACCGAAAAACCTTCAATTTATTGATGCTGGAATCGGGTTGGGCCGCCAGTATCATCATTTACCCCAACCTGCCCAAGAACAAAGATTTGCGCATGGCACGTGAGGCTGTAAAAAATGCGAAAGCAAATGGACTTGGTGCTTGGAGCGATTCCAATATGCTCACAGGTTATGAATACCGTATGTGCATGAAACTGCACAAAGCCATGAAAGATGCGAAACCCAGCAATGGCTTTTTTATCAAAGAATCGAGTTGGGTGACTCGTTTTTGTGTGGACATGACCACCTTAAAGGTGTACACCCCTCAAAAATATTACCAAGTGGAACCGCACAACCGTATTTTCATTTGGCCCAAAGATGTAAGGCAAGCCGTGGGTGAATTGAATTTGATTGCGGCGGAGTAGTCCTTCGCGGCTGCGCCGCTTCGGACTATAAGGGTAAAAGGATGAAAGGGTAAGGATTGGTCCTTCGCGGTACTTAGACTTCAGACGTAAGATTTCAGAAGTAAGACTTTTGATTTTTGGTTTTTATTGCTTGGTGCTTGATTGTCCTACGCTAGCATTCTTCGCTGAAGTAGCTCGGCTACGAAGGCTGAAAAGCTTCGGACCACAAGGGTGTCTGATGTCTGATGTCTGATGTCTGATGTCTGATGTCTAAAAAGAAAAAACCGCAAACTGTTAAGAATCTGCGGCTTTTCGTTTTTACTCATTTACCTGTTTATGGGCAAACAGCAGGGTCTGAACCATCATCTTCGATATTCCATCCTCTACCCAGCAAATTGCTTCTTGCAACATTCGCTGAGCATAAATATTTTAACCCAACAGCGCCTAATGTGATATCTCCAGGAATATCTCCTTGACCATCCCAACCAATTAAGGTATTTGAATAATTCTCAGACGACATACTAGTGTCATTAAACATATTGCTCATGTTTTCCGTGCTTGAAATATTCCAGCTTCCAAGGTTTTGGTTAAAACTGGAGGCGTTCTCAAACATGCGTGTAAAACTGGTGACTTCGGAAACATCCCATGAGCTGATATTTTGATTAAAATCACTAGCGCCTCTAAACATCAAAAACATGTTGGTCACCTTGTCAGTTTTCCAATTGCCTATGTTTTGGTTAAAGGCTTTGGCATTTTGAAACACCGCTGCCATATTCACAACATTTGAGGTGTCCCAGGCTCCAGTACTCGAATCAAAGTCAATTTCTTGGTTAAAGCTCTCAGCACCATTGAACATTCCATTCATGTCTATTACGTTTGACGTATTCCAGTTTCCCATTGCACCATTAAAAGCTACTGCATCCCTAAAAGTTTCTGACATGTTCACCACATTGACAGTGTTCCAATTACTTAAATCACCGCTAAAGCTTGTTGCATTTCGAAACATCCCTGCTAAACTTTCAACCTTCTCCAAATTCGGTGCATCGAGAGCCATGTAATCGGATAGATTGATGCATAATCTAAAGGCTTCTTCAAAACTTTCCCATGAAATGGCACCCCATTGATTGATGCTTGTCAAAGCTTTTCGGGAATCGTCCAAGCCATCCTGAACACCTTCATACATTTTTATCGCAGGAAACGCCCCTTTTATAGCCACCGTATAGGTGTCTTCTGTATCGTACACATGGGATGGGTTGTTGGCCAAATCGACAAAGGTTTCTTCATCAGAACCGTCGCCCCAGTCAATGGTAAAATTATAATCCAAGGTACTATCAGTGCCAATGACCAACTCGAACCCGTCTGCAGGGGTTTTCCAAGTGGTGATAAACGATTCTGGGTCTTCGAATAGGTTTTCAATGACATTGTTTACGGTAATTTTGATTTCAGCAGAGGCATTTTTATCCCCATCAGACACGCTGACGGTGATATTATGTTCTGTAGTGGTTTCATAATCCAGCGAAGCACCGGTTTCTAAACCAAGATTACCGTCTTCCGAGATTTTGAAAAGATTATCGGAGTTTGACACGATTTCAAAGGTCAAATCATCACCATCTGAGTCTGTGGCGGTTACTTCAGCAAAGGTTTCCGCATCTGAAATGTCTTCAAAAACGGAATAGGTCTGTGAAACGATTTGAGGAGCTGTATTTTCCGACTCTGGACTTGGGTTAACGGGTGTCGTGCCACCATCATCGCTGCTGCATGATAACAAAAAAGTTCCAGCAACAAGGGCTAACAAAATTGTATTTAGTTTCATTTTATGATATTTAAATTGTCCAACCTAATCTTAGTAAGCTTAGGAGGAGATTATGTACTATTATCTAAGGTTAGGAAAGACGCCCAAGGTAACGGGCGCCTATCGATTTGAATGGATTATTGAAAGACTTCAAAAACGTAAATGCGCTCTTCACGTTCCACATCTTCAGTTTTTCTTCCAAACTGGACATCGCGATAGTCATCATAACGTGAAAACACATCGATATCTTCCAAGAGCAAAACGATACTGGCATCTTTAAAAACGATATCTGTTGCATTGAATACCTCACCGGTGGCGGTTACCACTTCAGTAGGTATTGGAGGAAAAGACACCTTATCATCTGCAGAATAGCTTCTCCACACAAAGTTGAAATCGTCACTTGCGGCAATTTGGCTTGTCATGCTCAAGAAATCGAAGTCATCACCAGAAGTAGCGGTAATATCCAATTGTGACATGGTTTTGTTGGTCGCCATGAGGGTTACGTCCATTTTGGTCATGGAGGTTAGAACTGCATTGTACGCTTCGTGCACATAGGTTTTGTTGTTGGCTTGCAACCTTGCGTTCGTATAGTAATGGTCAAAGACATTATCTGCTTCATTGGGCACATGAAAATTTGCTTCAAACGGCGCACCATTCAATACAATGTTTTGACGGTACACCGTCGTGGAAGGAGAAAAGCGTCCAGAGCTGGTATGCCCCTGTACTAGAAAACTAGCCGTGCTGTTTAAGTCATCATCAATAAAGGTATATCCTTGCATTGAAGTATTCATCTGATCTAAAAGCAAGTCGTGATTGTCCACGCTAAAAGGAGACGCCAAGTAGGACCCTTCTCCATTCGATTGCAAATACACGTAACCGATATCTAAATTTTCGTATACGGTAAAAGAGCGCTCAATTCCTTCGTCAATAGGGGTTGTATTTCCTCCAGAAAAAATCATGGCATAATCATGTTCGGGCACATTTGAAAAGGTCACCGCAGCATCACCCAACTCATTTCCAAAATCAATGCCCTGTGATGGCTTGGGAATAAAAATACCAGGAGTCACACTATGGTAAGTGGTAATTTCCCCAATGATCATGTCGCCCTTGACGTATTGCAGAAAGTGTACGTCAAAGGTTTCTCCATCAAAATCATCTGGCCGTGGTACCTTCTCTTTGAAGGCGGCCCCTGTTACCTGCGTTATAAATAAAATTTCCTTTTCAGGCGCAGGACTGGTAATATAAGTGTAATTCAAGGTACTGGCGTCGTCACTAAAATAGCCTTCGTAGGTATCATAGTCGAGCAAAACGTTGTAAACGTTTACGTTGATAGCTTCCGTCACGATAGCTCCTTCATCATCGGTAACCGTGACTTTCAGTTCAACGCTACCATCTTCGACGGTCTTGGTATCCCAATCAAAGTTGTATGGTGCTGTGGTGGCTTCACCTTGTTTTGCCCCATCCACAAAAATCTCGACCTTGGCAACTTCTCCATCACTATCATAGGCAGTGAGTTCTACCACTACCGTATTCCACACACTTGGTCCACCCACTGGCGCATTGGCGGGGCTAACAAAAGAAACGGTTGGATTTTGGTTTTCTGGTTCAGGAGTTGATGTGGTTCCTCCGTTATCATCGCTGCTACATGACAGTATCGTCAATGAAATGAAGGCTGTAAAAAAAATGTTTTTTAATTCCATTGTATCACTTTTATAGGTTTATGGCCGCGATATTAGCATGTCATAATTTCATAAAGAGGCCTCAATTGACGGATGACCCTTTTGAATTGACGGATGTTGGTTTTCAAATAATCCAGGGAGTTCGCTTTAACCATTCAACGCAAGAATTCGCATCTACAGCCATAACCCAGGCCATTTGATATGTTTGGAATGAATTTTGGACGTTATTTGATAACCACAACCACTCACTTTATGAAGAACACGCTGTTTTTTATCCTACTATGCTTTGCGCTTGGAGTGTGTGCCCAAACAAATTATGGTATCGTAACTCCTGATTATAGAGGGAATGTATATCAGACCCATTGCAAACCATTGGAGACCATTTTCAATAACACCAGAAAAGAAATAGGCTATGGGGTTCGGCAAGATGACCGGATGAACGTCTACTTTCAATTCAACGATAAGGCTTGGTTTAAAACCCTTTTCGAAAACCCCAAGGACGGACTTGCCATCAATGTGGTTACAAAAGATATTTTTGACTGTGGGGCTGAAACCATTCCCGAGGGCGTGACCGGTGAAATTCTAAAGCCAGTGTATCGCAATACCTTGTATCAGAACATCAAGGAAATCCAATCTGGGTATTATCGCGTTTTTGTTGGCAAACTCCCTGCGAAGTATTACCGCAAGGAACTGGAATTCAATGTGATTTTCTTGAAGCAAAACTATAATTGCAGGTATCAAACCTTCTACAAGCTGAATTCTTATAATTATGATTTGTTGGATATGGGTTTGTACTTGGATTCCATTTCTTATGATAATGATTTCGCCTCCATTTCCTCAGGAGATTCTGAAATGAAATACAAAACCTTGCGTTTCAAGGTACCGTTTGAAAAGAACAAAGCTTCGTTTGCACCGGCTGACATCAAACCCTTATATGATTCCCTGAGACTTACTGATTTCAGTATTAAACGAATAGAAATACAAGCTTATTCCTCCGTAGAAGGAAGCAAAGCGGCCAATACCGCGCTTCAAGAAAAAAGAGCGCAGAGTATTGTAAAAGCTTTGCAGTCCTTTCAAAAACCCAATATCGAAACCCAGATTGCATCGGCAGAAAACTGGGTAGAGTTCCTCAATGATATTCGCGATACGGAATATGGTTATTTGACCGATTTACCCAAAAAAGAAATAAAACAGGAACTAAAAGGTGAAATGCTAACCGCTATGGAGCCTTATTTAAATCAACATCGAAAAGCGTTGATAACCTTATACTTACAACGAAAGGACGAGTATGATGCGTTGACCAAAGGTGAACTGATAGAAACTTTCAACACTTTTATTGTTGATAAGAGGTTAACTGAGGCGGAAAAATTACAGAACTCTTTGTTCAACCGAATCCGGGCCAAGGAAGTAGATCCAGAAGCGCTCCAGGAACTCAAAATTCCAAAGCAGAAGAAATACATCGACTTTTTTAACGCGAATTCCGCGTTTCGTTATCGCCAAAATGCGAATGAATTATTGACAACATACTATGATTTTCAGGAACTGAATCAACTATATCCTGAAAACAAAAAGATAGCCTACAATATGTTGGCGTTAAAGTTAAGGATGAACCATTCCTTTAAATCGATACCCGAAGAAGAGAACCTCATTAATAAGATTCGTTCATTAGAAAAGATGGGCATCAACAAAGGATTGGTACTTCGCATGTTGGTCAATTATCACATTACCAAGTCAGAATTGCTCATGAAGAAGGGTAAATACGATGAAAAAGACAAGGCGGTACAGTTTATTTTGGACACCTACCGTTCCATTACATTAAGTGATTTAGACTATTTGAGCTTAGCTCAGTTTTTGGCCTATTATTATGACCGAGAAAGCGCTGTAGAACTGTTGACAAACAAAGTAAAAGACATCGATATTGATAAACGCTTGTTGTTTTACTACCTCAACCTCACTTTAATTGATGATGAACTGACGCAAGATTCCCAATACCGAACCATCATGCTGAACGCGGTGAATCTAGATAATCCGAGATTTTGCAAAATCTTTGATTCCTCTATCAAAGGTGGGGTGACCTTTCAGTTGTTGGATAATGCCTTTTTGAAAAAAACCTACTGCGAAAACTGTACGGAATAGCTAAACTTTTTTTAGAAAATCCTCCTCGGAGATAATCGGAACACCCAGTGTTTCTGCCTTGGTTTTTTTACTCGGCCCCATATTGGCTCCCGCAACCAAAAAGCTTGTCTTGGAAGAAATGGAAGAACCCACTTTTCCGCCATTGGCTGCTATCTGCGTTTTAAGTTCAGTACGACTGATTTTCTCAAAATCCCCAGATACGACAAATGTTTGGCCTTTCAACTTATCTGTCTGCCCCTCCAATTGTTCCTCAGATAAGGAAAACTGAAGTCCATAAGATTTCAATCGTTCCACTATCTCCACATTTTTGGGTTCCGCAAAAAACTGTACCACGCTCTCCGCGATACGCTGCCCAATTTCATCAACAGCCACAAGTTCATCTTCCGAAGCCTGTTGTAAGGCATCAATATTTTTATAGGCTTTGGCCAGTTTTTTGGCAACGGTTTCTCCCACGTACCGAATACCCAATCCAAATAAAACCCGTTCGAAAGGAATAGCCTTGGATGCCGCCACCCCGTTAACCAAATTCTCTGCCGACTTTTCTGCCATCCGTTCCAAAGGCACAACTTGCTCCTTGGTCAGGGTATACAAATCTGCATAGTTGCCGATGAGTCCTTCTTTAAACAAAAGCTCAACCGTTTCGCTGCCCATGCCCTCGATATCCATGGCCTTTCGGGAAATAAAATGTTGTATCCTGCCGGTAATTTGCGGAGGACAGCCGGTTTCATTAGGGCAAAAGTGTTGCGCCTCTCCCGGTTTTCGCAGCAAAGGAGTCTGGCACTCTGGGCAATGGGTGGCATATTGCGTTGGCGTTAAACCAGCAGCTCTTTGGGTGAAATCCACAGCGATGATTTTCGGAATGATTTCCCCTCCCTTTTCCACAAAAACGGTATCGCCTTCGCGGATGTCCAGTTTTTCAATTTGGTCTGCATTATGAAGGGAAGCACGCTTTACGGTGGTCCCAGCTAACAAAACGGGTTCTAAGTTCGCTACGGGGGTGCTGGCTCCCGTACGTCCTACGTGATAGGTGTTTTTATGCAACACCGTAGATACCTGCTCCGCCTTAAATTTATAGGCCATGGCCCAACGTGGCGCTTTGGAGGGGTAGCCCAATTCATCTTGATATCTTAGCGTATTCACTTTGACCACTACGCCATCCGTTTCATAGGGCAAATCATGGCGATGCACATCCCAATATGACACGAATTGCAAGACCTCATCAATACTTTTACATAGTTTGGCTACTGTTGGTACTTTGAAACCCCATTCACGAGCTTTGTCCAAGGCATCAATCTGTGAGGTAACCCCAAGGTTTTCCCCTGCTAGATTATACAGCAAGCATTCCAGCGGACGTTTGGCCACCAAAGCACTGTCTTGCAGTTTTAAACTCCCCGAAGCCGTATTCCGCGGGTTCATATAAGGTTCTTCCCCATTCGCTAGGCGTTCTTTATTCATCTCGGCAAAACCTTCCAAGGTCAAAATGATTTCACCTCGGATGTCAAATTTTGGCGGATAGTCCCCTTTCAATTGCAAAGGCACCGTTCGGATGGTTTTGATATTGGTGGTGACGTCATCCCCTTGAAAGCCATCCCCACGTGTGACGGCGCGGACCAAAACACCTGACTCGTAGGTCAGACTTAAGGAGGCCCCATCATATTTTAACTCACACGTATATTCGACCGGAACATCGCCCAAAATACGTTGAATGCGTTTCTCCCAGTCTTCCAAATCTTCTTTGGAATAGGAGTTGTCCAACGAATACATCCGATGTTCATGCTGAATGGTATCAAAGTTTTTGGTCACCTCCCCTCCTACGCGCAATGTAGGCGACGTCGGGTCATGGAATTCTGGATGCGCTTCTTCCAACGCTTGGTGCTCCTTGAGCTTCATATCAAACTCATAATCCGAGATGGTCGGACGGTCCAAGATGTAGTAATTGTGGTTGTGCTCTCGGAGTTCTTCCCGCAAAGCGGTGATTTGTTGTTTACTATCCATTTGTAAAGTTGACTATCCCGCCCAAGTTGCTTTGAGCATTCGGAAATTACCAAAAATATCTTTTCGTATTTCAATTTCAGAAAAACCATCTTCTTCCATCAAGGCCCTCATCTCGTTGGATAAGTATTGATTGATTTCATAAAAAAGCATCCCGCCAGGAGTCAAATACGTTTTGGCCAACTGGTTAATCCTCTTATAAAACAGCAACGGATTATCATCCGGCACATAAAGTGCTTGTTGTGGCTCGAATGCCGTAACATTTTGCTTTATTTCTTTTTGCTCCAACAAACGGACATAGGGCGGGTTGGATACCAGCACATCGAAATCCCCATCTATTTTGAAACTTGCTTTCAAAACATCTGCTTGTTGAAAAGATACTTCTACTTGATGTGATTTGGCGTTTTCTTGGGCCACCGTTAAGGCTTCGTCGGAGACATCCAATGCACCCAGTTGCGCATTTGGTAGGTTCTTGGCCAAAGAAACAGCAATACATCCGCTTCCTGTACCTAT
>CALBPG010000087.1 GCA_937899065.1 uncultured Allomuricauda sp.
GAAGAGATGGATACCGATGAAGAAGGTGGTAAAATCATCATAAATGAAGATGGTGTGGACATTGACATCCAGGATAACGACGAAGGTTTTCAGATGAAAATCGATGAAGACGGAGTCAAAATTCAAGCAGGTAACAAAAACGACAATTGAGACCTTGTTTTTTACAACTCGGCAAAACAAACTATAAAAAGACACAAACAAAACAGAATTTTATTCAATCATTAAAAACAACAATCATGACTACACTAGCAAGAATAGCAATCGCACTACTCGTCGCCCTTTTCGCATCATCCTGTAATTTCGATGTGAACTTTGGTAGCGGTAAAAAAGGAAATGGAGACGTCGTTGAAGAAAAACGTTCAGTTTCCGAAGATTTCGAAGTCGTATCCGCATCAGAAGGTTTGGATGTATTTGTAACCCAAGACAAAGACTTCAGCATTTCAGTAGAAGCAGATGAAAATGTAATCGACTTAATCGCTACGGATATCAAAGACGGAAAACTTAGGATTCACACCTTAGAGAATATCGGTAGGGCAACCAAAAACGTTTATGTTACACTTCCACAAATTGACGCCTTAAAAAGCTCAAGTGGCGCGGATTTGATTGTTCAGAATGTGGTATCGTCCGAAAGCATAGAGCTCGACGCCAGTAGTGGTTCAGACTTACAAGTTGAACTAGTAGCCACTCAGGTTAGTGCTGATGCTAGTAGCGGAGCAGACATTCGAGTTTCCGGTGAAGCAAAGACCCTCATTGCAGATGCCAGTAGTGGTGCAGATATTCGGGCGAAGGCTTTACAAGTTGAAGATTGTAATGCAGAAGCGAGCAGTGGTGCAGATATCAATGTAAATGTTTCCAAAACCCTTGTGGCCAATGCTAGCAGTGGCGCAGATATTTCATACACTGGTGAAGCATCGGTACAAAAAAGAAAATCTTCTTCTGGCAGTGTTCATAAATATTAGACGAACAAAAACCAATAACCAATCAAAAAGCCCAGTTTGCGAACAAACTGGGCTTTTCTTTTGTTTGAAACATTATTTTCCATTCCCTAAACAAAAAGCTCCCAGCGTTTTACCGAGGCATTCTGAGTAAGAATTTGGCAAAAAATTCGTATCTTATAAGAAGAAAATCACTTCACAAAAACACGTTGACCAATGAAAAAAATAGTAGGATTGGTATTAATCGTTATGCTGATTTCAGCATTTACAACCACTACCAATCCACCCAACACAGTACTAAAGACCATGGAGGGTACCTGGGAACTGGAAAGTTTCTATAGTTATGACGGCGAAGCGATAACCGACACGATTCAAAAAGATGAAGGCTATCGGCAAGTAAAAATGTATTCCAAAGGAAAAATCATGTGGACGCGATATGTGCCCGACGACCCTCACGGTCGGTTTGGCTACGGTTCGTATCGCATTTCTAAAGATGAACTCGTTGAAACGATTGAATACGGTGATGATGCCATGATGAAAGCCTTGGATACCATGCGTAACTTCACATTTGAACTGGACCTTGAAAAAGACCGATTCAGTCAAATAACGCTTGATGAAGAAGGAAATCGAACTTCATCTGAAAACTACGTTCGTATAGACTAGTTGAACCTAAACCAATAAAAAAGCGCGGAAAATTCCGCGCTTTTATTTTTTAAAGATAGCTTGCACCTAACTCGGCTGCATCACTTTTTGTTCTACTGTAGCCAAGTATCGTTCTGCATCCAGGGCTGCCATACATCCAGTTCCGGCCGCTGTAACCGCTTGACGGTACTCTTTGTCTTGAACATCTCCGCTAGCGAATACACCAGGGATATTGGTTTTTGTGGACTTGCCTTCAGTAATGATGTAGCCAGTGTCGTCCATATCCAATTGACCTTTGAAAATATCCGTATTGGGTTTATGCCCGATGGCAACAAACAGTCCAGTGATTTCTATGTCTTCCTTATGTCCCGTTTTGTTGTTCACCATGCGTAAGCCTTCTACTACTTGCTCACCCAAAACCTCATCCACTTCGGTATTATACCGTATATCAATATTCTCCAAACTATTCACGCGATGCTGCATGGCTTTGGAAGCTCTCATATGGTCTTTACGCACCAACATGGTCACTTTTTTACAAATATTGGCAAGATAAGACGCCTCTTCCGCTGCCGTATCACCACCTCCAACAATCGCTACTTCTTGACCTTTGTAAAAGAATCCATCGCACACGGCACATGCAGAAACCCCACCCCCACGAAGTCTTTGTTCGCTAGGAATATTCAAATATTTGGCTGAAGCACCTGTAGAAATAATGACGGTTTCCGCCTCAATCTTTTTCGATTCGTCCACTGTGATGTGGTGTATTCCACCAGGTTCGGTACTCAAATCAACTGCTGTAACCATACCTACGCGAACCTCAGTCCCGAAACGTTCTGCCTGTTGTTGTAATTGGACCATCATGGTCGGACCATCGATTCCTTCAGGGTAACCTGGGAAGTTATCCACCTCAGTCGTTGTGGTCAATTGTCCTCCAGGTTCCATTCCGGTGTACATTACGGGTTTCAAATCGGCACGTGCAGCATATATTGCTGCTGTGTATCCTGCTGGACCTGAGCCAATTATAAGTGTTTTAATTCTTTCAACTGTATCTGACATCGTATTTAACTACATTGCATTATCTATTACAAAAGTAGCGTATTTGCCCAAAAACTTACAGTCGTAAAGCAGGTAGTTATCAACGGTGTTTTCTAGATTGTGGAAATAAAAAAAGAACCACAGGGGCCTGTGGTTCTTTTTAAGTAGATTAAGTCACGAATTCAAAATCAGTTCGTTTTCGAAGCACCGTTACAACCAAGGAGCTCAACCTCAAAACTCCTTGGCGCAACGGAAAACTTAGTTCACCTGTTAATACGGTAAAGAACACTACAAAGAGCACAAATGATTACCAGGCTTTTGAACTAAGTGTTTTTGAACTTCAGTTATTGTTCCCATTCGAAGACGAATTTAGGCCTAGAGGATATATTTTTAGTATCGGAATTAACCAATGGGCATTTTGTATTCACCAATACCGATTTTGGATCAACGAATACAGTAGAACACCTCTTCCAGATGAAAAACAATTGAAGCAATACCCTAGCTCAAATATTTCATGAGAGGTTCAAATCATTCTTATGATATCGTACAAAACCATCTTTCATGGGAAGATTGCGTTTTAACAACCAGTATTTGCTTGCATCTTTTAGGGTTAATCCGGGGTTATCTGCCAAAAAATCTCGGGTGTACTGGGCGTACATATTGTTATCCGCAATTTCGCGTTTGAAATCGGGGTCCTTCTTTCGGTCTTCCAACAGATGCCATTGCGTTATCGCATCACCTAGGGTTTTTCCTGCCGAAGCTTTAACCCAATCCATGAAATCACTATGGCACGAAAAAGCATTTCCAATTTGGGATTTCATGAAGCTCCGGAAATTTGGTCCGAAGGAAACATTATCAGTGATTTTCGTGTCCAATGTGAGCGGAGACCTTGCCCAATTAAACTTGGAGGTTGTATTCTTTTTCTTGTCGGTAGGTTTTCGCTTGCCGTTGTTGTCTAAGGCATACATAATTCTGTCCCGTAAATCAAACTTCCTGCCCGTAAACGGTAAACCCATTTGCCTGCAAATGTCCTCCAGTTCTTCCTTTGACCAATACCATTGGTTGAACTGGGTACTAGTGGTCAATGTTTTCCAGTTGGGGCGCGACATGATAAAAGCAATTTTAGTTAAAAGGGATAGGTCTGCTTCAAATATATTTATTATCCTTTCTTCAAAGAGTAAGGCATTTTGGAAAACACTAAGCTAATCCAGTTACTGATGCTCCAAAACCGTTTTTGAGTAACAAACTGGTTTTTTTCATCTCTTTAACCATATCCAACCTGAAATACGATATGTTAGAAATTTCATATAAAATCGACCACATGGATTCCATCGCGACCCATATCGCAGCAATTATGGAAATTCCGGTCGAGGGTGCCCGGTTTAACATTGCCAATGATATTATGCGGGGTTCTGTAGAATTCTATCGCCTTGCGGAAGGACTATCGATTCAAATTAGCAAGTTTGAGCCTGATATGCCTTTTCAAATTAAACGTTTGGGCAGTGATTTTGAAGATTTGTTCATACTTGATTTCCATCTGACCGGGGTCGCCAAACTTAATGTTACAGACCAACGAATCATATCAAACCATAATAACGGTTTGATACATGGTGCCTATTTCGCATCGGCTGGTGTGGAATCCCATGCTATTTTCCCTCCAGGATTTTATAACGAAGAGTTCCACATCGTTATGGATAAAAGTTGGTTAAAAGACTTTTTTCAAAGTGAAGTCCAAAATGTGTTTGAAAAACTAGAGCTTGCCGCACCATTCTTTATGTTCGAACGTCTCAGAAGCAAATTATCAGCCTTGCTTCTGCAAATTTTTAAGTCCAACCCCGACCAAGAATTTCGAAAGTCTTTCTTGCACGGTAAAACCTTGGAACTCCTTTCACTCTTTTTTGCACAACTTAAAAATCGAGGTGAGAATTTGGAATTTGGGGTATCCAACTACAATGATGTTTCTCGCTTATTTGATTTAATGACCTTCGTTGACGAGCATCTAGGTGAAGTTTTAAACCTGAACCTCTTGACCAAAAAAGTAGGTTTCAGTGAAAGTAAGTTGCAAAAACTTTCCCGCGCCGTTTTGGGCAAAAGTATTTTCCAAGAAATTACCGAAAGACGCATGCTTAAAGCCTTGGAAGTCCTAGGCGAAAGAAGGCATTCTATCTCTGAAATTGGACATATGGTGGGGTACAATAATATGAGTCATTTTTCAAGAGCCTTTAAAAAAGTAAATGGCTTTTTGCCTTCCGATTATTTGAAAACCCTTCCTTAAAAACTATCTAAACTCATGAAATTGAAAAAAGTAAACCCCTTTTTACACCTACTTTGTCTTTTCGCAATAGGTAATACCGTAGTCCTAGCGCAGGATACATCTTCTGCTTTGGAAAAGGATGCGGATTTTTCCAAGACCATACAATCCCTGCAAGCGTATTTCAGCATTCCTGGGCTTGCAGTATTGGTAAAGCAAGGCGATAGCATTATTCATGAAGAATACCTCGGATTCAGTGACTATGAGGGTAAAATTTCGGTAGGGCCAAACACTACTTTTCCCATCGCGTCCTTGACCAAAATTTTTGCGGGGATAACCGCGATGCACCTAGTCGAAACAAACAAATTGGACCTTGAAATCCCGATAAATGATTACTTTGAAAACAAACCTCTTGAAAATGCGGTGACGGTTTCCCATATACTCTCGCACACTTCACAGGGAATTCCACCAGGTAAGAACTTTTACTACAGTTCTCGGTTTGGTGCCTTGAAAAAAGTACTTGAAAAATCGAGTGGTGCTTCTCTGGAAAAGTTGATGGGTAGCCTCATTTTGAATCCCCTCAACTTGCGCCACACCTATCCTTTGAAAGACTCGCTTTATTTATCATCTCGGAAAGAGGTTATGGCAAAACCCTACTTTTTGGAAGAGGGCATTCAACCTGGATTTATTGATTATGGTTTTTCGACAGCTGCAGGAATGGTTTCCACGGTGCGCGACCTGTCCAAACTTGACGCTGCGCTAGACCAGAATCTATTGATTTCAGAGGCATCGAAAAATCAAATGATGCAACCTTTTCAACCAAATCTTCCCTATGGCTTAGGCATATTTAGTGAGACATTTGCCGGAAAAAAACTTGTTTGGGGGTATGGGCAATACGATTGTTACTCCAGTTTGTGGCTCAAGGTGCCAGAAGAGCAGCTTACATTCCTGCTCATGGGTAATAACAATTTGTTAAGCGACCCCGCGAGGCTTATCTACGGGCACGCACCCTCTTCTTTATTTGTGATGGCATTTCTTCAACATTTTGTTTTTGGTACAGAGGAATCCTTACATAAGGATACGAAATCGCTGTTGCAACGCGAACAACTTCGGTCCCGAGCACTGGCAGCATCATTCATGGCGCGATATCGCATTGAAGAGTTTGATAAAAGCAAGCAAGGTTTGGAAACCCTTTTTGCTGAATTTCCAGACTACACGGCATATGGGGACCTTTCCTTACTGCACAACCTTCTTTTTCTAAAAACTGTGGCATTGCACCGGGATTTGGGTCCTTTTACGGATTTTGATGACCAGATTCTGCAAATAGGAAGCGTCCTTCTTGAAAGAGACCCGCAAAACCCTTATGCCCTCTATTATTTGGGGAACTTTTATGATATAGCGGGGCAAAACGATAAAGCTGAAGAATATTACAAACGCATCATAGAAGCCGAAAATTTCTCGAAGAACTGGTATACACAAGAAGCCCAAAATTGGCTAAACGCCCATACCCAAAAACAATAATCGCTATGAAGAACATTTTTAAACTCGTAATTACCATCTTGTCTTTATGTATCGGTCTAATATCTTGTGAACAACCAAAAGAAACACCTGAAACGCTCAATGGCGTCTGGAAATCCGTAGGTTCGGGGTGGGTGCTACAAATTCAAGACAGCACGGAATATACCTTGTTCGATATCACCAAAATATCCTGTTTGGAAAATCGCACGGCCCAACTTTCGGAAATGATACCTGATTTGCAACTCGAAAATGATACCCTATATCTAAACAAAGGGGTGATGACCTATCGTTTCATTAAGGATGAAAAAGCTTTGGACAACTGTACCTCCGAATATGGTATGCAAAAGAAAAATACGTTATTCAATTTCGAGGTATTTGCAGAAACAGTAAGGGAGCATTATGCCTTTTTTGAATTGAACCAAATCCAATGGGACACTTTGTATATGGCTCAAAAGAAAAAAGTAATTAAGGATTCATCCGAAGTCAACCTTTATAAGGTTATTGATGAGACCCTTACCCTATTGAATGACAATCACGCTTACCTTGAAGCTACAGATGAAGTATATGAAGCACTGGAAGCCCAAGAAACCGAAGAAGTTTTAGAAGAAAGTGTTCAAGAAATATTATCCGAATATGGCGATTTGCAAGTAGCCAGCATGGTGGCCAAAAATCATTTAGAAGAAGAATTCACAGAGGATAGTAAACTGATACGATGGGGAAAAATGAACGAAAACCTAGGTTATGTACAAATCATGACCATGTGGTTGCATGCAGATTTGGACATTCCCCAAGCCCTAATCGATGAAAACGGTTATGTGGATGCCTACGTGGAAACTTTTCACAAGCTATATGAAGGTGACTATATCAAACGTGAAGCCAAAGCGGTCACAAACATCATTGAGAAGGTGATGGACGATTTGCGAAGTTCAGACGCCATTGTATTGGATGTCCGCTTTAATGGTGGAGGGCAAGACGCGGTAAGCTACACCATCCTAAAACAATTTGTTGGTGAAAAAGTACATGTAGCCAATCAAAAGCTTCGCTACGGAAAACAATTTTCACCTCCTCTGGAATTGTATTTGGAAGGAGGCGCTAAACCTTTCTTAAAGCCGGTTTATGTTTTGACTTCCCAACAGACGGGAAGTGCAGCTGAGGCATTCTCTATGGCGACCTTAGCACTCCCACATTTTAAAAGAATTGGCGCACCGACCTCAGGTGCCATGTCTACAGCACTTGAAAAAAACCTACCCAACGGATGGTCTTTCGCGATTTCCAACGAAATCAACCTAGATTTGGAGGGAAACGTATACGAGAATATTGGTATTCCGGTGGATTACGACTTGGGGTATCCGAAAGACCGGCAAGATTTTTTCCGTAGCGTGGTGAACCATTTGGAAGAGGATAAGGAAACTATTCTAAGCGCGATTGAAGCGCTAAAACAACCGTAAAAAGAATTTTTTTACTCGTATTTTTTTCGTTTCGAGTAATGGAATTGGCTGAATAGCAGTCGTTTTTGAAAGAATTCTTACTTTTAAGAGGCTACAGCAACAATCAACCATGAAACCAATCCTTCGTTTCGCCTTTTTTGTATTGGCGATTCAATTTCACCTCTGTGCGCAAACTTCCGAACTTAAGGCACTAGAAGCCCACTTTAAAGACCCAGCCGCTTCTGATTCCGCTCGTTTTTGGGCAGGTACTGACTATCTGAAATTACAAGTTCGTTCTGATTTGTTGGGTGCTCGCGCAACAGGGGAAAGCTTGCTTTCCATGGCTCAAAACGCCGATAATAACGAATGGAAATCTGTAGCAAACCGGTATTTGGGAAATACGTATGCGATGCAAGGTCTACTTCCCGAAGCAAAAGAATACTTTGTCAAAAGTTATGGGTTCCTGAAAACCTTGGATGACCCCTCGGGCTTGGCTCTAACCGCGAACAACATCGGCACCGTGTACTACGAAATGGGATTATACCCCCAGGCGCAAGATTATCTTTTGGAATCCCTTCGCGTTGCTGAAAAATTTGACGATGACAACAGTGCGGCTTTGGCTACCAACAACTTGGGCAATGTGCATAATGACTGGCGCAACAATGAAAAAGCATTGGAATACTACCTCAAGAGCCTCAAAATCAAAAAACGGTTGGGAGATGAATATCGAATTGCTGCAGCATACAACAATATTGGCTTGGTACACATGAATGAAAAACGGTACGACTCTGCCATTTACTATTTGGAAGAAAGCGCACAAATAGCCAAGAAACTAGGTGATTTACAGTCAATGACACGCGCCTTTATTAATCTGGGTTCGATTCATGCACAAAAACAGGAATACGCTAAAGCTTTGTCGTATCAAGATACAAGTGTTCAAATCAAAATAGATATCAATGATGAAGGAGGCTTAGCCCAAGCCTATTTGAACCGTGGTCAAACCTACTTGGCCATGAACCGTTTTGAAAATGCGAGAAATGATTGCATGAGTAGTTTAAAGATTACCGAGGCTATTTCAGCTTTAAATGCTCAAAAGGAAGCTTGCCAGTGCATCGGTCGAGCTTTGGAAGGCTTGGCAGATTACAAGAGCGCCGTAAACTACTTTAAGCGCTACGAAACCATAAAAGATTCCCTATTCAATAAAGAGAAAACCCAAGAACAAACGCGCAAAGAACTGAATTACACCTTTGCAAAAAAGCAGTTGGCAGATAGCATTGCCTTCCATAAGCTACAGTCAGAGCAGCAAGTAGCGTACGAAAAAGACCTTAATCGAGAACAAAAGAAATTCTACCTGACCCTCTTGATAGCGCTTGGGATTTTAGGATTGATGGGGTTCCTTTATTGGAGATATCGTCAAAATTTAAAGGTAAAAGATTTGGAAAATGACCTTCTCACCACGGAATTGGATTATAAAGAAAAGGATTTGACCAATTTGGCGGTCAACATTTCCAACAATCAAGAATGGGCTGAATCCTTAGCGGAAAAACTAAACGACTACAAAAAGGCAGAAGGAAAAAGCAAAACATCTGCCTTAAAAGATTTGGAAACTGAAATCAAAAATAAAATCTGGGTTCACAAAGGCAGTGATGAGTTCTATAACAAAATTGATTCCATCAGCACAGCTTTCTATGACAAGCTAAGCTCACAATTTGAGAGCTTGACCAAAAATGACATCCGCCTCTGCTCACTTATCAAACTCGATTTGAATACCAAACAAATCGCTACCCTTCAAAATATCAACCCCGCATCCGTAAAAATGAGCCGTAATCGGCTACGGAAAAAGCTTAATCTTTCCCCAAATGATGATTTGAGCGCCTTTTTGCGAACCTTCTAATTCTTATTTCAACTGATTGAAAATCAATATTTTAATTTAAATATATTGATTTTCGTAACCCATTTGTAACCCTCCCTTTTCCAAGTGGTAACCCATTTGTAACCTTTCCTTTTTAGGTATGGGCTATCCCCCATGACTAGGTTTGCCTCAAATTCTAAAATCAAAAAAGTCATGAAAAAAATCACAATGTTTCTTTACTCGATTATCGCGTATCTAATTGCTTTTGCGTCCATTCTTTTTTGGATAGCTTCTGTGAGCGGATTGATTCCCGAAATCTCTATTGACCGTGAACCCACCCTTCCGCCACTAACGGCGATTCTAAACAATCTTTTGTTAATTACCCTCTTTGGTGTTCAGCACAGTGTTATGGCCCGAAAGTGGTTCAAAGATTTCTTTACCCACTATTTCCCAAAACCCGTGGAGCGAAGCACATTTGTTTTGGTTTCTGGATTGTTGCTGTTTAACCTGGTCTTTCAATGGCAACCTTTAGGCGGAGTCATCTGGGAGATTTCACCGGAAAGTCCATTGTACTACATCACTTATGTATGCTTCTTTTTAGGCTGGGCCATTTTATTTATTAGCTCCTTCCTTATCAACCACTTTGATTTGTTTGGACTACGCCACACCTTTTTGGAACTTCGAAACAAGCCTTATACTGAACTTAAATTTCGTATTTCGGCTTTTTACAAGTACGTCCGTCACCCCTTGTACTTTGGAATGCTTTTGGGGATGTGGGCCACGCCCAACATGACTTTGACCCACTTGGCTTTTGCGGTAGCAATTAGCATCTACGTGGTCATTGGGACCTATTTTGAGGAAAGAGACTTGGTTCGAGCTTTTGGTGAAAAATACAGAAGCTATCAAGCGCGTATTCCGATGTTGCTACCTATTCCAAAGTGGAAAAAGACCAAAGGTGGCATATCAGGAAAACAATCCGGTGTTCGAAAGCAAAACACTTATTCCTGATGAGACCCTTACCAAAATATAAGCAACCTGCTTTTTTTGGATTCTATTCCAATCCTAGGGCGACCCAACTAAAATCACCTCAAAAAGGAATGCAAAACCCAATACAAAAGCACGTTTTAGCCACTGTTCTACATCATAAGATTCAAATAGACTAGCGAAATATTTTTCTTTTTTTGAAACTTTTGTCCAATACATGCATCTTTGTACTGAATATGAAAACACTAAAAACACATTACAAGCCTAAAGGACTGTTTTATCAGCAGGACTTGCGCGAAGGGGTGATTATTACTTCGCGAAAGGACATCATGTATTCAGCATACAAGGATATGGCTTAAAAAAGTAAATCCGAGAAGCAAATACAAGCGTCCAATCCAATTGGGCGCTTTTTTTATGTAATTTTTTTAAAAGGATATTGAAAAATAAAAAGACATCATAGCATCCATTGAGACAGCAAGCAATTGAACTACAAGGAATTGTGAAATGTTGAAAATCTGCAGTATCGCGGACAGGGTTTCTATTACTCAAATTCAATACAACTAATTGAAAATCAGTATATTAATTCTATTTTTCTTTTGCTTAAAAGAAAAAAATAGCACATCTTTGTGCCGTTCAGAATAACGACAAACAAAAGAGTAACAAATACTAAGAAGCTATGCTTTTACCTCTGAATTTTTTTAAAAGCCAGTTGATTGGAACACAATCAAAACGAAAGCTTCGGTACTTTCCATAGACGCCCCATAAGCGACTAGAAAATCCGAAGCATCACCAAATGTTTCGGATTTTTTATATCCCTACATCAGAGATACAATCCGAGAATTTAGCAAAATCAGCTGTTTTCAATTCCTTTTTGGTTTTGAAAATGGCAAAACTAAAACTGTCATGGAAAATTCAAATTTCAATAGATACTTGTTCAAAGCATTGGAGGCTTATCCATATGAACTAGATGAAGCCATAGAGGCATTGGGGTACGCGTTGTCGTATGATGCCAAAAACGTTCAAGCCCTTTGTTTGATGGGTAAAATCTATTGGGAACAGTTAGGGGAATATGAAGCTGCCAAAGAATGCTATGCCGAAGCGATGGCGAGCAACATGGATATGCCGACCATTTACCCGGACTATATCAGAACCTTGCTTTGGAACGAAGATTATAAGGAAGCTAAAAAACTAATTGATTTCGCCCTTACTGTTAAAGCGACGGATAAAGGAACCCTGCAAATTCTACTTGGACAATGGTTCGAGAGCAAGTGCAAATACAAAAAGGCCATTAAGGCTTTTGAGAAATCAAAAAAGTTCGGATACAACAATGATTTCATTCGCTTTGCGGAAAATGAAATCAACCGTATCAAAAAAAAGCTTCCCAAAAAGAAGCGGAATAAAGTGTAAAACCACCTCGTTTTGAGGTGGTTTTCAAAACAATTTGCCATGGAAACAAGAACAACACAACCCAGAATACAACTGGATTCCCATTTGAGAGGAACAAGAAGGTTCTGGAAGTTATTGGAGGAGCACTGTTGCATAGACTGCTGTGGACTTGATTCCCTTGACTTATCAGTTGAGAGAGTTCTCTCAGCAGGTGAAAAAGTGAACTCTAAGGCCTTAGTCATGCAATTGGAGACTGCCATAGCATTTATGGAAAGTCACCCTAATCGATTGTTTCAGAGTGGGGATGTGCTGTGCTGCGGCGGCTCAAAAGAAAAGTTCATATCCCTATTTCAAAGGGTACAACACATTTTGTTGGGAATCTCTGCTTGAAATGGTTTCTCCCAAGCATTCCAGAATCTTTTTAATCAAATCATAATACTTTCTTTAGCTTTTACGAACAAGAATGGCGAACTGTGCTCTATTTTTACGGTCGATTATGAATCTTCAAAATCTACCTCATATGAAGCACAGACTTTTATTTACCATAGCCTGCTTTGCCAACTTGTTTTTAGGGATAGCCCAAGATATGGTTCAATCTGGTCCTATGGTTGGCTATTCTACGATGCGGGAAGTCCTCCTATGGGTGCAAACCACAGCATCCGCTGAGGTCTATTTTGAATATTTTGACCATGAAAATGCAGATGAGCGCTTTAAAACCGATAGTACGGTAACCGAAGCTCAAGATGGGTTTGTGGCCCGATTGGTAGCCAACGAAATTGTACCCGGAAAAACGTATGGGTATGCCGTATACGTGAACGGAGAAAAAGTTCAACGTGATTACCCTATGAAATTTCAATCCCAAACCCTCTGGCAATGGCGAACCGACCCACCCGAGGTGAATTTTGCCATTGGAAGCTGTAATTACGTAAATGAAACTCGCTTTGACCGACCCGGAAAGCCCTACGGCAGTGAACATGAGATTTTTGAATCTATCCATGGAAAGCAGCCTGATTTTATGCTTTGGTTGGGCGACAACACCTATTTGCGGGAAGTGGATTGGAACTCCAGAACTGGGATTCTCCACCGCTACACTCACACCCGTTCCCTAACCGAGCTTCAGCCGTTGCTCGCCAGTACCCATCACTATGCTATCTGGGATGACCATGATTATGGCCCCAACAATGCTGATAGCAGTTTTTGGTTAAAGGATACGGCTTCTGAAATATTCAAGCTCTTTTGGACCAATCCGAATTTCGATGTGATTGACCAAGGAGGAATTACGGGTTTTTTCCAATGGGCTGATTTGGATTTTTTCCTTTTGGACAATCGCTATTATCGAACTTCCAATGACAATTTCACCACCGAGCGACAACTTTTGGGAAAAGCGCAAATCGATTGGCTCATCAATGCTTTGTCATCTAGCAGTGCTCCCTTTAAATTTGTTGCAATTGGCGGGCAAGTGCTCAGTACGGAAGCAGATTATGAAAACTACGCCACCTTTCCAGAAGAACGCAGGTATTTGTTGGATAAGATTCGGGAATCGAAAGTAGAAGGCGTGATTTTCTTGGATGGTGACCGACACCATACCGTGCTAAGTCGCATGCAAGAAAGTGAGGACGTGTATCCGATTTATGATTTAACGTGTTCCTCCTTGACAGCTGGCGCAAATAACAACAAAGAGTTACTAAATACCAACAAGTTGGAAGAAACGCTTGTAGGGCAGCATAATTTTGGAGTACTTAATGTAAGTGGTCCTAGGACTAGCCGTGTACTGAAAATTACCATATTTGATAAGGACGGAGTAGAACTCTGGAGTAAAGACATCAAAGCACAGGACTTGAAGTATCCCAAGTAAGGGAACCGAACTCCATCAAGATAACTCTTGAATCAACTTGTCCATCATTTGCATCCCTTTTTCCAATTGTTCTTTGGAAATGAATTCATCTGCCCGATGCGCCTGTTCAATTGACCCAGGACCACAAATGGCCGAATGAAAACCTTCATTGGCAAATTGTCCTGCTTCTGCCGCGTACGAAACGGTATTGAGTTGGGAGTTCCCCGTTAGCTTTTTGATTAAATCCACGACATCATCGTCCAGTTTAGTATCCAAATGCGGTACAGGTGGATGAGATTCAACCGTGTTTATTGAAAAATCAGGAAATACCTTGCGTAATTTTTCTTCACGCTGTCTACAGAACGCTTCGAATTCTGAAACGATGCCTGCAATATCATCCATGGGAATGGTGCGCAAATCCCAGAAAAAACTGGCTTTATCTGCAATTACATTTGGCGCGATACCTCCTTTGACCAAACCAATATGTATGGTGGAATGCGGTGGATGAAAACGATTGTCCAGTCGCTCTTCCGCTATTAAAGCGTCCATTTTATTTTCGAGCCAAAGAATCAATCGCATGGTTTCGTGAATGGCGCTGACCTCCTGTTTAATCCGGCTACTATGCCCTGCAGACCCGTTGACATGGGTTTTCAAAATGTAAATCCCTTTTTGTCCCACAATCGGTTCCATCAGAGAGGGCTCACCGATAATGGCATACTTTGGGCTTTCATCGTAATGGGAATTTATGGCTCTGGCGAGTTCAGGAGCAGCCAAACAACCTACCTCCTCATCATAGGAAAATGCAAAGTAAATAGGGATTTTGAGTTCTGCTTTTACCATTTCAGGTAAAGCTGCCAAACAACAAGCAATAAAACCTTTCATATCACAAGAACCCCGACCGTACAGTTTTCCATCACCCTTATCCGTAAGAACAAAAGGGTCTGTGGTCCATGCTTGGCCTTCCACGGGAACCACATCAGTATGCCCTGATAAGATAACCCCTCCATCCACTGCTGGGCCAATTCGGCAATGTAATGAAGCCTTGTTACCCTCTTCATTTGGAACAAGATGTACCTCAATACCATAGGAAGTAATGTAATCTTCAATCCATCGTATGATACTCAAATTGCTCTCCCCTCCCAACACAGGAAAAGAAACAAGTTTTGCGAGAATCTGCTCAACCGTCATGTTACTTGTAATTTATCGCTATGGCTAAAAGTAAGGCCAAAAAACCAATCCCCAATATGATGAGCAAAACAGGAAAAATAAAACGAATCCATCGGTCAATCGGCACGCGACACATACTCAACATGGCGATGAGTCCGCCCAGAGTAGGATTCACAAGATTGGAAACCCCATCCCCTATTTGAAACGCCAAAATGGTAACCTGACGGGTCAGTCCCAAGGATTCTCCCAACGGCAGCATAACCGGTAATGTGGCCAACGCTTGGCCACTTCCTGAAGGGATAAAGAAGTTAATCACCGTTTGCGCGACGGACATACTAATGGCAGAAGCATAAAGCGGTAATCCTTGCAGCAAATTGGAAAGTTGATATGAAATTGTGTCGCCGATATTTCCCATTTCCATCAAAACCTTAATTGAGGTTGCAAAACCCACCATAAAAGCCCCTGGAGCAGCTAAAGCGACACCTTTAAGTACGGTTTCACTCATGGCCGTGGCACTCATCCTTGAGACCAAACCACAACCTAAGGCGAC
Organism: uncultured Allomuricauda sp.; assembly: GCA_937899065.1. Taxonomy (GTDB): domain Bacteria; phylum Bacteroidota; class Bacteroidia; order Flavobacteriales; family Flavobacteriaceae; genus Flagellimonas. The sequence continues at coordinate 15,582 of CALBPG010000087.1, forward strand.
GATAAGAAATACCGCTGAGAGTTCATTGATGTACCATTGCAGATTGAAAACTCCATAAATCACCGCCAAAAGACCCAAAACAAAAATGGCAGTCACCATCCAATGCACACGATTCAATTGATAGTCCCCAATCGGTTTTGACAACTCCAAGTTGTTGATGTTAAGTCCTTTTCCCAGGCTTTTATCTGGATTCAGGGTAATGCGCTTAAAATATCGAACGTTGTAATACGCCATTAAAGACAATGCGGTAAAGCACAACACACTTCTCAACAAGGCTCCTGAAAACATGGGCAATTCGGCTATTTTGTGCCCTGTTCCTACCGTATATGGATTGATGGGTGATAAACCAAAACCGATGGTCATAGCCCCTACTGAGATTCCTGCAGCCAAAATCAAATCCCCGCCCAAAGCAAGACTTAACACTGCTGCTATCGGCACCATGGCTATGTTGTTCTCGTATCCCACTGCTACACCCAGTAAACCGTAAACAAAAGTCATGATGACAATGACGAGATGTTTGTTTTTCAGACCTAATTTCCGAACCAATGCGCCCACAGCATGTTCAATGGCTTTGGACTTTTCCATAAATCCAAACATGATACCCCCGGCCAAAACGATAAAGATAATTTCGGCAGCTGCCTTAAACCCTAAAGGTATGGCCCTGAACATGTCCAAAAAACCTATTGGGGTAGATTCAATAACACGATAGGAGTTGGGCACCACCGCGTTACGGCCATTTACCAAAACCCGTTCGTACGTACCTGCAGGAATAATGTAGGTGAGCACCGAAACCAAAACGATAATACCAAACAACATGGTAATCGCATGTGGAACACGTGAGAAAAAAGATTTTGCCCTAAGTTGGGGTGAGCTCATTTACGAAAGATGCGCCTTTTTTTCGAAATGGAACGACAAAAGCAAGGCAACTTTTGGCTAAGGCCAGAAAATCAAGATGAAGTCCGAATCTTCTGGCCTTTGACCATCCAATTAATTCTTTATCAAACCTTGTCCTTCAATCCAAGGAGCGCCTGCTTGCTTCAGACGATTCTCGATGCCGGGCAAAGTGGTTTCAACAACCGTGTTCAAACTGGATTTCACTTGTTGCAATTGCTTTTTGGCTCGGCTTAGAGCCGCTTTGTGCGTTCCTGTTGGACCATACGTATTGAAGAAAGAACCCCATACCACGCGATTTCCGTCATTTGGCGTTGGATTGGAACGTTCCCCAATTTCACCCTTCACGGAATCTCCACTAAGCTCTTTTTTGAGGTCCAACAAGGTTAATCTTGCCGCGTTGATGCTTTCCACCAAACCATCATTGTTTTCAACGGTTTTATTGGCGGCTCGTTTCATAGCCCCAATTTTTTGCATTTGGGTATCCAAGGTAAGGTTGGTAGCCCTCAAGTCTTGTTGAAAAGCAAATACCTCTTCCCTGAACTGGTTCATTTCCTCATAGGACTTTCTGGGTAGTGCGCCATCGTACATAGGCACTACTTCGAATTTGTCGGGTCCTTGTAGTACCGTGGATACTCCATCTACTCGCTTCACCAAGGTCACGGTATAGGTGCCCGGAGTGGCCATAATGCTTCCACTACCAAAGCCGTTGCTTTTGGAAGCTTCTAACTTTTCACCTCTTTTATCAGGATAGTTCAGTTTCCAGTTTGCACGGTTGAATCCCTTTTTATTGGTTCCTTTTACCGTGTTGACCAGCTTGCCTGAAGCATATTTAAAGAGTAATAAAACTTCAGTTGCTTCTTGATTCTTTTCTTTCTCCAAAGCATCCCAACCAGGAAAGTTGGCATTCTTTTTTTCTTTCTCTTTGCGAGTATCTTTAAGAGATTTTACCTTATCTGCCATGTAATACGTGAAGCGTGCTCCAAACGGTGGATTGGGCGCGATGTATTCCGCATCTCCTTGGCTACCAACACGACTAGAAGGTTTATACCAGTGTGCATCCTTTATGGGGAACAAGGTGGCTTCTTGAGATAGCATGTCAGTAGTGAAGTTTCGTATAGGTGTAATATCATCCAAAATGAAGAAGCCTCTTCCGAAAGATGCGGCTACTAAATCGTTTTCACGTCTTTGGATGGTAATATCCCGAAACGATATGGTGGGCACGCCGCCTTTTAGCTTTACCCAATTTGTACCGCCATTATAGGTAAAATAAACACCATATTCGGTTGCAGCGAACATCAAATCTTTCTTCACATGGTCTTGTACCAATCGCCAAATCAAAAGGCGACTAGGCAAATCTCCACTAATGATTCGCCAACTTTTTCCTTTATCAGCGCTTTTCAGCACATAGGGTTTGTAATCACCATATTTGTGATTATCCACAGCAGCGTATACCACATTTGCGTCAAAAAGGTCAGCGCGTACATCGTTTACGAAAGGAACATCCCCAAGGCCTTTGATGTTGCTCAAGGTGAATTTTCGCCAAGTTTGGCCACCGTCTTCAGTGGTTTGAATAATACCATCATCTGTTCCGGCATAAATCAGCCCTTCTTGCTTTGGTGACTCTGCCAAGGAAGTAATGGTATTGTAATTTGACATGGCTCCTACGTCCCAAGCGTTGTCCCAGCTTTGTTGTTTCCCATAATACGGCAGGGTAATACGGTCTTGGTTGAGCGTTAAGTCTTCAGAAATGGCTGTCCAATCATCTCCGCGATTGTCAGAGCGCCAAACCCGTTGGGAGGCAAAATACAGTCGTTTCGGGTCGTGGGGACTCACTAGAATAGGAGCATCCCAATTAAAGCGTTCATAGGGGTCCCCTTCTAAAGCTTGTGGTTGAATGAGCACTGTTTCCTTGGTGGTTTGGTCAACGCGCCAAAGTACACCCTGTTGAAATTCTCCATAGGTGATTTTCGGATTTCCAGGTTCTGTTGCCGATTGATGGCCATCCGCACCCAAGGTTTTCCACCAATCGGAATTGGCAATACCATCAGAACTTGTAGTTTGTGATGGACCACCGTGCGAACCATTGTCCTGTGTTCCGCCATAAATTTTATAGAAGGGTTCAGAATCATCGACGGCAACTTTAAAATACTGCGTAACTGGGAGGTTTCTGACGTACTTCCAACTTTTGGTCAAGTCGAAGCTCTCATATAACCCACCATCTGTACCGAACAGCACATAATTGGGGTCTGATGCCTTGAATGCCATGGCATGACTATCGACATGCTTATTCTTTTCATTCATGGTATAAAAAGTTTTACCATGATCATCCGAAATCTTGACATAGTTGTTCATCAGAAAGAGCTTGCCTTCATGATGTGGGGAGGCATACAATTCTTGATAGTAATGGGGGCCTGTACCCCCCGAAACGGCATCGGATTGTTTGGTCCAAGAGGCTCCGCGGTTGGTGGACATGAAAACCCCTCCTTTTTTTCGGTCCAATTCAATCGCTGCATATATCACATCAGGATTAAATGGTGATAAGGCCAAACCTATTTTACCTAAGTTGGATTTCGGAATGCCTTTAGACAACTTCATCCACGTTTCTCCTCCATCGGTGCTTTTATGTATACCTGAACCTGGTCCACCTCCCAAATAGCCCGCTACCGTTCGGTGACGTTGCCAGGTGGCTACATAAAGTACATCTGGGTCTCTTGGGTCAATTACCAAATCTGTTGCGCCAACCCATTGATTATCACCTATGGTTTGCTTCCAGGATTTCCCTCCATCAATGGATTTATAAACCCCACGTTCTCCACCAGACGTCCATAAAGGGCCTTGGGAAACTACCCAAATGACATCTGAATTTTCAGGATGTACCACAATTTTAGAAATGTGTTCGGACTTTTTCAAGCCCATATTTTTCCATGTTTCGCCGTCGTCATGACTAACGTAAACCCCATCTCCTACGGAAACGTGCCTACCCCCTACATTTTCACCAGTTCCCACCCAAATGGTGTGGGGATTGTTAGGGTCAATGGTAATAGCACCAATAGAAAAGGAAGTCTGTTTATCAAACAGTGGTTTCCAGGTGGTTCCAGAATTCATGGTTTTCCATACCCCTCCGGAACCCACGGCGATATACCATACATTTTCGTTCTCGGGATGCATTGCGATATCCGCAATCCGGCCAGAGGTAAAAGCAGGTCCAATGTTCCTGAGTTCTAGTCCTTTAAAAATGGTGTCGTTAATTGATTGTGCTTGTAGGGAGCTACCTACTGCAAAAAGCAGCAATAGCATTAGGCTTTGCCTTAGGATTGGTTTCATTTTCTGTAATTGATTTGTTTTTTGATACCCATAACATCCTAAAGCTATTTAGTTGGAAAATCATTCATTTAGAATGCTACAGGTGATACTGTTCTCTATAATTCTTTTAAGTTAATCACTTCAAAATTCTTGGCATCAAAATAGTCATCTAATCCGTAATCGGTATTGATGATGATACCCCCCAAAAGGGTTACTTTATCCACAGGAAACTCATCTTTACAAGACTTTATATGGTCATGTATTTTTTTATCAATGATTTTGTAGGTCGCCTCCGTGATAGCCTGCGCCTTGTTATCGCTATCCATGATTTCTTCACGATAGGACAGTAAACTCTCTTCAAGTTTCATTTGCTGGTAATCATCATCGTTCAAAACAGGTCGATAAGCAGCATCTCCAAATCGGCTCAAGGCTAACATTAATGCCCCACAAGAATTACCTGTATCCTCTTGTCTAGGTCTGTACATTTTCCCCAAATCTCCATCTAAGGTAATTCCAATGTGAGGTCCATAAAAAATAAAGGCACTTCCTTCATCTGGAATGTGATGGGCAAAAGCGGTCATCCCAGTTTGTCCAGCAAAGGGTAATCCACCCAAGCCACCCATGATAAAGGGGCCAAACAACACATTGAAAAAGGTTGTAGATGGAACGTTGATATCATCGGAACAAACCGATGTGGCCATCAATACTTTGGAAATATCAATATTATGCTCGATTTGCATTCTTCCAAGGTAATGAATTGAGGTATCCTTGGCATCTTTAGCATTGGGGAAGTAGGACTTTACGACTTCGTCAAATTTTCTCTGTAACATCTTAAACTAGTTTATGTGTTTATCTATGGTTTTCAAAATTCTTATGTGCTACCATCCATAATATCCTTTTGGAATGATACCCATCAATCTCAAATACACAATGCATTGTCCACGATGGTGGATGATATGATTTTCCATGGCATAAAACAGTCGCCAAACGGGAATGGTATCTCCGGCAAAATCGCAATTGGCGAGTAACTTTTCATCTGATAAAGTTTGAATTGACTTCCGAACGAAAGCATACAGATTTTTCAATTCCTTAATTACATCTGCCTTTGGCATTTGTACCGGAAGCTTAACTCCTTCATAGGGATTCGTTACCCCCGCTCTACCGGCTAGTTGTCCACAAGTAAATACAATGCAGTGCCGCCATTGCTCAGAAAAGGTCATGGCTTCATCGGTATACCGGAAAGTAAAAAGCTCTGGTGGCATTTGTTCCACATTGGTCAGGGTCATTTTTTCTGACTGTACCCAAGCCGCTATAAGTTCCTCGCGCAAGGTTTTGGTAGATACCGGGGTACTTGCTGGTTTTTGTTCTGCAGTTTCTGTCCGGCAACCAACAGCAGAAAGGAGACCAAAACCAACAACATTTTTTAGAAAACGGGTACGTTTCATTTCTGTAGCACAATATTCCGATTAATCAAAGTGCATAAGCTCTTTCCGCGGGCCATTCGTCTTGATACCCGAGTAGCCATTGTAAGATTTACAAGATTAAAACCTGAAATACTCGAGGTACCGTTAAAGATACAAAAGCATTGACAAATGCAACGCTGTTGCATTTGTATTACTCACTGAAGAATTTCTGATGCATGTACATTCTAGTACCCTGCAGCCTGTCCATCTTTTCGGCTCTCTGAAGCACCGTGATACACCTTGTTTTCGTTATCCCATAAAATCGCTTGGTATCCGCCATAAATACCTCTGGCTATGCCGATACGGTGTCCTTTGCCCATCAATCCGCGGACGGTAGTGTACGGTATTCCCGATTCAACTCGGCCCGTTCCAGTATATTCTGTGGTTTTACCCATTGGACTTGCCCCACCGGTATGGTCCCATCGCGGGGCATCCCCGGCTTCTTGAAGGTTCATTCAGAAGTCAACCAAATTCATCACAATTTGGGTGTGGCCCATAGGTTGGAAGTCGCCACCCATCACACCAAAACTGACAAAAGGTTTGCCGTCTTTGGTCATAAAAGCTGGAATAATCGTGTGGAATGGTCGTTTACCTGGCTCATAGGTATTGGCCTGACCTTTCTTCAAACTAAAAAGTTCCCCGCGGTCTTGTAGCATAAAACCGAGCTTGGGGGGTGCCATGCCGGAACCCATTCCGCGATAATTGCTTTGTATCAAGGATATCATCGTGCCTTGGTTATCTGCTACTGTCATATAAATAGTTTCACCCGCAGAAATCTCTCCCGCACTATACGTTGCGGCCCTTTCGCCAATCATTTCTCTTCTTTTGTTGGCGTAGTCCTCTGCAAGAAGTTCATCCACCGGAACATTAAAAAAGTCCATGTCGGCGTAATACTTGGCCCGATCTTCAAACGCCAATTTCTTTGCCTCGGTAAAAAGATGTAAATGTTCTGCACTACCGAATTCAATATTCGAAAAATCAAAGCCCTCCAGTATTTGTAACATTTGCAGGGCAGCGATTCCCTGTCCGTTGGGTGGAAGCTCCCAAACATCGTAGCCTCGATAATTTACCGATACCGGCTCTACCCATTCCGATTTATGTGCCGCTAGGTCTTTCGCCGAAAGGAAACCGCCTTGTTCTTTGATAAACGTTCCAATCGTCTTGGCAATATCACCTTTATAAAAGGCATCACGTCCGCCTTGCGCAATTTTTCGATAGGTATTGGCCAAATATGGGTTTTTATAGATTTCTCCTTCGTTGGGTAGATTCCCACCGTTTTGCGAAATGTAGGTATCCTCAATATTCGGAAACCCTTTGGATTGATAATAGGGAATACTCCGTTGCATATACCACGCAATGAGTTCCGTAAGCGGAAAACCCTTCTCTGCGTAATCGATGGCCGGGGCCAAGATTTCCGACATGGGTTTGGAACCAAATTTTTGATGTAATTCAAACCACCCATCTACCGCACCGGGAACACTAACGGGCAAGGGTCCCAAGGATGGTATTTTGGTCATGCCTTCTTTTTCAAAATACGCCAGTGTAAGCTTTTGGGGCGAACGGCCACTCGCATTCAAACCATATAGTTTCTTGGTTTTTGCGTCCCAAACAATTGCGAACAAATCCCCGCCAATACCACAACCTGTGGGTTCCATAAGGCCCAATGCGGCATTCGCTGCAATGGCAGCATCAATGGCGTTGCCGCCATCTTTAAGCACATCGAGTCCAATTTGTGTAGCCAAGGGGTGGCTGGTGGCTACCATACCGTTTTGCCCCAATACTTCAGAACGGGTGGCAAAGGTTTCTCCGGTAACCCTGTCTTGGGCTATTATGAGGTTGATGGAAAGCGTAAAAAATAGGAAATAATAAAAGGTGGTTTTCATTGTAATTTTTTTGGTGACACAAAGTACAAAAATCAATAATTGGTTTTCCAGGTGAAGTCTACCTAGAAATGAATGTTTTCCGCAAAGTAGTTCGTTATCCTTTTTGGCACATCTCTTGATACTTCTCATCCAAGAAAGGTCACCCGACGGGTTTCCAAAAAGAATAGTTCTTAAAATATGTATCTTTTTGGTGTTGGCAGGGAATTGATGATGTGGGAAATCTTTTGTTCGAAACACAAAACCTCTAAAATGACACCGACTCCGGCTTCGCGCATCCCAATTATTTTATTTTTTTTGACCTGCGTCTTAACACTTTCGGCACAAGAGTATGCTCCTCCAAACAATACGCTTCGGACCACACTAAGGAAACAGACTTGGGAAAAGCTTAAACTAAAAACTCCAAAGAAGCAAAAATTCATGACCTCATTGGTCTTCAATACCAATCAGTGTTTTGATTTGTATGAGCAAGCGGCTGCGCAAAAGAAATGGCCCATTTACGAACCCGTTACCATACTTACCTTTAGGGATGTCATCCTACATGAGGCCATCCGTGGAAGCGATTATTCCGATGCAGAAATTCAAGAAGCATATGAGACTACGAAGGAAAAATACCAATCCGAAAAACCAGATACCGGTCTAAACAAAACCGAGCTACAACAAAAGTATGACCCTATTATTCTAGAGGCACTATGGATAGTAACCCTGAACGAATTCATCAAAGGAAGAAATGATGACGTCAAAAACTTAGCCCGTCAGATGCTATCAGAGCGAAGGTCAACTCCAAACGAAGAAAACCTAGTCACCACAAAACCCAAAACCAGTCCAAAAAGAGAGCCTACCCCAGAGCCTTCGCTGTCTAAAACAAAAACTCCGGCGGTTCATGATGTTATTTTGAGAACGGTCACCAATTACGGTTTGAGTGGTGCCTATGTGGAGAACGAAGTGAGTATCCTCTTTAAGAATGGGGAGTTGATGACCAACCCCAATAAACCCACATCACAACTGGACGTTACTGCATCCAAAAAAAAGAATCCAAAAAAATGGGCCACTTGGAAGAAATATGGCACATCACTTTCGGTAACCAAGGCCTGGAAAAACAAAACCTACGAGTGGAAAAAATGGTTTAAAGTACGGCCAGGACAATCTTCAAAAAAGTTAGTAGGTCGTTACACTACTTTGGATGGGTTTGGAGGCGCAACGGTGGTCAATGCCAGTATGGTTTCGTTCGATGCCCAAGGAAAGTTTGCCTGGAAAACGGTGAAAGGAGGCAATACCAGTTGGAAACCCATTTATAGCAATCAAACCAGCGCCGGGACGTATCAATTGAACGACTATGAAATTACTTTGACTTATAATAACGGAACAACGGAGTCTTTCTTTTTTGGCTTTTACCCCAAAGACGACCAACATTTTGTAATTGGGTCAAGTCATTTTGCTCCCTTAAAAAAATAACAGCGTGTCTATTTTTTGTTCTGTGTAGGTCCAATGCACGCGATTGTCCTTAATTTTGTATGCTGCAGGTATTCTTGCGAAAGTCCATAAAGCCGTTTACACATGGAACGAAATGAGCTATATCCCGTTTTTTTAAAAGTCAATCAACTTCAGGTATTGATTGTTGGTGGAGGTAATGTGGCGGAAGAAAAGCTACGGTTTTTGCTTAAATCCAGCCCCAATGCGACAGTCCATATGATATCGCCCATGTACCGGGAAGCGACCATCACCTTGGCCGAAAAGCATAAGGTGACCATGCTCAAAGGCAAATACCGGAAGAAGTACTTACAGGGAAAACACATTGTAGTAGCTACCACTGATGTACCTGCGGTTAACGAAAAAGTGTATCACCATTGTCGCAAGCGTTCTATCCTGGTCAATGTGGCGGATAATCCACCGTTTTGTGACTTTTATATGGGAGGAATCGTTACAAAAGGCAACGTGAAGGTGGCGATTTCCACCAACGGGAAATCTCCTACGACGGCCAAACGATTGCGTCAATTTTTCGAGGATGTGATTCCCGAAAACATTGATGACCTCGTCAAGAACCTAAATGAATACCGTAAGACCATACAAGGTGATTTTGAGGAAAAAGTTGAAGCGCTAAACGAATTCACCAAAGGCTTGGTGGCCAAAAAAGAACCCCATGAAGATTAGAATCAAAGGAAACTCGGTCCGGTTTCGATTGACCAAAAGCGAGGTGGAAGCTTTCTCAGAAAAGGGCAGCTATTCAGAGACTACGGAATTCGCATCGAAAACCTTGACGTACACTTTGGTCGCGAAAGCCAATATCACTGAACTAGAAGCAGATTTTAAGGAGGATACCATCACTATTTACTTTCCTGAGTCAGAACAAAGCGCATGGGCCAAAAGTAATCGAGTGGGGTATGCCAACACTGTAGACTGGAATGACACAAAAGAACTGTCACTTTTGGTGGAAAAAGATTTTACCTGTTTGGATAATACGGTTGAAGACCAATCAGATAACTATCCCAATCCACGATTGGCCAAAGACGAGGCCTAAAAGCCCATTCTTGTTTTAAAATCAGCTTTTCGGCTATTGGTGATTTTCACCTTAACCCCCGTATCCAAGACCGTCAAGCTCAAATGTTTATCGACAGTCTCCAAAGCAACTACGTGCTTTAGATTGACAATATGCGAACGATGGGTTCTGAAAAAAGTAGAGGGGTTCAAAATACTTTCCAGTTTATCCATAGATTCCCGCACCATATGTTTCTTTTTAGATGTGTGCACCTCAACGTATTGGTCGGCAGCTTCAATATGGATGATTTCCGGCACGGGAATAAATGTCTTTTGCCCAATGGATTTTACGGCGATACGTTCGACATAATTTTCAGTAAATCCCTTTTGGGATTTTTCGGATAAGGAAAAAAGCAAATCCTTTAGTTGTTCATTAAGTTGGGAAAGCCTGTCTTTTTCAATGGCGTAAATAGCTCTTTCTACTGAAATAGTGATGCGTTCAAAAGTATATGGTTTCAAAATGTAGTCTACTGCGTTCTGCGCAAAAGCTTCCACAGCATATTGATTGTAGGCCGTAACAAAAATAATATAGGGAAAAGGCGGTGCGCAATGCTTCAAAACCTCCAATCCGTTCATTTCGGGCATTTCTACATCCAAAAAAACAATGTCTGGGTTGTTTCGTTGGATACTGTCCAACGCCTCCTTTCCATTCTGACAGCTGGGTAAAAGCTCCAAGGCTTCAAATTTGCCCAAATGCAACTCTAAACGCTTTTGGGCTTCCAACTCGTCATCAACTACCAAGGTTTTGAGTCTCTGCTTTGTCATTCCCACGGAATTTGTAATTCTACCATAACACCATCGTTAACAGAAAACAGCTCAACACGGCCTGCATTGCCATAAACTTTCTTGAGACGTGAAATTGTGTTGTTTAGCCCTATGCCCATCCGTTTTTGTGTTTTTAGGCTTGGACCTTCGTTGTACACGTAAAGCTTGAGGTTTTCAGCTGTTTTTTCACTACCAATTTCGATGCGTTTGGCAGACTTCTTTTTGGAAATGCCATGCTTGATGGCGTTTTCAACCAAAGGTTGAAGAATAAAACTGGGTACCAAGGCATTTTGCTGCTGGCTTTCCGACTGAATCACCACGTTTAAGTCTGGGTTTCGAAACTGCTCGATTTCCAGATACTTTTTTATAAAATCCAATTCCTTGTGAAGCGGTATCATTTTATGTTGCGACTCTTCCAGGCAAATGCGCAAAAACTCTCCCAAGCGAATTAGCATACCAGAAGCTACCTCGTTTTTCCCTTGTTCAATAGTACTGACCACATTGTTGATGGTATTGAATAAAAAATGGGGAGAAAGCTGTGCCTTTAGCGTATTGAGCTCACTAATTAAGAGTTGTCTCTCCAACGCAGCGGATTCATCCTGCTTTTGCTTTAGCGCTGCTTGATACTGGATGGCATGCGCCAAGCCAATGATGGTCATATAAATGAAAAAGAACCAATGAAAAAGATTCAGGAAAAACACCTTGAAATACAACTTGAAAGCATCCCAACTAAAGGTTCCAATCCCCAAAAAGTTCCAAATCAAGGAATAGATAGCCAAATACATTAAGACGATAACGACCGCAAAAACGATATGGAGCAAAAGACCACCATAATAGGTCTGTCTGTCAATTCGAAAACGCTTCCCAAGCCAGAAAATAAGAGGACTAAGACCTGCCCAAATGTTCCACACCAAGAATTGGATAAGAAACAGCTTTCCCCAAGTGTCCGAACCACCAGCCTCCAATGTTTTGAGATACAATTGCGTACTTGTAAAAAGAGCGGCTACTACCCAAAATAGGTAAATAACAACTTGGGTTCTTTTCGCTTGGAGAATCATACCAGAAAGTTACTCAAGTAATTTGAATCCTCATCTTTTCAGGATAAAGGGCACATGCTTTCGAACTATGGAATGGTGGTCAAAATCATCCGAAACGGAATATGCCAAAATCAACCAGTATTTTTGACCCAAAACATGAACAAAATCGTTTGAATCTTTAGAATCCAAAGGAATTGAAAATTGAATTTTGGTGTATCCGCTTTCTTGAGTACCTCCATGAATAAGAACCGTGTTTTTTCCTCCATTTTCACTATCCTTCACTGGATTCCCAGCACCTTTTACGAATAAGTCGGTTCCTGTAACCTGTTTGCCCCTCATGTTAAACAAGAGCAAATCACTTCCAACGATGCTATTTTTTGAGTTGAATCCAACACCAACCCAACCCTCGGTAGGTGCACTTAAAACCGCATGAATGGAATCACCTTTCACTTCATACTGAAATGTAATACCCGAAGCCTCTACGCTTTGCTGAGCTTTTAAACCAGTGTATACGCAGAGACTTGCTAGAAAGCACAAAAACTTTTGCTTGACCACCATATTACACGCCATTGATTTCAGCTGTAATGCCAACAATAGTCCAGGCCCCGTCAGCACCTTTGGTCATGGAAAGCTGATAGAGAAAATCATATTCAACGCTTACCGCATTTAAAACTACAACAGCGAGGTTGTTACCCAAAAATTCAGCATGGCGATACGTGATTTTTCTAGGTTTACCTCCCAGCTTTTTTTCATTGACCATTTGAACGTAATCTTTGGCGGAAAAGGTATTCAACTTCCCTCCTATCATCACGTATTGTAAGGATGAGGGTTCCAAAATCTTTTCCAACATTTTACCATCTTGCACATCAGCTCCTTTCACAAATTGTGCCGCTACTTGCTTGATTTTTGATTTTGATTCTTGAGCTTGAACAGCACTTAATAGAAAAAGTGATACGAATAAGGGTATCAGAATTTTTTGAATTTTCATGATTTTCGTTTTAGAATTTGAAACAAACCTAAACGCGATGGTTTTTAAATAAAAAAGGGAAGTTGCGAAGGCGGGAATCTATGTTGGGAAATTTGCGGTTCTGAGCTATTACTAAGTCAATAGGTAGTTAAGAACATCTATACTTTGAAAATTACCATAACCTTAACACAGAATGCAACTCGAAATCTTTTAGTTTGAATAGTTGTGAAAAACGTTTTAAAACAAATTGGGGCCTTTGTTTTTTTAAGCCTTTTGCTTTTTAAGGTTTCAGCTTTCCACGTTTATGAACACCAGCACAGCGAGGAAGCAAATGAACACCCTTGCGAACACTGTGAACTTGCATTGGATTTTCAAAAAGCTGATATCCAGTTGATATTTCCGGTGTTGGTTCCCCAAATGGCCATTGCCTTACCTTTTGATGGCGACCTTTCTTTTTTGACTACCCAAACCCAAAATAGTTCTTTGATTAAAGAATTGCTTTCTAGGCCACCGCCTGCTTTTTTCAACACCTAGCACTTTTTGACCTATGCAGATGACTTTGGCTATAGGTTTTAAAATTCGGTTTGAGCCGTTTTTGTGCTCAGACACCTTTCAACTTGAATCTTTCTGCGTCTGTTTATAACAACAACATAATATTTGTATTGCAGGTGATAATGACGTGTATACCAACAAAAGGTATTGATACTAAAAAGCATAAAACGGAATCATATGGTTGAAAACCAAACCTCAACCCAACCACGAAGACATTTTATAGCCCAATGTTTTTCGGGCATTACAGCCCTGACATTGACCCCCAATCTTTTTGGGCAATTTAACAAACCTATTGCACAACGATACCATAGCCAACCCTGGCTTGAACTCTCGGAAAGCGCTTATCTCCATAACGCCACTCAAATTAGTAAAATGGCCGGCGGCAAACCTGTTATGGCCGTACTCAAGAACAACGCATACGGATTGGGAGACGTTCAAGTGGCCAATATGTTGGATGGCTCTCCTCAGGTTTTTGGTGTTGCTGTCGTCAAAGATGGCCGTGCTACGGCGATTCGAAAAGGAGGTTTCACCAAACCCATCCTTCTGATGGGTGATTTTGATGAAGCTAACGCACAGGAGCTTGTGGAGGACGACATTGTTCTCAGTGTTTTTTCACAAGCCTCTCTGAAAAAAATACAAGCACTGGCTGCAACGGTCCAAAAACGTATTCCAGTGGCCCTTTACATCGATACAGGGTTGGGCAGAATGGGAATCCCGTACGAAGAAACATTTAGCATCGCTCAGTCGATTGCAAAAAATGAAAACCTTGAAATCGTTCAAACCTTCTCCACCTTGACTACTCCGAAGGATTTTGCCAAAGAGCAGATACAACGTTTCAATCGAATCATTAAAAAGCTGGAAGACCAAAACATATCCTACGGCGTAAAACATCTAGCGCCTTCTTACTCTCTTTTGGATATTTCCGACTCACATCAGGATATGGTTCGACCCGGAATTTTGGTGTACGGTTCTTTTCCTTTAGCAAAGATGGACCAAGCCCAAAAATACCCACTACAAGTACCCTTTCGTTTAAAAGCGCTGGTCATCCGTTTGGAAAAACTAAAACCTGGAGATACCATCGGTTTTTCGCGCTTTTATAAAGTTGAAAAAGACGAATGGATTGCCACCTTACCCGTTGGGTGGGCTGATGGTTACGATAGCGGTGCGGAGAATGGAGCAAAGGTTTTGCTTGGAGACAAACTCTATCCTGTTGTCAATGTCAACGCAAGCCACACTAATGTTTCTCTGGGTACCGAAACTGATATAAAAGTTGGGTATGTGGCTACGTTAATAGGACCTGACCGACCGGAAATCACGCCTGAAGGTTTTGCAAATCTCATTGATGGCAACAATTATTTACAAATCAATTACAAAGAATCCATTCCAAAAAAGACCTATGAAACGTTTTAGTCTTTTGTTGGTTTTATGTTTTGTCTTTAGTGCTCAAGGGCAGCAAGAATTTATGGTCCTTAAGGATAGCACCCAACTTTACGTAGCGGATTCGGGAGCAGGACAAACCCTTTTGTTCATTACAGGTTGGACCATGACAGGGCGCTTTTTCGAAAAGCAACAACAACAGCTTTCCAAAACGCATCGGGTTATCACCTACGACCCACGGGGACAGGGTAAATCAAATCAAACGGTTTACAAAAACACCTATTTCCATCATGCCCAGGATTTAAGGGAAATCATTTTGCAAAAAGACTTAACAGATATCATTTTGATAGGATGGTCTAGCGGCTGTCTGACACTATTTGAATACTTGAAGGCATATGAAAACGACAGAATCCAGCAACTTGTGCTCATTGACGAACCACCCAAATGGATTGGAGACCCAACAAAAGAGTTGGTTTATGGAAGCTTTGATGACTATCGAAACTCCTTAAAGGGGATGCTGTCCGGACCAAGCGAGCCCAATGGAATTATCAACTGGATGTTGAAGGATAGTATCGCACCTGAAACACGTACTTGGATGCGCAATGAAATTCAAATGACACCTCCGCACGTTGCCCTTAGTCTTTACATTGATGGATTAACCTGCGATTACACCCAAGAAGTACAAAAGATTTCAATCCCAACCTTATATATGGTGAGGGATTCATGGTTTGCCAAGGCCAAAAACTGGTTGAACCAAAACGCCCCTAAAATAGCGGTGGTTTCCATTTCAAGTCATGCAATGTTTTGGGAAAAACCAGAGGAATTCAATGCCCAACTTTTACAATTAATTCAATCCAATCAATGAGACTCCTTTTAATCCTATCTCTTTTGTGTACCCTTCCAGTACAAGCGCAAGATGATGAAAACTTTCCTCCACCAGATTCCCTACAACAAATTCAAGCCGTTCGGGCTTCTTCCAAAATCACAGTCGACGGAAAATTAGATGAGACGGATTGGCAACAAGGAAGAGTAATTTCAGAGTTTTTTCGACGTGAACCTCGTCAAGGGGGCCCCATACGGTACGAAACTCAGGTGAGACTTTTGTACGATGACAAAAACGTATATATCGGGGCAATCTGTAAAGATTCTGTTGGATTAAAGGGAATTCGTGTGCAAGACCTCCGCCGGGACTTTAGTTGGGGCCTAAATGACCTTTTTGGTATTGCACTGGACCCGCAAAACCTAAAACAATACGCCCAAGGTTTCCAAACGACGCCTTATGGGAACCAAAGAGATTTTCAAAACTTCAATGGAAATAGTTTTGATACCGGGTGGAATACGCTCTGGCGGGTCCGAACCAAAAGGTCGGACGAAGGCTATATGGTTGAAATGGCTATTCCCTTCAAATCCCTTCGCTACAATCTACCAGAGGAAGGCAATACCATTACCCTAGGATTTACCTTGGTACGCTATGCACGCAGAGATATTGAAGTGTCTTCTTTTCCTGCTATACCCCAGTCTTTCACCCCTTATAGGATGACGTATGCAGCACAATTGACCGGAATAGAAGCCCCACCACCTTCCACAAACATTCGGGTTGAGCCCTATGCCCTCTACCAATACGATGAGAACAAAACCGGAGAACAACTGATTGAGAAACTGAATGAGCCGAAGGTGGGAGTCGACGCCAAATGGGCCATCAATCCAAAAACCGTGTTAGACCTAACCGTAAACACCGATTTTGCGCAGGCAGATGTGGATAGGGCTGTAAACAACCTTGAGCGTTTTAATATTTTCTTCCCGGAACGAAGACAGTTCTTTTTAGAGAATTCGGGCATCTGGGCAGGGGGTTCGCAACAATCCATTCGTCCTTTTTTTAGTAGGAGAATTGGTCTTCAAGGAGAGTTCAACGCCATTCCAGCGGCTATTGATGTAGGAGCTCGATTTACCCAACGTACGGAAAAGAATGCCCTTGCTGGGTTATTTGTGCGCCAAAGGGAAACCGAGAATTCAGCAGGTTCCAATTTTGGCGTCTTGCGGTACTTGAAGAATTACGGCCGGGAAAACAACATTGGTGTCATGGTGACCCATAGATTGGATGATACTTTTTCGAACCTAGGACTGGAAAGCAACAACAATACCACGATAACTCTCGATGGGCAAATACGCCCAACCAGTCAATGGGATATTCAATATATGTTGTCCTCTTCCATTGATGAGGGCACCGGTAAAACGGGGTATGCAGGCCGCTTGTTTTTCGGTAACAACTCGAATAAATTTTACTACGGTTGGTTAACCGAATACATAGATGCCAACTATAGTCCTAGAATGGGCTTTGTACGACAAAATGACGTCATTCGGCATAATCCTGGGGGTTATTTCATTTTACGCCCCAAAAACCTGGATTGGATTCGAAGATGGGACCCTGGTGTTTTCGTGGATTACAATCATGATGCAACCAACCCGAGCAGCTTTCAACAGGCAAGCTTGATTATATTTCCTGTTTTTACATGGTTCAAAGATGATAGTTTTGTGGAAATCACAAGCGTTCCAACTTGGCAAAACATCAACTTCGATTTCGCACCTTTAGGATTGGAGATTGCACGAGATCGTTATTACTACACCCGTTATTTAGTGCAATATAATACAGACCTATCGAAAAAATGGTCTGGGGATTTGGGCGTCAACTTCGGGGGCTTTTACAATGGTACGCGAACCACTATGAATGCGGCAGCGCGTTTTGCACCTATCCCGCACACTACTTTTACCTTAAACTATGAACGAAATGATATTCGGGGAGTTGGGATATTGGAGGAGGATTTGACCACCAATCTCTATACCGCCAGTTTGCGGCTTGCCCTGAATCCCAGGGTACAGCTGTCCTCTTTTTACCAGTACAATAGTTTTAACGAACAAGGACGCTGGAATGTTCGGTTTAGTTGGGAATACCTCCCATTGTCTTTTGTTTATTTGGTCTTTAACGATACCCAAACCGACATTTTTGAACCTATACAACAAAGTACCCAATTCATTAGTAAGGTTACGCTGTTGAAGCAGTTTTAAGTTTTCAAATGTCTCATAATGTACCATAGGTTCATTCAATTCAACCTTTTTTGTTCTTCTTCTGACCCATAGCTGCGCTGCTTTTGTTTTGAACCAACACTGAAGTTGTACCTTGGGACAAGGATCCAATATTCCCTTCAGATTGGTAAATCCAGTCTAGGTTCGCATTGTTCTCGGGTATTCCGGAATTGAATTGCAAGAATGAGTTTCTGTCTAAAATATCTCCACCTGAATCTCCAGATTTATTGTACGGACTGCATTTTGACTATCAGGGAAAACCTTTAGAAAAAACTACAGGTGTTTTCTTGTAGAAAATGTCGGCGGTCTTGAAATAACTTTCGGTTTGTTTTTAAATCGGAACAAGGATGCAAAATTTCGCTAGTTATAGGTTCATTATTTCGGCTCTAATGCTAACAATAACCACAGTTGTACATGCACAGAGCATTCAACCTGTAAATTATCCTGAACTCGGAGTTTCTTTTGAAGTACCTAAAGGTTGGATGGGACAAGAGGTAGAAAATGGGTATCTCATGGGAAGTAATGCATTTCCAGGTTTTATGTTAATCACATCGCATGACTTAACCAATTTACCAGCCATAAAAAAGGAGCTATCCGATACTTTTAAGATAGGTCCGAATAGCACGCTTACCCCAATAGGGACCATAGAAACAATATCTGACCATGTAATAGGCAATACTTTTTCAGGAACCATTTCTGGCGAGCCAGCAAAAGCGGTTATTCTAGGTTGTTTGAATTCCAATGGTCTTGGCATAACCATCATCAGTGCTTCGAACGAGTCTGTTTTTTCAAACCAAAATATTGAAGCAGCGCTCAAATTGGTCCAGTCATTGACATTCAACAAACCTGCTCAGGATACCCCTAACATCCAAAATAGGAAACCGGCAAATGAGTGGGAAAAGAAGTTTAGCGACTGTCGCTTGACCTATATGGAATCCTATACTTCAAACGGAACGGGCAGCTATGGGAAAAAGGTTAAAATTGACCTATGCGGCGACGGTTATTTCAATCATTCATCATACAATAGCATGAGCGTTTCTGGAGGGAACTACAATGGTGGATACGGGAATACCAACAAAGGTGCTGGTACCTGGGAAATACTGAAAAAAGATGATGAAGTAATTCTGAGGTTGAACTTTTATGATGGTGAACAGTATAATTATGTCGTAACCATTGACAAGGATGATAAGACCTTTTTGAATGGTAATCGTTATTTTAGAACGTATGAAGATGCTGGAAAATACGGTCCCAAATGCAATTAATATAAAAAGTTGTTATTGACATTGTTTTATAGCTATCCAACCATGAAAAAATTTTACGTAATACTTTCAATTCTATTTTGTGTTCATAGCAGTCATGCACAAAACAGTGAAATAGACAGTTTAAAAAATGCTTTGGCTAGGGCTAACTTAGCAGACACTACTAAAATCGACCTATACCTTAAGCTGAGTAGTACGTTCTTTACTATAAGTATTGATAGTAGCGAATCGTATACAAAAAAGGCGGAATTTTTATCCAAACTCAGTGGTTACTATAAAATCGATAAGATTTATGGGAATAAAGGGCTTTTCCAATATTATGCCGCCAATCAGGATTCAGCGCATTACTATTTTGAAAAAGCCTTGGAAAAACTAGACCCAAGAAAAGATAGTGTCGAAATATCTGTTGTGTATTCCAACTATGCCATTAGCTATGAAAATAGTCTTGAAAAAGCGCTAGAGTATAATACCAAGGCAATATCGTTCGTAGAACAAAACGACAGTATTATGGGTAGATTATACTTTAGCCGAGGGGTATTCTATTTCCATAACAATGCTAATGGCCCAGCCAAAAAATATTTTATACTGGGTTATGAAAAAAGTGTCTCAGGAAATAATCTACGTGCAGAGGGCATGACTTCGAGAGCCTTGGCGTATATGTATCGACAAGAGAATAAAATAGATAGTGCTAAAATATTCATGGAAAGGGGCTTGGAACTCTGTGAACGAACAAAATCCCCAGAAATTTGTTATCGTATTAATGTAGAACTAGGAGAGTTTTACGATGAAATTGGGCAATATAATAAAGCAAAAGTTGCCTTATTGGAAGCAAATAAACATGCATTGGCGCGTAACAAGAACTTTGAGGTATTCACCACCTACATTATGTTGGCACGTCACGAAACAAAGCATGGGGATTACTCGGAAGCGAGTCGTTACTTTCAGGAATTTGAATATAAATTCAAGCAAGAGGAACCCATATTTTACGTAGGAGTAAACGCCTATGAAAGCTGGTCCGAATTAGAAGCCAAAAGGGGTAACCTCAAAAAATCAAACGAATTATTGAAGTTAGCGATGCAGTTTAAAGATTCGTTATACTCAAAACAGAATAAGGAAGCGTTAGCAGAAGCCGATGCCAAATATGAAGCAGAGAAAAAAGATAAAGAAATCGCTACGCAAGACTTACAGCTACAACATCAAGAAAACACAATCCTTAGAAAAGAAAACCAAGTAACCCTAGCGATTTTTATAGGGCTGTGCCTATTGCTATCCATTATAGGCCTTTGGTTCTATTTCAAACAACGGCAAAAAACTAAGACCAATGAGATTCTGGCACTTGAGGCAAAACAGGAGGTTGTCAAACTTGAATCGCTCATAGACGGGGAAGAGAAAGAACGTAATCGTCTTGCCCAAGATCTACACGATGGCATCAATGGTGATTTGGCAGTAATCAAATATAAAATCAGCAGTATTGGCCAGAAAAAGTTAACTGCTAAAGAAAAAACAGATTATGACGAAGCTTTAAGCATGTTAGATAATGCTGTGGAACAAGTACGAAGAATCTCCCATAATTTGGCGCCGCCATCGCTATATAGATTTGACCTGATAGAAGCCATTGAGCAGTTTTGCATGAAACAAAACACCTTGGAAAAGGTTAAGATAAGTTTCCAACATTTCGGGAATAGGATAAGTTTAAAGAAAGAGAATGAAACTGCGATATATAGAATTATACAGGAAATTATCAATAACATCCTTAAACATTCAGGAGCATCGGAAGCGATGGTGCAAATCAATAATCACGGAGATAAACTGACCTTAACGGTAGAAGATAATGGAAAAGGATTTGACGCTTATGATACAGCAAAAGGTATCGGATTGCAAAACATCAAATCAAGGGTCGATTTCTTAAAAGCTGATTTGGATATCGATTCGAGCAACAAGGGAACCACAGTTCAAATAGAGATGGAACTAGACAAAATGGTTGAAATATGATACGAGTGGCAGTAGTAGATGACCACAGCATGGTGCTCAAGGGTATTGAAAGCATGCTAGAAGATGTAGAAAATATGTGTGTGATTGCAACCTTTGGGTTAGGGAAACAGCTACTTGGTGACATTGATTCTGAAATGCCAGATGTTTTGTTGTTAGATATTAACTTACCCGATAGTAATGGTATCGATTTGTGCAAGACACTAGTCAAAAAGCATCCAAAGCTTGCCATACTGGCATTGTCTAACTACAGTGAAACAGGCTTTATCAAAAATATGCTACGAAACGGTGCAAGAGGATATCTACTAAAAAACACAGCGAAAGAAGAATTGATAACCGCCATCGAAACCGTCTATGTAGGAAAACAATATTTACCACTGAGTATTAAAGATATACTGCTCAATGACAGTATTGGAAACAGTAATGCATCCTTCATTCCAAAATTGACAAGACGAGAAAAAGAAGTCATTACGCTAATTGTGAAAGAGCATACCACCCAAGAAATCTCAGAGCTTTTGTTCATAAGTCCCAAAACCGTGGAAAGTCACAGGAATAACCTCACCCAAAAGTTAGGTGTAAGGAATACCGCTGGACTGGTTCGAGTAGCGTTGGAAAAAGGACTTTTGGACTAGTCGTCATGTAGATGAATGTTCTTTAAAACAAAAACGGGACTAGACAACCGTCCAACCCCATTTATTTTTTTGAGCATGAATTTCGAAGTCGTATTCAATTTGGTTTAAGCTCGAATATTCTGAATAGTGTTTTTAGCATTTCCACCAAAAATCTTTACAGACTGTTTTTTAGAAAGCGTTTTAACTTTTACCGCTTTTTGAACTTGAAAAATTGATTTTTTCATATTTCCTGATATTAAAAATTACACGTACAATCTTAAGGTACGTATTTTAATCCATGAATAATTATTGGAACCGATTCACAACTTTTTTATCCCGAAAAAAGCATCGACACCCATATCAGGGAAAACACCTAGGAAAAATTTCGGGGATTTTCATGTACAAATAACCAACTGACTAACAATACTTTAGTGATGTAAAACACAAACAAATCATTAAAGAATTTGAATCATGAAAACAACACTTTTAAAACTGAAGTATTTTTTAATTGCAAGTATCGTAATCTTAACCATGTCCTGTAGTGCCGAAGATGGCGAAGATGGCATAAATGGTCTGGATGGTGCGCCAGGAATTCAGGGCGAACAAGGACTAGCTGGGCAAGATGGCGCAGATGGACAAGATGGTACTGATGGACAAGATGGGCAAGATGGCGTTGACGGGGAAGATGGCCAGGATGGCCAGGATGGAGCTGATGGAAATGCCAACGTGAATGTCTATACATTTGATATATCAAACGTATCAGGTACAACATATGGGCAGAATATTCCAGAATTAACGCTATCTGTTATTGAAGATGACGTAGTTCTTGGCTATGTAAAACGAAATAATAATTGGTTTCAGCTACCTGCAATAGGACATTTTCTTCCTTTTAGTATATCTGCTGATATGACCCCAGGATTTTATATCCTTGATTTTGTAGATCTTGCGGACGGTAGTAATTTTACCATCACGGCTGGTGAACTTGATTTTTTAAAGGTGGCTGTCATTGAATCCAACAGCAACACAACAAGCAAAAATGGTCACCCTGACTTTTCAAAAATGACATACTTTGAAGCAATGGATTATTTAGGACTTGAGTACTAATTCCGATTAAAAAGATTCATATGGAAAACCGAAACAAATGTTTCGGTTTTTATCTCTTTACGGAAACCTTTCCCACTGGGACGTTTCAGCGGAAATCAATATGGACTTAATGTTCTCTAATGCTGACTTTCTAGCATCTTAAAGTGAACCTTTAAATAAGGCAAAAAAAGTAAAACACTATTGTAGAGCTTTACTGGGTATGTATAAGAATACTATTTAAGCCGCTTTTAAGATGTAATTCGCTTGTTGATTTGCCCATCTTTTCATTGAATTCAACAGCCAAAATCCCTTTTGGAAGTATAAAGGTTCCTTTCATATTTACAGGTAGTGTAACTTCAAATAGCTGTTTTGAATCCCCTTTTCTATAATGGCAAACAATACTGCCTTTACTTGTGGGTAATTTGATTTCAGTATATTGCAAATCAACAAGTTGGGGTTTAATTTGAACTGATTTAAAACCTGGTTCGGTGGGGGTAATTCCCCATAGTCTTCTCCCAATAATATTTGTTGGTGCCGTTCCCCAAGCATGGTTCCAATCCAAATTGGGCTTGTAGGCAGGGTCCCACGCTTCAAGCGTCATTGTGGACCCTATTTTAATCATATTATACCAACTACGGTCATGTTTTGCCGTAAGTAAAGCCAAAGCACATGAGGCTTCTTCAGCACTAAATAAGGCTTCCAAAAGATATTGTGCACCGTAAACGCTGCAAGCCATACCCCTACTTTTAATAAAAGCGACTACGGTTTTTTTGTGCTCCTCTGGAACCAGACCAAAGGCCAGTGGAAACATATTTGCATGCAACGAGGCATGCTCTGTACCTTCGCCATCAATATATATACCCCTGTTTTTGTCCAGTAATTTGGTATTCAATGTTCTCTTTATCTTTTCGGCTTTAGTACTCCAAAAAACAACTTCCTCGTTTTTATCTAAGTGTCCAGCAATTTTAGACATCAAGACCAAGTTCCGGTAGTAAAATGCATTCACCACGGTATTTATGGGAACCATTTCATATCCATCACGTTCTCCAGCTTCGTTTTTCAATTTCCAACCGGTGTCTTGTTGCCCTGGTGGCCAATCAACTATATCCCTTATTCTTGTTTGAGGATTTTTAAAACCCAATTTTGAAACAAAGGCTTGATTCATTTTTTTGGATTTGGAACTAATCAAACCGTCTTCACGTTCTAAATCAAAGAGTGTTCTTCGTTTTAATGCTTCATAATTCCTAGCTAGCATTTGAACATCTCCGCTATACATAAAATCATGATAAAACAAGAGTACGGTATGCAAAAGCCACTCGGTGGGCCAAGTGGGATGATCTAAAAAATATTGATTTGTTCTCTTGCCAATGGAGTATTCGTTGTCTAAGCAATAATGACTCAACTGATTGATATATGCATCTGCTTCGTAAGGTAAACGTTCCCTATCGCCATCCACATAAAACCCTGTAAAACTTGTTGCTTTAATGGTATGCTTACATAAATCCCAAACAGCATCCAGTACAGTGTTTGAAGAAGAAAAATGACTAGCCTCATCGTTAAACTTATAATGAAATGCTTTTTGAAAGATTTCTATATTAGTTATGGGAATTTTCAAATTCTCAATTTCAAGATATCTGAAAGGCATAATAACCCCAAAAGTGCTTGGTAGTTGTATCGCTGGTGGACTTGTATTTTTCTTATTTGCCGGTAATGACAGAACGATAGGTGTGTTGGGTTGGCTGACCCTTAATTTAGTTTTTTGATATCGTATACTTCCCCCCGGGTTTCTATCTATGGTATGGGGTGCAGCAAGTTTTTCCCCTAAATGAAGGATTAATGAATCATTCTGGGCGACTTTGCTAAGTATTTGAACCGTTCCAAAAAAGGACTTTCCAAAGTCAATAAAATAATGCCCTTCTCCTTTTTGTATAACATCAACAGGTGCGTTTAAAACTGTTTGAAATGCTGTTTCAGGAATATCAAAATAGTCTTGGCCTCGACTCTTTACAAAGAAAAGTAGAACTAATAAGCAAGTGATATTTTTCATAATCCATACGATTACAAACCAAATAGTTTTGGTAAGATCATGGTGATTTCTGGTATGTAGAGGATTAAAAGCAATACAAAAATCATTATGGCCAAAAACGGCAGCAAGGGTTTAACAACTTGGGAAACAGAGATATTGGCAACACCACTTCCTACAAAGAGAATTGTGCCGACTGGTGGGGTACATAAACCGATACAAAGGTTCAATACAAGTACAATACCAAAATGTACTGGGTCCATTCCCAATTCCATTACGACAGGTAGAAAAATAGGGGTGAAAATAAGTACTGCGGGGGTAATATCCATAAATGTCCCCACTAGTAACAATACGATATTAATCACCAAGAAAATAACAAATTTATTACTGAATTGGTCCAAGAGGAAATTACTCATCAGTTCTGGAATACCTTCAAACGAAAACAACCACGACATCGCCATCGAGGTACATATTAAGAACATCACCACTGCTGTGGTCTTGGCACTGGTAAGTAAAATAGAGGAAAAGTCTTTGACTTTTATGTCACCATAAATCAATGCTAAAACAGCGGCATATAAAACAGCAATAACAGAAGCTTCAGTAGCGGTAAAAATCCCTGCTACAATACCTCCAACGACAATTACCAATAACAATAGACTAAAGAATGCTTTTCTAAAAAAGGTCCATATCTGTTTAAAAGGCAAGGGGTCCCCTTTTGAAAAATCTCTTCTAATAGCCACAAAAGCAATATAACCCATCAGTGCCACACCCAATAAAATTCCAGGCAAATACCCCGCTACGAATAATGCTGCGACTGAAGCGAGACCTCCGCTAGCCAATGCATACACAATTAAAATATTACTTGGCGGTATCAGCAAACCTGTAGTGGATGAGGTAATGTTTACCGAAGCACTAAATTCTCTTGGAAAACCCTCTTCTTCCATTCTATCCGTCATTATACTCCCTATGGCGGATGTTGCTGCAATTGCAGAGCCCGAAATGGCGCCAAAAAGCATTGATGCCAAAACATTGACGTAGGCGAGGCCACCAGGCAAACTTACGACTAGGGATTTAGCAAAATTAATAAGGCGATTGGCTATTCCACCGCGTTTCATAATCTCTCCTGCCAATACAAAAAACGGAATTGCCAATAGGGCAAAATTATCAATACCCGTGGTCATTCGTTGGGCAATAGTAGTAATACCTGGTAATCTGTCAATGTTCAACAGTAAGGACAGCGTGGTGGATATGCCAATACTATAGGCAACCGGAACTTTTAAGAGCAAAAGCATAAAGAAGCTTACGAATAACACCAAAATACTTAGCAGTTCAATACTCATATTATTCCGTTATTTGATGGGTATTTATTTTTGAAATATGGTAAAGGGAAAAACACATGATTAATACCCCACTAAAGGGAAGTATGGCATAGATATAGCCTAACGGGATTCGTAAAGTTCCTGAAAGCTGTTCCAAGTGCAATGTGATATAAACCAGGTTGAATCCGCCAATAACCATTACTACAAGGGCAAATAAAAAGATAAGGAGTTCAATAAGGTATAGTGCCTTTTTCTTATTGTTCAATGAAAGCTTTTTGTAAAGGAAATCCATGGACAAATGTTCTCGTTTTGCATTAAGATATGCTGCACCCAATATGGATAACCAGATTAATGAGAACCGAGCAAATTCCTCGGTAAAAGAGAATGATTTTCCCAGAATATACCTTGAAAAAACTTGCCACAGGACATCCAATACCAAAAGCCCAAAAATTCCTATGAGCATTACCTCCAAAACCTTATTGACTCTTCCAAAAATGAAATCAATGGTTTTCATCTGTTTAAAATTTTATAGTTTATTGAAAATGCAGAACTAAAAATTTTTGCACATTCAGCAATTCGCACAAAAATTTAATCACGCCAGTGGGTATGCAATGATGAAATTTGTTTATGCTCATTTCATATTATTTAGTCTTTATATCGGTTACCAAATTTTTCATTTCTGGGTAGGCCTTTAGAAATTCTTCCAAAACCGATTCTGATTTTTGGGCAAACAGTTCTTTTTCAGGAATGATAATTTCTACCCCCGCTGCTTTTGCTTTCTCCATGGAAGCTTCTACAGAAATACGCCAAAACTCCTTTTGTGCCTGAGCGGAGGCCTCTGATGCTTCTTGTACCCATTGCTTTTCTTCGGCCGTAAGTTCTTTCCAAGCTTTTGTGCCAATCAGAATAACATCCGGCACAGCGGAATGTTCATCTATGGTGTAGTATTTACTAACCTCATAATGATTGGATGACACAAAAGAGGGCGCATTGTTTTCTGCACCATCGACAACACCTTGCTGTATAGCGGTATATAGTTCACCATAGGCCATTGGTGTCGCTGATCCGCCTAAAGCATTTACCATGTTTATGGCCATTTGATTGTTCATCACCCTAATTTTAAGCCCTTCTAAATCCTCTGGTTTTCGCACTGGTTTGGTTTTGGTGTAAAAACTTCGGCTGCCCGCATCATAATAGCAAAGGCCCCTCAACCAAAATTTACTCCCTTTTTCTAAAATGGACTTTCCTATTTCCCCCTCTAAAACCTCAAACTTGTGTTCTTGATTTCGAAATAAATAGGGCACTCCCAAAACCAAATATTCGGGGACAAAATTGGAAAGTGTTGCTGCACTGACCTTTGTAATTGCCAAACTGCCAATTTGCAACAATTCCAAAACCTCTCGTTCGGACCCTAGTTGCGCATCTGGAAATATTTTAAGGGTCAACTTCCCTCCTGATTTTTGGGCCAATACCTCTTGGAATTTTAGAGCACCCAAATGCACAGGGTGCGATTGAGGAGAGTTGTGGGCAAAATACAAGACCTTTTTGTTTGTAGCCTCCTGACAAGAAAAGACTAGACCCAACACTACAATTAAAAGCAGGTATTTTATCTTTTTAAAGTTTGTCATGGCTTGTTTTTCGGTGGTTTTACTTGACCTTAAAGCCAAAATATTCAACCGCATTATTGTAACAGATATCTTGAACCATCTTCCCTAAAAATGGAATATCGTTGGGCAAAAGTCCCTTCTTTATGTCTTCCGCGATTAAATCACATAAAATTCTTCTAAAATATTCATGCCGTGGAAAGGATAGGAAACTCCGACTGTCCGTCAACATTCCAATGAACCTACTTAAAAGTCCCATATTGGATAGGGTGTTCAATTGTTTTTCCATACCATCTTTTTGGTCCAAAAACCACCATCCCGACCCCCATTGCATTTTACCGGGAATTCCAGCTTCACTATAATTGCCCATCATAGTGGCAAAAACTTCGTTTTGTGAGGGGTTCAGGTTATACGTTATAGTTTTTGGTAGATGGTTGGATGAATCAATCGCATCAAAAAGATTGGACATAAAAGTCGCCATAGGATAATCCCCAATAGAATCGCAACCGACGTCTGCCCCAACTTCTTTTTGTAAACGACTGTTGTTGTTTCTAATAGAGCCCAAATGAAATTGTTGTACCCAACCCATTTCGTGATACTTACGACCAAGATGTAAAAAGAGGCAAGACCTGTACTTGTTGATTTCTTCTTCGGATACGTTAAGACCGGTTAGGCTTTTATCAAAAATCACCTGGACCTCATCCAAGGTAAAGTCTTCCATTGCCAAAGCGGTTCCCAATCCAAAATCGGACAGTTTACAGCCATGGTTTTGAAAATGTACTAGTCGTTGATTTATTGCACTTAAAAAGCTGGTGAAATCTGTGATGGAATGGTTTGCAGTTTGACCTAATTTTTCAATATAGTTGATGAAGTCAGCTTGACCAATCAAGAATAAATTATCTGATCGGAAGGTTGGAAATACCTTGGTAAAAAATCCTTTTTCCTTAATTTGTTTGTGGTACTGTAAATCATCTGTGGGGTCATCCGTTGTACAAACCACCTCAACATTCATGTCCTCCAATAGTGCCGCAGGTGTCTTAGTCTTCAGGATGGTGTTTGCCGATGAATATATTTTGGCTGCCGTACCGGGCTGAAGAATGGCATCTATATCAAAATAGCGTTTGAGTTCTAACTGCGTCCAATGAAATAGCGGGTTTCTTAAGGTGTATGGTACGGTCTCAGCCCATTTAACAAATTTTTCCTGAGATGACGCTTGCCCAGTGATATACTTTTCCTCAATACCATTAGCGCGCATGCCCCGCCATTTATAGTGATCCCCGCTTAGCCATGCTTTAGTTATATTCTCGATAGGTAAATCTTCTGCGATTTCCTTTGGCGAAAGATGATTGTGGTAATCTATAATGGGCATTTGCTGGGCATACTCATGGTACAAGGTCTCTGCTTGCTCAGAGTTCAGCAAAAAGTTTTTTGTGATAAAGTTCTTTGCGCTTATTTGAGACATTACATGCTTTTTGAAATTCCAAGGGCCAGGCCTCTTAATTCGGCCAAACCTCGTAATCTTCCGATACCTGAGTACCCCGGGTTCGTTTTCTTGTGAAGGTCATCCAGCATCTGGTGACCATG